>JAEWPX010000143.1 GCA_023399375.1 Pseudomonadota bacterium | reverse complement strand
GGGGGGGCGGCCCCCCCGCCGGAAGGCCGCCTCAGCCCGTCGCCAGCGGCGCGGCCAGCCGCTCGCCCAGGGCAAAAGCCCTGGCGCAGTCCCCGGGGAAAACCTCCTCGTGACGCTTGCGCTTGGCCGCCGCGTCCCAGACCGTGGACAGGTATTTGCCGTAATCGTCGAATTGCATGGTGTCCGTGGCGAGGAGCAGCTCGCAGGCCCCGAACGTGCGCTCCAGGACCGCGCGCCCCCGCTCCATGAACACGGTGTAGCCCCACTGCTCAAGCGCGGCTTCCGGGACGTTCATGGTGTAGACCAGGGCCGTCCTGATCTTGCGCGAAAAGAGCGACGCGTAGCCCGGGGTGTAGGTCAGGAAGGGGAAGCACAGGCGCTCGAAAAAGGAGCGCATTTCCCCCGTTTCCGCGCCGAAGTAGACCGGCGTGCCGAGGATGAGGGCATCGGCCGCGGCGGCGCGTTCGAGCACCGGAGCGAGCGCGTCCTTGACGGCGCAACGGCCGTAGTTCTTGCCGCCGATGCGCTTGCACTCGAAACAGCTGATGCAGCCTTTGTAGTCCAGGCCGTAGAGATGCACGAGTTCCGTTTCCGCGCCCTTGCCGGCGGCCCCTTCCAGGGCCTTGCCGAGCAGCGCGGCGGTGTTCCTTTTCTTCCGGGGACTGCCGTTTATGGCCATGATGCGCATGGGAAACCTCCTGTTTGGAGCCCTCCCCATACGTCCCTCGCGCGGCCCGGACAATCAGGCACAAAAAGGAAACACAGTCACCGCACCGTGCCCCCGTCGGGGAACTCCAGGAGGGAATCATCCCCTCCTGGCCGCCGGAGGCCTCTTTACGCTTCGCCTTTCCCCCGCTCCTTCCTCACTTTCTCATTTCGGCGGCACGGGTTTGATGCCCCAGATATCGTGCGCGTATTCGCGAACGGTGCGGTCGGAGGAGAAGTAGCCCATGCGGGCGGTATTGAGGATGGCTTTGCGCGCCCAGACGTCCGGGCGGGCGTAGTCCATGCCCAGGCGTTCGTGGGTCTCGATGTAGGACATGAAGTCGGCGAGGTGCATGTAGCGTTCGTTGCGGGCGAGGAGTTTTTCGAAGATCCAGTGGAAGCTGGAGGCGGCTTCCGGGCTGAAGCGGCCGGCCGAGATGGCGTCGAGGACGCGGCGGATTTCCGGGTGCTTGCTGTAGTATTCCCAGGGGTCGTAGCTGCCGTCGCCGAGTGCGCGTTCCACTTCGGGCGTGGACAGGCCGAAGAGGTAGAAGTTTTCGTCGCCCACGCATTCGCGGATCTCGATGTTCGCGCCGTCGAGGGTGCCGATGGTGAGCGCGCCATTTAAGGAGAACTTCATGTTGCCGGTGCCGGAGGCTTCGGTGCCGGCGGTGGAGATCTGCTCGCTGACGTCGGCGGCGGGAATGAGCTTTTCGGCCAGGGAGACCCGGTAATCGGGGGCGAAGACGACCTTGATGTGGTCGCCCACGCGTTTGTCGCCGTTGATGACGCGGGCGAGGCAGCAGATGAGGTGGATGATTTCCTTGGCTTCGAAATAGCCGGGCGCGGCCTTGCCGGCAAAGAGATACACGCGCGGCACGGCCGGGATATAGCCGTCCTCGGTCAGGCGCAGGTAGTCGTGGATGATGTGCATGACGTTGAGGAGCTGGCGCTTGTATTCGTGGATGCGCTTGGCCTGGATGTCGAAGACGGCGTCCGGGGAGAGGACGATGCCCGAGGCCCGGGTGACGAAACCGGTCAGGTATTCCTTGTTGGCGCGTTTGACGGCCATGAATTTCTGGCGGAACGCGGCGTCTTCGGCCAGGGGGACGAGTTCCTCGATCCGGTCGAGGTCCTTGACCCAGGCGTCGCCGATGGCCTCGGTGATGAGCGCGGACAGGCCCGGGTTGGCCTTGTGCAGCCAGCGGCGCGGGGTGATTCCGTTGGTTTTGTTGTTGAACTTGCCAGGCCACAGGGCGGCGTAATCCGGGAAGAGCACTTTCTTGACCAGTTCGGAGTGCAGTCGCGAGACGCCGTTGACGGAATGGGAGCCGACCACGGCGAGGTTGGCCATGCGCACCTGTTTGCCGTTTCCTTCATCGATCAGCGACAGGCGGCGCAGGGCGGCGTCTCCGGGGTTGCTTGTCGTGCGGATGTGGTCGAGGAAACGCCGGTTGATTTCGTAGATGAGCTGGAGGTGGCGCGGCAGGACCTTGCCCAGCAGTTCCACGGGCCACATTTCCAGGGATTCGGGCATGAGCGTGTGGTTGGTGAAGGCCAGGGTGCGCGTGGTGATGTTCCAGGCCCGGTCCCAGGGCACGCGGCGTTCGTCCACGAGGATGCGCATGAGTTCGACCACGGCCAGGGCCGGGTGGGTGTCGTTGAGCTGGATGGCCGTGAATTCGGGCAGTTCCTCGATGTTGCGATTCTGTTTGAGGAAGCGCCGGGTGATGTCGCGCAGCGCGCAGAAAACGAGAAAGTATTCCTGGATCAGGCGCAGTTCGCGGCCGAAGGCGATGGACTCGCTCGGGTAGAGGACCTTGGACACCAGTTCCGAATAGACCTTCTGGTGGATGGCCTTGATGTAGTCGCCCTCGTCGAAGATTTTCATGTCGAAGTTGTCGGTGGAGCGGGCGGCGAACAGGCGCAGGTAATTGACGGTGTTGTCGCCGTAGCCCACGATGGGGATGTCGTAGGGAACACCGATCAGGTCCTGCCAGTCCACCCAGAGGGGGAGGTAGCCGCCGTCGGGGCCCTGGTGGTCTTCGATGCGGCCGTAGATGGGCACGATGACGGCCTGATCGCGGCGTTCGATCTGCAGGGGCATGCCTTCGGCCATCCAGTAGTCGGGCCGCTCGACCTGGCGGTCGTTTTCGATGGCCTGCTTGAACAGGCCGTATTCGTAGTGGATGCCGTAGCCGCAGCCGGGCAGGTCCAGTGTGGCCAGGGAGTCGAGGAAGCAGGCGGCGAGGCGACCGAGGCCGCCGTTGCCGAGCGCCGGATCGCGTTCGAACTCCCGGATTTCCTCCAGTTCGAAGCCCCATTGCCGCAGCAGTTCGCTGCACGTGTCCTCGATGCGCATGTTGTCGATGTTGTTGCCCAGGCAGCGGCCCAGCAAATATTCGATGGAAAGGTAATACATGCGCTTGGCACGGGCGTCGCGGTAGCGCTGCCGTGTTTCGAGCATCCTGTCCACGAGGCGGTCGCGCAATGTTCGGGACAGGGCCATGGCCACGTCGCGGTTGCCGGCTTCGGCGCAGGGCTTGCCCAGGGAATGCGTGATATGGTTGCGGATGGAGCAGGAAAGGGAATCGGCGTCGAGGGTTTCGAGCGGGCAGTGCGCAACGGGCATGGGGGAGACCTCCTCAAGGGCAGTCGGGGCAAGGGTATGCTGCCTCATAGCAAAAGGGAGACGGCGTTGTCCAACGGGAGAGCCTAAAGGAGTCCTCCCTCGCGGCCGATAGGTGACGAGAAGGCGACATTTTATCCAAGGAGGCCAACCATGGACGCCATAGACGGAACCGGAAGCGGCACGCTCAAAGGGGCTTTCGCCCAACAGAAACTCGGCGCGCAGGTGGTCACGGACACGCTGACCCGCCTCAACACCGACCAGACCACTGGCAAGGTGGACCAGGATTTCGATTTCCAGACGAAAGTGCTGTCCGCGGCCAAAGGCCTCGGCGGCAATGTGAACGTCAAGGCGTAGCCGTTTTTACAGTCTCGCGGCCGTGCCCGGCGCGGCCGCGAGGCTGTGGCGTCAGGATGTTCCCCGAAACCGGCAGGACATCGTAGCTCGTGAGGATGCCGGCAAAGGCGGCGTCCCTGGCCGCCGTTGCCGCGCGGGTGCCTTGCCTTCGGCCCCGATTCAACGCATGCTCGGTCATGGCGACCATCCTCCATCTCGACATGGACGCGTTTTTTGCCTCCGTCGAGCAACACGACGACCCGACGCTGGCCGGAAAACCCGTCATCATCGGCAACCACCCCCGCGGCGTGGTCTCCGCCGCCTCCTACGAGGCCCGTGTTTTCGGCGTGCGCTCGGCCATGCCCGTTGTCGAAGCCAAACGCCGTTGCCCCCACGGCGTCTTCCTGCCCGGAAACCGCCGTCGCTACGGCGAGGTCTCCCGCATCGTCATGGCTGCTCTCGAACGCGTCTCCCCGCTCGTCGAACCCGCCTCCATCGACGAGGCCTATGTGGACGTCACCGGCACCGAAACCCTCTTCGGCCCGCCCGAAACCCTGGGCCGCGCCGTCAAGGCCATGATCCGCGAGGAAACCGGCCTCGCCTGCTCCGTCGGCATCGCGCCGGTCAAATTCATCGCCAAAATCGCCTCGGACTACGACAAGCCCGACGGCCTCACGGTGGTTGCGCCCGATCAGGTCGCCGCGTTCCTCGCCGATCTGCCCGTGGGCAAAATCCCCGGCGTCGGCAACCGCGCCCAGGATACCCTCGCGCGCCTCGGCGTGCGCCTCGTGCGCGACGTCCTCAACTACCCGCCCGACTTCTGGAAACGACACTGCGGCAAATGGGGCCTCGACCTCTACGCCCGCGCCAATGGCCAGGGCAGCGACGTCGTCAGCTCCAGCCGGGAAGCCAAATCCGTCTCCGCCGAAAACACCTTCGACACCGATACCGCCGACCGCAACCGCCTCGCCGCCTGGCTTCTGCGCCAGGCCGAACGCATCGGCCGCGAACTGCGCCAGGAGAACCTCCGCGGCCGTACCATCACCCTCAAACTCAAATTCAACGATTTCCGCCAAATCACCCGCAGCCGCACCCTCCCCGAACCCACCGACAGCGACACCGCCATCTTCAACGCCGCCAGAACCCTCCTCGATGCCGAACCTCTGCCAAACTCCGTGCGCCTCATCGGCGTCGGCGTCTCCAACTTCGGCCGCCAGGAACGACAACTTGGCCTGTTCGAATCCGCCACCCAAACCCAAAACATTCGCGACGGCAAAATCAACGCCGCCCTGGACACCATCCGCGACAAGTTCGGCCGCGAAGCCATCGTGCGCGGCCGGTTGTTCAATTTTAAGCGGAAGAAGGAGGAAGGATGAGGGGAGGAAGGCGGAAGGAAAGGAGAGGGAGAAAAGGCGAAGATGCCTCCGGCGGCCAGGAGGGGATGACCCCCTCCTGGACCTCCCCGACGGGGGATGGGTAAGCGGGGGGGGAGACGGTCGGTGGGCGGGGCGGTGGACCATGTGGTCTCGGATATGGGGCGGCCCCGCAGGCCGCAAAGCCGGCCAGCACGGCCGCCCCATTTCCGAGACCACGGGTGCCAGCGGCGAAGCGCCGCATTGTAAGAAAATTCCTTTAAGGTCTTTTGCCTTTCAAAGAGGCTTCCCACGTAAAATTCCTTCAAACTCGCCCTAAAGGGGCGACGGGCCTGCGATGCCGGAATCCGGGCGGCGAGCCTGGAGCGCAGCGACGGCATCGCCGGCCGAATTCCGGCATCGCCGACGCACACCCGCGAACGACCACGACTCCACCCGCTTACCCACGCCCCCGCCCTGGGGGTCCGGGGGGGATGATCCCCCCCGGCCGCCGGAGGCATCTTACGCCTTTCCACCTCTACACCTACTCCAACCCGTACCGCTTCAATTTGCGCCACAGCGACACGCGGTCGATGGCCAGCACGCGGGCGGCCCTGGATTTGTTGCCTTCGACTGCTTCGAGCACGTCGCGGATGTAGCTTTTTTCGTGTTCTTCGAGGGAGGGCCATTCCTGCCGCGAGGCGCTACGGGTGGGGCGCACGCGTTCATCGCGGAGGTCGGCGAGCAGGTGTTCGGGCCGAATGACGTCCCCGTCGCACATGGCGAGGGCTTTCTGGATGATGTTTTCCAGTTCGCGGACGTTGCCGGGGTATTCGTAGAGGAGCAGGCGGTCGAGGACTTCGGGCGAGAGCGCGACTTCGCGGCAGGCCTGGCCGGCGTGTTTGGCCAGGAAGTGCCGGGCGAGCTGGGGGATGTCTTCGCGGCGCTGGGAAAGCGGTGGCACGTGCAGGGTGACGACGTCGAGGCGGTAGAAGAGGTCCTGGCGGAACGCGCCGGTTTCGGCTTCCTTTTTGAGGTCCTTGTTGGTGGCGGAGAGCACGCGGGCGTCCATGGGCGCTTCCTCGGTGCCGCCGACGCGCAGGAAGGTGCGTTCCTGGAGCACGCGCAGCAGTTTGACCTGCATGGTCAGCGGCAGTTCGCCGATTTCGTCGAGAAAGAGCGTGCCGCCCGAGGCGGCCTCGATGAGGCCTTTGCGTCGCGCGGCCGCGCCGGTGAAGGCCTCGCGTTCGTGGCCGAAGAGTTCGTTGCTGATGAGTTCTTCGGAGAACGCGCCGCAGTTGACGGCCATGAACCGGCCTTCGCAACGGGGGCTCAGGTCATGGACGGTGCGGGCCACGAGTTCCTTGCCGGTTCCGGTTTCGCCGGTGATGAGCACGTTGCATTCCAGGCGCGCGACCTGGACGATGGATTCGCGCAACGCGTCCATGGCGGCGCTCTGGCCGATGAGGCGCGACAGTCCCGAGGCGGGATCGACCTTGCGCTTGAGGCTGGCCAGTTCCCGGCGCATGGCGGATTTTTCCAGGGCCTTGGCCGCCTGCGCCAGCACTTCCGCAACCTGCACGGGCTTGGCCACGTAGGTGAATGCGCCCAGGCGCATGGCGGCCACGGCCGAGTCCACGGCGGCGTGGCCGGTGACGACGATGACTTCCACTTCCGGATAGCGGCGCTTGATGGCGGCGAGCAGCTCCATGCCATCCATCTCCGGCATGCGCAGGTCCGTGAGCACGAGGTCGCAGGGCTCCTCGGCCAGGGCGGCTAGGGCCGGCCGGCCGTCGGCGGCGGCCGCGGCGCGGTAGCCGGCCTTTGTCAGGCTGTGGACGAGGTTTTCGCGGGCGATTTCCTCGTCGTCCACGACCAGGATGCGTTCGCGGCTCATGCCGGGGCCTCGGCGGGCGCGCCCTGCGGCTCCACGGCCAGGGGCAGGCGGATGACGAAGGATGCGCCGCGGCCGGGCGCGCTGTCCACGGCGATGAAGCCGGCGTGTTTTTCGATGATGCCGTAGACGATGGAAAGCCCGAGTCCCGTGCCCTTGCCTTCTTCCTTGGTGGTGTAGAAGGGATCGAAGATGCGGCTCTGGATGGCTTCGGGGATGCCGGGGCCGGTGTCGGCCACGGTGACGACGGCCTGCCCGTTTTCCGTGCGGGCGGAGAGGGTCACGTCGCCCGCGCCGTCCACGGCCTGGATGGCGTTTAACAGCAGATTGAGCAGCGCCTCCTGGAGCCGGGAGGCGTCGGCGGCGAGCACGAGGCCGTCCGGCACGTCGGCGCGCAGGCGCACCCCCGAGCCGGCCTGGCTCGAAACCAGGCGCAGGGTGCGCGCGGCGAGTTCGGAGAGCCGCACCGGGCGCAGTGAGAAGTCCCGCGCGCGGGAAAATTCGAGCAGCCCCGCGACGATGTCCCGGGCGCGCAGGGTTTCCTGGGCGATGTTGCCGAGGAGCTTGCGCAAGAATGCGGGATCGGCCGATTCCAGCTCCTCCTGGGCGATCTGGCAGGAGGTGGAGATGTTGTTGAGGGGGTTGTTGAGCTGGTGGGCGACGCCCGCGGTCAGCGTGCCGATGGAGGAGAGCTTGCGCGTCTGCACGAGCTGGTCCTGGCGACGCTCGATTTCGGCCACCATGCGGTTGATGGCCTCCATGACCTGCTCGATCTCGTCGTTGGTGTTGACCACGGGAATGCGGTTGTAGCGGCCGGCGGCGATGTCGCGGGTGGCCATGCGGATGATCCCGAGCGGCTTGAAGATGTTGCGGAACATCATCACCGGCAGCGCCACGCCGAGCGCCATGGCCACGACCACCGCGCCGAGCAGCTGCCAGGCGAGCAGGCGCAGCAGGTCATGGATGCGCTGGCGCTCGAAGTCCACGACATGGTCCGCGGCCTCGGTCAGGGCCTTGCCGATTTCGCGCAATTTGAGCGCCGCCTCGCCTTCGGCCTCGGCCTGTCCGGGGCCGGGCGCGGCCAGGGCGTCGAGGCCCCGGCGGTACTGCGCGAGCAACGCGCCCAGGGCGTCGAGCTGCGGCGAGACGCGCAGGTCGCGGGCCTCGGCCGTGAGCACGGCCAGGGTCTTGAAGGATTCGTCCAGGTAGCGCCTGTCTTCGTCGAGATCCTCGGGCAGGCCGTAGAGCAGGTAGTTTTTCTCGTAGCGCCGCACTTCGAGGATGGTGTTGGCGATGACGTGCCCCAGGCGCATGAATTCCAGCTTGTCCTCCATGGTGGACAAGTCCTGGTAGGAGACGAGCGCCATGGCCCCGATGCCGAAGACGTAGAGCAGCAGGATGACGACGATGCGCTGGCGCAGGTTGAGCCTGGTCGTGAATCGCGCGGCCATGGCGGCGAACGTACCCTTGGCCGGGGCCGGGGGCAAACGTTCTTTCCTTCCCGCCGTGCGAAAGACGAAGGCTGTCATGCCGTGTCGCTTGCCTCCGTTTTCTTCTATGCTATGGTCGGCGGCAGCCCGGTTCCGGGGCGAACGCGCCGCTTTCGCGCCAGGCGAGAAGCGGCAAACACCAACCACGGAGTTTCCGTATGCCGCTCGTCCGCGAAGTCACTTTCGACCTGCTGCGCCGGCTGGGACTGACCACCGTCGTCGGCAATCCAGGCTCCACCGAAGAGACCTTCCTCAAGGACTTCCCGCCGGATTTCACCTATGTCCTGGCCCTGCAGGAGACCAACGTCGTGGCCATCGCCGACGGCCTCGCCCAGGGGCTGAAAAAGCCGGTGCTGGTCAACGTGCACACCGGCGCGGGGCTCGGCAACGCCATGGGCGCGATGCTCTCGGCCTATCTCAACAAGACGCCGCTCATCCTCACCGCCGGCCAGCAGACCCGGCAGATGCTGCTCGCCGAGCCGTTCCTCACCAATTTCGAGCCCACGGTCCTGCCGCGGCCCTACGTGAAGTGGAGCTACGAGCCGGCCCGTCCCCAGGACGTGCCCGGCGCGTTCATGCGCGCCTACGCCATGGCCATGCAGCAGCCGACCGGCCCGGTGTTTCTGTCCCTGCCCCTCGACGACTGGGACCAGGAGATGGACGCCGTGGACGTGCTGCGCGGCGTCTCCACGCGCATCGCCCCGGACCCGGCGCGCATCGCGGACTTCGCCGCGCGCGTAAACGCCAGCGCGAACCCCGTGCTCGTCTACGGCGGCGACCTCTCCCGCAGCCAAGCCTGGGACGCGGGCATCGCCCTGGCCGAAAAACTGCGCGTTCCGGTCTGGCTCGGCCCGTTTACGGAAAACGTGCCTTTTCCCCAGACCCATCCGCTCTACGCCGGGACCTTGCCGCCGGCCATCGGCCCCTTGAGCAAGGCCCTGGCCGGCCATGACCTGATCGTGGTCGTGGGCGCGCCGGTCTTCCGCTATTATCCCTGGGTGCCGGGCGAGTATCTGCCGGCCGGGGCGAAGCTGCTCCAAATCACGGACGACGCCTTCGACGCGGCCAAGGCCGTGGCCGGCGACAGCCTCGTAAGCGACAGCGGGCTCGCCCTGGAGGCGCTTTTGCCCCTGGTGCGGTCGCGCGGGGGAAATCCCGCGCGGGAGCCGTATTTCAGGCGCGAGCCCGCGGCGGACATCCTCAAGGGCGCCAAGGAGCCGCTCACCGCCGAACAGGTCTTCGCCGTGCTCTCCGAGCGCGCGCCCGAGGACTACGTGCTCGTCAACGAATCGCCGTCCAACATGGGCGAGCTTGCGCAAACCAAGCTCGGGACCATCGCCAAACCCGACAGCTGGTACATGATGGCCTCGGGCGCGCTCGGCTGGGGCATGCCCGCGGCCGTGGGCCTGGCCCTGGCCGAGCAGCGCACGGGCAGGAACCGGCCCGTGATCGCCGTCATCGGCGACGGCTCGTTCCAGTACGCGCCGCAATCCGTGTGGACGGCGGTGCAGCACGGGCTGCACATGGTCTTCCTGGTGCTGCGCAACGGCGAGTACGGCATCCTCAAATCCTTCGCCATGTTGGAAGACACGCCGGGCGTGCCGGGCCTCGACCTGCCCGGGCTCGACATCGTCTCCCTCGGCAAGGGCTACGGGGCCAAGTCCTGGCGCGCCGCGACGGTTGCGGACATCCGCGACGGCTTCGCCAAAGCCCTGGACGGGAAAGGCGTGAGCGTCATCGAGATCCCCATCGACACGGCGATCCACACGCTGCTTTCCGCCGGTTAACGGCGCTTCTTCGCACGACGTGAAAGGCCGGCGTTCCCCCGCAAGAGGAGAAGCGCCGGCCTTGCCGTTTGCGGCGCGGCTGCGCGCCCGGCTTACACAATTCTAATGCTCGTGGTCGTGGGACTCATGCTCGTGCCCTTCGTGAGCGTGGTCGTGCGCACCGTGCTCGCCGGGATGCTCGTGGTCGTGGACGCCGGCCGTCGTGCCGTGGTCGTGCGGATGCTTGTGGTCGTGGCCGTGCTCGTGGGAATGGACGTGGACATGCTTGTGGCTGTGCCGGCCGCCGCCCGGATGTTCATGCTCGTGCTCGTGTTCGTGGGAGTGCTCGTGGGCATGCTCGTGGTGATGTTCGTGGTCGCCTTGCATACTGCACACCTCCTTTTCCTGTCTTATGCGTCCTGTCGCCGCGCCTGTACAGACGGCATGATTTTTTTCGCCATCGCACAAGATGCCCGAAACGGCACGTCTTGCGGTTTTTCACGTATATGAAACGCGCGCGCGTGCGCTTTGGCCCCGCACGCGCCGCAGGAACAGGCTCCGCGCTTCCCGGCCTTGCCTTGGCGCACGAGGCGGATTACGAACCTCGGACTTTCTTGCAATGGATGCGCCTGCACACCCCGCGGCCGTATCCGGGCGCGTCAAGCGTTGCGGACCGCTTCGCGATGTGCAGTGGGGGATACAATGGACGACAACCGGACGCGGACGCTTGCGCGGGCGCTCGGCGATGCGGATTTCGAGGTTCCCAGGACGTTTCGGGGCCGAGGGGCGCTTGCCGCCATGCGCGCCGGCCTGTGGGCTCCCATCGGCTGCGACGGCGCGACCGTGCTGGTCGTCGCCGCGCACCCCGGGCGCGAGGGTCTGGCGCAGGAAGCCGCGACCGCCCTTTGCGCAAGCGACGTCGCGGTGCTGCCGGCCGACCGCGAGGCGGTTGCCCGCATCCTCGACAATTCCGCCGACGTCTGCCCCGGATTTCCGCCCGAGGCCGGCCGGGTGGAACTGGCCAAGGTGCGCACCTACCTGGCCGCGCGCCGCTCGTTTCTGGCGGGTTTCCGCACCACGCTCGCCCGGGGCCGCACCGGGCTTTCCATGTTCCGCACCGGGATCGCCTTCCTGACCGTCGTGCTCGTGCTGCTGCGCATATTCGGCCTCGGCCCGGCATTGCCGTTCGAGGCGCTGCTGTGCGGCGCGGGACTTTTCTTCATCGTGGACGGCATCATCTGGTACCTGCCCGCCAGGCGCATGTCGCACCGGGGACTGCCCGCGTGCGTGCCCGAGCCGGACCCGGCGCTCGGCAACACGGGCGTGCTCGCCGTGTCGGCCGACCTGCGCTGGCCGCGCTTCCGCTGGCTGCCGGCCGTGCCCGGCGCGCAGGCGCTGCGCGCGGCCTGGGAGCTCCTTTCGCCGGTTGCCCGCCGCCGTTTCCTGGCCCTGGACCGCACGGCCCTGGCCCTGGAGCGCACCACCCTGGCCGAGCTGCGTTCGATCATGGCTCGCTCGCGCACGGGCCTGGCGCTCGGGCGCACGGGCATCGCCGCGGCCGGCGTCGGCATCGCCATGATCCGCCAGTTCCACCACGGCCCGTGGGACGTCGCCAGCTTCGGCCTGATCGGCGTCGGCACGGTCATGGCCCTGGAAGGGCTGTCCTGGTACCTGCCGGCCAGGCGCGCCGGCAAGCTCTGCCAGGCCGCGATGTGCCGCGCCGCGGCCTGCCCGAGCCCCCGCACCCTGGACCGGCCCGACGCGGCCTGCGCGAAGGGCCTGGAAGACGCCTGCGACGGCCTCCTCGGCACGACGGGGCTCGCGCTTAAGCGCACCGTCCTCGCCGAGGAACGCAACGTCCTGGCGCGGCTGCGCACGCAGATGGCCAAAGGCCGCACCGGGCTTTCCTTCATCCGCACGGGGCTCAACGCCGTGGCCGTCGGCCTTGGCCTGCTCGCCTGGTTCGGCACGGCGTCCACGGGCTGGACCGTGTTCAACCTGGGCCTCTCCGGCACGGGGCTCGCCCTGCTGGCGGACGGCCTGTACTGGTATCTGCCGGCGGCGGCCGAGCGCCGTCGCTCGGGCCTGTGCGCGGACGATTTCGAACTGACCGTGCCGGACTACGCCGCGCCCGAGGCCTCCTGGGGCCGCGCCAGCGCCGGATTGGGCGGAAGCCATGCCGCATAAGCAGGACGCACCCTTCGTGTTCGACGATCGGCTGCGGGTTCCGGCCGATCTGCTCGCCCGGCTCGCCGCGGAGGATTTCCGCCAGGACAGCTGGTTTCCCCTCTCCCGCGACGCCGACGCAACGGTCGTCGTCGCCCTGGCCCAAGGACGCGAGGCGGCCGGGCGCGTAGCCGCGGCAACGGCCCTGGCCGGCCTGCGGCTGCGCTTCGTTGCCGCCGCGCCAGAGGACATCGCCCGCGTGGCCGCGGACTACAAGCCGGCCGTGACCGGCGCGGCCGTGGGCGTGGTGCGCACCAACCTCGCCCATTGGCGCAACACCATGGCCCGCTGGCGCACCCATCTGGCCTGCTGGCGCACGGACATGGCCACGGGGCGCACGTGGCTGAGCGTCTCGCGCTTCGGCCTCGGGCTCATGGCCCTCGGCAACACGCTGCTGCGCAGCGCGCAAACGCCAGCAGCCGAAAACGCGGACATCGCCTGCCTCGTCCTCGGCCTCGCCCTGGCCGGGGCCGCCGCAGGGGGCTACCTGCGCCTGCGCTTCTCAAAGCAGCGCCTGCCCGGGGTCCAGACCCTGGTCGAAATCTCCGCCGCCACGCTCCAGTTCCTCGAGGAATACCACTTCATCGATACTCCGGGCCGGCGGCGGCCGCCGTCCAAACGCACCATGCTGGCGCGCCTGGGCGACATGCTCGAAAACCACGCCACCATCCTGGAGGTCGCCTCGGGCGCGCCGGAGCGCATCCACCTCGCCCGGGAGCGCAACGTCCTGGCCGCCCAGCGCACGGTCTGCGCCTGCTACCGCACCATCGCCGCGCGGGCGCGCACGGGCCTGGCCTTCATCCGCACCGGCGTGGCCGTCCTTTCCCTCGGCATCGGCCTGCTGCGCTACTACGGCGGCGGCCCGCTCTCCCTGGTCGACTGGCTGCTCGCCGTGGTCGGCGCGGCCATGGTCGTCGACGGCCTGTTGTGGTATTGGCCGGTGCGCCAGGAGCCGGTCCGCACGCCCAGGTGCATGGACCCGCCGGGGGAGCGGGCATGAAGATCAAGACCAAGCTGATCGTGGGCAGCTGCACGAGCCTGGCCCTGCTCGTGCTTCTCGCCGTGCTCGCCCGGCACGACATGGACCGGGTGGTGGACAAGCTGCGCTTCGTGGAGGTCCAGGACGACCTCAACACCGGCTTTCTGGAAATGCGTCTGGCGGAGAAAAACCTGTTCCTGTTCGGCGACAAGGCGGCGCTCGGCGACATCGCGACCAGGATCGACGACACGCGCGAGGTGCTGGCCAAGTCGCGCGACCGCATCGTCCGGGGCGCGGGCGAGGCCAACTACCTGTCCCTCACGCGCCATCTCGACGCCTATGCCGCCGCGGTCAGGCAGGCCGCCGCCGCGGACATGCCCCGGGACGAAGTGGAGGCGGCCATGCGGGAGTCCGGCCGCGCGCTGCGGGAGTTCTCCACCGCGCTCGTGCGCCGGGAGCGGGCGCAGGTCGGGGAGATCATCGCCTCGTCCCGCAGCACCATGACGTTGTCCCTGGCGGCCGTGGTCTGCACGGCGGTGCTCGCCGCGCCGCTACTTTTCCGCAAGGTCCTGCGCTCCCTGGGCCAGGTGGAGCGGCTGGCCGGGGCCATCGCCGACGGCAAGTTCGAGAGCATCGAGGAACCCAGGAGCCACGACGAACTGGCGTCGGTCATCCGGGCGGTCAACACCATGTCCGAACGCCTCAGTTCCCGCGAGGCCGAAATCCTGCAATCGAAAAAGCTCGCCTCGCTCGGCACCCTGACCGCGGGCGTGGCCCACGAGATCACCAACCCGGTCAACAACATTTCCATGATCGCCGAGACGTTCGAGGCCATGGGCGAGGAGCTTCCCCCCGACGACCGCCTGGAGATGGTGCGGCAGATCCAGAAGGAATGCGGCCGCATCCACGGCATCGTCACCAACCTGCTCGACTTCTCCAAGCCCAAGGCCGCCAGCATGCGCGTGGTCGGCATCAACGCCCTAGTCGCGGACACGCTGCCGCTCGTGCGCAACATGCTCCACGTCTCCAACATCGACCTGCGCCTGGACACCGCCCCGGACGAGACCTGGGTGCTGGCCGACACCGCGCAGATGCACCAGGTGCTCGTCAACCTCATCACCAACGCCATCCAGTCCATGCGCCCCGGCGGGGAGCTGCGCGTGGCCACCCGGGTCGAACCCGGACAAACGGCGCGCATCGTCATCGCCGACAACGGCCAGGGCATCCCCCCCGACGCCCTGCCCCACATCTTCGACCCGTTTTTCAGCACCAAGGGCACCGAAGGCACGGGGCTCGGGCTTTCGGTCAGCTACGGCATCGTCAAAAACCACGGCGGGCGGCTGCGTGTGGAGAGCACGGTGGGCGAAGGCACCACCTGCTCCGTCGAGCTGCCGGCCCTTTCCCCGACGGAGGCTTCCCATGGAGACGCAACGGCTTAGGATCATGGTCATCGACGACGAAAAAGTGGTCGGGGACATGCTGCGCATCCACCTGACCAAACACGGCTTCACGGTGGAGACGTTCCTCGACGCCGCCTCGGCCCTGCGCCGCCTGTCCGAGGAGCGCTTCGCCCTGATCGTCACGGACTTCAAGATGAAGGGCATGGACGGCATGGAGCTTTTAAAGACCGTCAAGGCGCTCTATCCGGACATCCACGTCATCATGATCACGGCATTCGCCCACCTGGACACGGCCATCGAGGCCTTCCGCGGCCAGGTGCACGACTTTTTCCCCAAGCCGTTCAAGATCAAGGAACTGCTCGAATCCGTAGAGCGCGCCCTGTCGCAGGATGCGGGCGCGCCCGCGTCCCGCGACGCCTGAGCGCGCCGGCCCCCTTCCCCCCGCCCGAACAGCGGCGGCGCGACGCAACGCCCGGCCTTGCGTCGTGCCGCCGTTTTTACGTCCCGCGCATGGCCTCCGACCCGCACGAATGCGGAACTGCAACGCCATGCAAGGCGTTTGATCCTGGAATATCCCGGCCCGACAGCGTTCCCTTTTCGACTCGAATGCTTAACGCCACGGCATTATGAATCTTTACTCGTAAAGTAAAATCTACGGTGATTTTATTTTCCATTCGAAAGCAATTATGCTATGCGACATACGTAATCCCCGTCAGGCAGGGGCAACCGCCCCTGCGCGCCTCGCATTCCCATCACAGTCGGCCAAAGAGGGTATCACGCATGACCGGAAAAACGAAACTCTCGGTGTTCACGCTGTGCATGATGACCGTTGCGGCCGTGGTGAGCCTGCGCGGCCTGCCCATGATGGCCAAGGAAGGGCTGTCGCTGATTTTCTACATTCTTTTTTCCACGATTCTCTTTCTCATCCCCGCCTCCCTCGTGGCGGCGGAGCTGGGCAGCGCCTTCAGCAGCCAGGGCGGCGGCGTCTACACCTGGGTCAAGGAAGCCTTCGGCTCGCGCTGGGGCTTCACCGCCATCTGGCTGCAATGGATCCAGAACGTGGTCTGGTACCCGACGGTGCTCGGATTCGCGGCCAGCTGCCTGGCCTATGCGGTCATGAAGCCCGCCCTGGCCGAAAACGGCGTCTATACCGGCCTCGTGATCCTGGCCTGCTACTGGATGGCCACGTTCCTGACCCTGGCCGGCTCGAACGTCGCGAGCTTCGTCACCAAATACGGCGCGCTGTGCGGCACGGTCCTGCCCGGGCTGATCGTCATCGCCCTCGGGCTGCTCTGGATCGACCAGGGCAATCCCATCGCGTTCCTGAACCCCGGCCCGGTCGCCGGCTCGGGCGCGCACGCGCGGCTTTTCCCGCACATCACGAGCCTTGGCAGCATCGCGTTCCTGGCCGGCATCATCCTGCTTTTCGCCGGCGTGGAAGTGCACGCCGTGCATGCGGGCGAACTGGAAGAGCCTGCCAAGCAGTTCCCGGAAAGCATGTTCCTGGCCGCGGCGGTCATCTTCCTGCTCTTCATGCTCGGTTCCCTGGCCGTGGCCGCCGTGGTGCCGGCCAATGAGATCAGCCTCACGGCCGGGCTCATGCAGGCCTTCGAACTGCTGCTTTCCAAGTTCCACCTCGAGTTCCTCACCCCGGTCCTGGGCGTGCTCACGGCCTTCGGCTCCATCGGCGGCGTCATGGCCTGGGTCGGCGGCCCGAGCCGGGGCCTGCTCGAAACGGCCAAGCAGGGCGAAATTCCGCCTTTCATGGCCAAGGTCAACAAGCACGGCGTGCAGATCAACATCCTGCTTATCCAGGCCGTGATCGTGAGTCTCCTCGCCGGCCTCTACTTCGTCATGGACAACGTGAGCGTGGCCTTTTTCGTGCTCTCGGCCATGACCGTCACGCTCTACCTCGTGATGTACATCCTCATGTACGCCGCCGCCATCAAGCTGCGCCGCACCCGGCCCGACCTGCCGCGCGCCTACAAGGTGCCCGGCGGCCTCGGCGGCATGTGGTTCGTCGCCGGCACGGGTCTCGTCGGCGTGTGCTTCTCCCTGGTGGTCGGGTTCTTCCCGCCGACCAACCTGCCCGTGGGCAATCCCGCGCTCTACGTGGGCCTGGTGGCGGCCGGCATGGTGGTCTTCGTCGGCCTGCCGCTCGTCATAAACGCCTGCAAGAAACCCGGCTGGCGCCAGGGCGGCAAGTAGGCCGCCCGGCGACGCCCCAACGAAGGAGGCGATGCATGGTCTTGCATCAGAAGGAAACGGTCCGCGGCGATCTCCTCGACGACGTCTACGCTTCGAGCGACCTGTCGGTACGCATGCCCAAGTACCGGTTCCCCGAAAAGGAAATCGAGCCCAGGCACGCCTACCAGGTCGTGCACGACGAACTCATGCTCGACGGCAACTCCCGCCAGAACCTGGCCACCTTCTGCCAGACCTGGGCCGATCCCGAAGTGCACCGGCTCATGGACGAGTGCCTCGACAAGAACATGATCGACAAGGACGAGTACCCGCAGACCGCGGAACTCGAGGCGCGCTGCGTGCACATGCTGGCCGACCTGTGGCATTCGCCCGAGGCCGCCAACACCATGGGCTGCTCCACCACCGGTTCGAGCGAGGCGGCCATGCTCGGCGGCCTGGCCATGAAATGGCGCTGGCGCGCCGCGCGAAGCGCCGCGCGAAAGCCGGCGGACAAGCCCAACCTCGTCTGCGGCCCGGTCCAGATCTGCTGGCACAAGTTCGCCCGCTACTTCGACGTGGAGCTGCGCGAGATCCCCATGGAGCGGGACCGGCTCATCATGAGCCCCGAGGAGGCCGTGGCGCGCTGCGACGAGAACACCATCGGCGTCGTGCCCACCCTCGGCGTGACCTACACCTGCCAGTACGAGCCCGTGGCGGACGTGTGCGCCGCGCTCGACAAGTTGCAGGCCGAAAAAGGCCTCGACATCCCCGTCCACGTGGACGGGGCCAGCGGCGGCTTCCTCGCCCCATTTTGCAACCCCGACCTCGCCTGGGACTTCCGCCTGCCCCGGGTCAAGTCCATCAACGCCTCGGGCCACAAGTTCGGCCTGTCGCCCTTGGGCGTCGGCTGGGTGGTCTGGCGCGACGCCAAGGAACTGCCAAAGGACCTGATATTTAACGTCAATTACCTGGGCGGCGACATGCCGACCTTCGCGCTCAACTTCTCGCGCCCGGGCGGGCAGATCGTGGCCCAGTACTACAACTTCCTGCGCCTGGGCCGGGAAGGCTACCGCAAGATCCAGAGCGCCTGCTACGCCACGGCCGCCTACCTCGGCGACGCATTGCGCAAGATTCCCTGCTTCGACGTCATCTACGACGGCCGGGGCGGCATTCCGGCCGTGACCTGGAGCCTCAAGGAAGGCGCGGCCAAGGGATTCACCCTTTACGACCTGTCCGACCGGCTGCGCTCGCGCGGCTGGCAGGTGCCGGCCTATTCCATGCCCGCCGACCGCCAGGACCTCGTGGTCATGCGCGCCCTGGTGCGCCACGGCTTCAGCCGCGACCTGGCCGACCTGCTCATGGAAGACATGGGACGCTGCCTGGACTACTTCGCGAAAAACCCCGTGACCCATTCCCTCACGGCCGAAACGGCCTCGGGATTCAGCCACACCTAAGCCGTTCCGGGCACGCCGCCGGACCGCGGGCCGCCGTTGCGGCCCGCGGCCGTGCGCCCGGGAAGGGAGTCCCCATGCCACGCCCGCGCTTCGCCATCTTCTTGCTGGTTGCGCTGTGCCTCGCCGCCGCCGTTCCCGCCTTGGCCACGTCCGTCGCCATGTACGGCGATTTCCGCGTCCAGGGCACGTTTTTCAGCGGCCAGAACTACACCGGCTGGAACGCAGCCGGCACGCAGACCGAAGACACCCTCAACATCTGGCAGCGGCTGCGGCTGCACGTCGATTTCACCGCCAACGAGAACCTTTCCTTCCGGCTCGGGCTTCGCGTCAACAACGAAACCTGGGGTCACGGCACCCTGACCGCGGCCAACCCGACCGTGGCCGTGCAGCCCTACCAGTGCTACCTCCAGTTCACCGTGCCGGACACGCGCGTGCAGGTGACCGCCGGCTACCAGCCCGTGTCCCTGCCGCACACCGAGGTCTTTTACGATTCCCTGGTCTTCGGCACCGACTCGGGCAACAGCGACGCGGCCGCCCTGATCGTGCGCGCCCCGCTGCTCGACGACACGCTTGCGGTCACGGCGGGCTACGCCCGGCTGGTGGACACCAACAGGACCTACGACACGACCACGACGCAGGTCGGCGACGAACTGGATTTCACGTTCCTGACGCTGCCGCTGACGGTTTCGGGACTGCACCTGACGCCCTGGGGCGCGGCGGCCATTCTCGGACGCTCCGCCGACCTGCCAAGCCCCATGGGCAACACCCTGCTGGCCGCCGGCAGCTACGCCTCGCCGTCCACGGCGTTCGCCAACAACCAAAACGCCGCGTTCTGGACCGGCGCCGCCCTGACCTACGAACTGCCCATCCCGGTCAAGGTCTATGCCGACGGCATCTACGGCAACGCCTTCGCCGGCGACCGCTCGCGCAACCACCGGCAGGGCTGGTTCGCGGACGCGGCCCTGGAATACACGGGATTTACGGCGGTCGCGCCGCAGCTGCTCGGCTGGTGGGGCAGCGGCGAGGACGCCGGGCTCTCCAACGGCTCCGAGCGGCTGCCGGGCGTCAACCCGCAGTGGGGGCCGCGCGGCTCGTTTCTCTTCAATGCCGACCAATACCTGACCCAGGCGTCCATGAACACCACGCCGCAAGGGAGCATGGGCCTTGTGGTCAACTTCGACCGCATCAGCGTCATCGACCGCCTGACCTCGCTCGTCGCCTTTTCCTACGCCACGGGCACGAACTCCCCGGCCGGGCTGCGCAAGGCCGTGGCGGCCACGGGCGGGCCGGGGCAGTACGTGACCATGGGTCAGGACCTCGCCCAGGGGGAACGGCTGCTCTCCATCGCCAGCGAGCATGTTTTCGCCCTCACGGACGCCGTCAACCTGATCGTGGAGACGGGCTGGGCCAGGGGCTACGACTTCCGCGCGAGCATCTGGGGCCGGCGCATGGTCAACCAGGCCGGCGACGCCTGGCAGGGGGCGCTCGGCCTCATCTACAAGTTCTAGGCCGTCCCCTCCCCGAAAACGAGAACGGGGCCTGCGGCATGGCGTTGCCGCAGGCCCGTTTTGCATGTCGGGAGGGGTGCGCCGGGCGCTCAGGCCCGCGCCGCGCCGCGCAGTTCGAGCGCCAGGGCGAACACGCCGCAGGCCGCGCCCAGCACGCACACGCCAAGCCAGCCGAACCGGGAAAACGCCTGCGCGCCAAGTGCCGTGCCCAGCGCGCCGCCGACGAACATCAGCGTCATGAAGACCGTGTTGACGCGGCTGCGCGCCGCGCCGTCCAGGGCGTAGATCCGGGCCTGGTTGGCCACGAGCGCCCCTTGGAGGCCGACGTCCATGAGCAGAATGCCGGCGACCAGGGCGAGCCACGACTCTCGGAACAGCGCGAGCAGCACAAACGCCGCGGCAACGCTCACGGCCCCGTAGGCGACGAGCCTGCCCCGGCCGCCCCGGTCGGCCAACCGCCCGGCCAGGGGCGCGGCCGCGACGCCGGCCACACCGACCAGACCCAGCATCCCCGCGACCGCGCTGCCCTGGTAAAACGGCGGCTGTTCCAAAAACAGCGCCAGATTGGCCCAGAAGGCCACAAAGCCGCCGAAAAGCACCCCCTGCACGAACCCCGCCCGGCGCAGTTCCTTGTGCGCCGCGAAAAGCCGCGCCAGCGAGGCGAGCATGCGCGGATACGAGATCGTGGTCACGGGCGTCACGCGCGGCAGCCACAGCAGCAGCACGGCGCTCATGAGAAGCGACGCGCCGCTGGCGAAGGCGAACATCTCCCGCCAGTCGCCGTACGCGGCCACGAGCCCGCTGACCGTGCGCGACAGCAGGATGCCCGCGAGCACCCCGGCCATGACCGTGCCGACGACGCTGCCCCGCCGCCGTTCCCCGGCCAGATGGGCGGCCATGGGCACCACCTGTTGCGCCACGGTCGCCAGCACGCCGATGCCGAGGCTCGCCCCGAGCAGCATGCCGAGCCCCGGGGAGACCGCAGCCGCGGCCAGGGCCACGGCCAGGGCGAGAAACGTCAGGACAATGAGCCCGCGCCGCTCGAAGCGGTCCCCGAGCGGCGCAAGCAGCAGCAGGCCCAAGGCGTAGCCGACCTGCGTGAGTACCGCGATCCAGGAGACGGACGCGGCGTCGGCATGGAAAACCTCGGCCAGGATGCCAAGCATCGGCTGGTTGTAGTAGATGCTCGCCACGGCGAGCCCGGCCGCGCCGGCCATCAGGGCCACGACGCCCCGTCCCGGCTCCCGGGCCGCGGACGTTTCGAGGGAAAGACATGCGCTGTGTTGCATGGGAAGTCTCCTGCTTGAATCAAAACGATACGTATCGTATATAATCAGAGTAAAATCGGAGTCAAGAAGAAACAAAACAAAATATTCTCCTGCAAATGCGGGAGGATACCCCTTAAAAGAGAAATAATGCGGGGGGAGCCGGAATTATTTGGGGGCGAGGCCGGAGAAAACGAGGGCGGCGATGCCGCGCACGAAGGCGTCGTCCAGGGGCAGGTGGCGCAGCAGCATGCGGTGGAAGATCGGAGCATAGAGGGCGTCCACGGCAAGCTCCAGGTCGGCGTCGGCACGGATTTCCCCGGACGCGACGCCGCGCCGCAGCGCTTCCTTGGCCGCGTTGCGGCGGGGGAACATGTAACCGTCGAGAAAGGCGACCCGAATCTCGGGATCGGCCTGGCCCAGGGCGATCATCTCGCACACGATCTTGCCGATCGTCCCCCGGTAGGCCGCAGCCAGGCGGAGCATCTGCGCGGTGACGTCGGCCACGGCGGAATCGGTGTGGGGAAAGGCGATCTTCGGGGACACGGCGGCCAGGAAGGCCTCCATGGCGACCGCGCCTTTGCCCGGCCACCAGCGGTAGAGCGTGGCCTTGCCCACGCCGGCCCGGGCGGCGATGCCCTCCATGGTCAGCCTGGAAAAGCCCGCCTCCTCGAGCAGGCCATAGGCGGCCTCCAGCACGGCGCTGCGCGCGGCGTCGCTGCGCGGCCGTCCCGGCAGGCGTTTGGCGCTTGTTGCGCCCTTCGGCTGCTCCCCGCGCATCCTAGTGGAGCGTCCTCGAATGAAGTCGATATCTTTTCACTGGACAACACCTTTGAGGAACAATTTTTTCTTAAAAAATACTGAGGTATTTTTTAAGGGTCGCAACACTAGAAGCCCTTGTCCAGCGCGCCGGCGATGGCCCCGGGCGCGCCGCCGGCGGTGCGGGGCATGAGGCGACCGAGCAGCGGCACGCGCCGCGCGGCCTCGCGGAAGGCCGTGGAGCGGCGCAGGTTGACCACGAGGAGCGTGGCGATCATGACCGGGAACGGCGCGATCTGGAACAGCGCGCCCGAAAGCCCGGGCAGCGCGTCCTGGAGCGCGATGCCGGCCACCTGGATGGCGGCGAAAAAGAGCGCGCCGAAGGCCACGCGCACGGGCTTCCAGCCGCCGAAGATGACGATGGCCAGCGCAATCCAGCCCGCGCCCTCGCAGCCCTGCGGATGGCCCCAGCCGGGCTTGACGGAAAGGGAATAAAGCCCCCCGGCGCAGCCGGCGAGCGCCCCGCCGGCCAGACAGCACAAAAGCTGCACCTTGCGCACGGCCACGCCCCGGCTGGCCGCGGCCCTCGGCGATTCGCCCACGGCGCGAAGCGTCAACCCCGCCCGCGTGCGCGCGAGAAACCACCACACGCCCCCCAGAACCGCAAGGCTTATAAGCACCACCGGACTCTGGCCGAAAAGCGCCTTGCCCAAAAGCGGGATGTCGGAGAGCACCGGCACGGCGAGGCTGCCGAGGTCCGGCCCGGGCTGGCGGGCCACGCCATGGCCCATGAAATAGGCGAGCTCCCGGCAAAAAAGCGTCAGCACGAACCCGACGGCCAGCTCCGACGCGCCGAGAAAAAGGCCGAACACGGCCAGGATCAGCGCGATGCACGCGCCGGCCGCGGCCCCGGCGGCAAGTCCCAGCCAGGGATCGCCGCTGCCCCGGGCCACGGCGAAGGCGGCCATGGCCGCAAAAAGCACGGTGCCGTCCAGGGACAGGTTGATCATGCCGCCCCGCTCGGACACGGTCTCGCCGAGGGCGGCGAGAATAAGCGGCGCAGCGGCGAAAAAGACGGCCGCGACCAGGGCGCCGGCGTACTCGAGGCTCACCGTTCCCTCCCGGGCGCGGCCTGGCGCAGGCGTCTGGCCGCGAAAAGCGTGAGCACGAACACGCCCTGGATCACGCCGGCCAGGGACGAATCCAGGGAAAGCGACAGCGGCAGCTGCACCGAGCCGACCGTGAGCACCGCGAAGAAAAGGCATGCGGCCGGCAACGCCCACAAGCTCCCCGAGGCCAGCAGCACGGCCAGGATGGCGGTGTAGCCGTAGTTGCCGGATATCGACGGGATGAGCCGGTGGTAGAGCCCGGCGACGAGGATGCCGCCGGCAAGGCCGGCCAGGGCCCCGCAGATGGCCATGGCGGCCAGGATGCGCATTTTGGGCCGCAGGCCCAGGCGCGTGGCGGCAAGGGCGTTCTGGCGCACGGCGGCGAGCGTCAGGCCGAAAAAGGTGCGGGTCAGAAGCCAGGTCACGGCGGCGAAGGCGACCACGGCGAGGATCGGTCCGATGAGGCTCATGGGCCGCCCGCCCAGGGCCGGCAGCCACAGCGCGGCGTCGAGCGGCTCGGTGCCGCTCATGGAGGCCATGCCCGGCCGCTTCCAGGGGCCGAGGATGAGCCACAGCGAAATGCCCATGGCCACGAAATTGAGCCCCAGGCCGGAAAAGATCTCGTGCACGCGGCCGTGGGTGCGCAGCACGCCGGCAAGAAGCGACCAGAGCATGCCGCCGAGCGCCGCCGCGCCGAGCCCGAGCGCCATGTCCAGGCCTTGCGGCAACCCGCCGGCCGGATCGGCGGCGCGCAGCACGCCCTGGGCGAAGATCGCGCCCAGGGTGATCTGCCCCTCGACGCCGATGTTCCAGAGGTTGGCGGCGAAAGTGACGCAAAGGGCCGCGCCGCACAATAAAAGCGGCGTGAAGGCGGCCAGCGTGCGCAGGATCGCCGCTTCGGACCCGAGCCCCCCCTGCGCCATGACGGCGAGGGTGGAAAACGGCGGCGCGCCGGTCGCGACCACGATGGCGAGGGTCACGCCGAGCGCCGCGGCCAGGGCGTAGCCGGCGCGAAGCAGCATGGAGGCGCGGCCGCTCACGAGGCGCTCCCGACGGCCGTGGCGCGGCCGGTCATGAGGTCGCCGACGCGGCCCGGATCGAGGCTTGCCGCAGGCAGGTCGGCGGTCATGTCGCGGTTGTAGAACACGAGCACCCGGCCGGCATGGGCGAGCAGTTCGTCGAGGTCCTCGGAAAAAAAGAGCACGGCCGCGCCGGCGGCGGCGCGCTCGCGGAAATGGTCCCAGATCTGGGCGATGGAGGCGGCGTCGAGGCCCCGGGTGGGGTTGTCGGCGAGCAGGAGCCTGGTGTCGTCAGGAATAAGCGACAGGAGCAGGCGCTGCTGGTTGCCGCCGGAGAGCGCGTCGGCGCGGGCGTACGGCGTATTGGTCAGGCGGAATTTTTCCACGCAACGCGCGGCGAAAATGGCTTTGGCCTCGCGCCGCCTGTCGGGGAAAGCCAGGCGCACGTGGTCGAGGAGCGAAAGCCCCGGGAAAAGCCCCTCCTCCATGCGCGCCGCGGGAAGATAATGGATGCCGGCGGCCAGGAAATCCGTGGCCGGCCGGCCGGCCAGGGCGCGGCCGCCCACGTCGAGGTCCCCGGCGACGCTTGGCGCGATGCCGGCCAGCCCCCGCAGCAGGGCTTCCTGACCGCCGCCGGAAATGCCGGCCAGCCCGACGATTTCGCCCGGCCAGATTTCCAGGCAGACGTCGTCGAGCACGGCCTTGTCGTCGGCGATGACCAGATGGGCGGCGCGCAGTATCGGGACATCGCCTTCGCCGGCAACGGCCTTTGGCGGCGGCGGGGGCGCAGCCTCGGCGGCGGCCGCGACCTCGGCCCCGAACATGGCCGTGAGGATGGCCTGTCCGTCGAGCGGCGCGGCGAAGCTGCCGGCGAGGCGGCCGTGGCGCAGGATGGTCACGGCGTCGCACAGTTCCCGGGCCTCGGCCAGCTTGTGCGTGACCAGGGCCACGAGCCTGTCGCCGCCCGAGACGAAGGCGCGCAGCACCGCGAAAAGCTTCTCGCGCTGGGCCGGGGAGATGCCGGAGGTGGGTTCGTCGAGGATGAGCAGGCGCACGTCGCGGTCGAAAAGCCGCGCCAGCTCCAGGTGCTGGCGTTCGGCCACGGTCAGGTCGGAGACGGGAACGTCCGGGCGCAGGCAAAAGCCCATGCGCGCGCACACGGCCTCCAGGCGCTGGCGGGCGGCGGCTCGGGAAAGCACGGGTCCGCCGCCCAGGGCGAAGTTCTCCCAGACTCTAAGCGGCGGGAAATCCAGGGGGTCCTGGGGCAGCATGCCGATGCCGCAGTGCGCCGCCATATCCGGGGTCAGCCGCCTGTGGGCGACGCCGTCCACGACGATTTCGCCCGCGTCCGGGGCCAGCTGGCCGCACAGCACCTTCATGAGGGTGGACTTGCCGGCCCCGTTTTCACCCAAAAGCCCGTGGATGCGCCCCGCCGCAAGGGTCACGCTGACGTCGTCGTTGGCGACAAGCCGCCCGAAGCGCTTGACGATATGGGAAAGGACGACGTCCATGCCGGGCACACTCCGCCGCGCCCTACTTGGAGGCGCTGGCCCCCTCCATGCCGTGGAGCAGCTGCGGGCAGAACCACAGTTCCTTGTCCGTGGCCGTACGGCCGGCGGGCACGAACACCGTGCCGTCCTGGTAGGCGAGCGGCCCGGCATAGAGGTTGACCTTGCCCGAGCCGAGGTCGGCCGTAAACTGGTCCAGGGCCTTCCTGTTCTCGGGGGAAAGCCCCTCGCCGGGCAGGAAACCCACCGGGCTCTTGTCCGGATCATTCAGGGCGGCGAAATCCGGGGAGAGCCAGACGAAGTCCGATTTCCAGGTCCCGGCGGCGACGTCCTTGACGATGGGCAAAAGCGCCGGGCCCCAGTTGAAATAGGGCACGCCGAGGCAGGCGTCGGGCGCGCTCGCACAGGCGTCCTTGTAGTCGTAGGGCAGGGCGTGGACGTCGGCCCCGGCCTTGCGGCGGGCGGCGGCCACGGTCAGGGCCTCGGGGGTGTCGATGCCGGAGATGACCACGTCGTAGCCCTGGTCGAAGAACGAGCCGGCGACCTGGTTGGGGTCGGAGGTCACGCCCGGAATGTTGAACCAGAAGCCGATCCAGGTGACCTTGAACGAGAGGTCCTCGGCCTTTTGGCCGCGCACCTTCTCCCAGGCGTAGCGCGCGCCGAGATAGGCGGCGTCGGCCAGGCGGCGGGTCTCGTCGTTAATGAGCGGCCCGAGGAAGCCGATCTTGCCGGTCTTGGTGGTCATGGCCGCGGAAAAGCCGGCCATCATCTTGGCGTATTCCATCTTGGAAAAGACGTTGCCCAGGTTTTTCGGAGCCTTGCCCGTAAGCGCGTCGTCGCCGGAGATGTGGACGAAGGTCAGTTCGGGGTGTTGCTCGGCGGCTTCGCGGATGCCGTCCTTCATGTCGTCGGAGCCGGCGAAGATGAGCGTCGCGCCCTTGGCCGCCAGATCGTCCACCACTTGCGGCACGGTGACGCCCGGGCGGTCGGCGGGGTTCAATTTGTCGAGATAGAGCATTTTCGCGCCGGGCAGATGCGCCTCGACGTACTTGCCGCCCTCGTACTGGGCCTGGCTGTAGCCTTTATCGTTGTAGGGGCCGACGAGCAGCATGCCGAAGGTCGGCGGCTTCTCGGCGGCCAGCGCGGGGACGGCCAGGGCCAGACAAAGGGCCAGGGCCGCCAGGGAGGACAGGATGCGGCGCATGGGGCTCTCCTTTTGGCGGTTGATGGGGCTTGGCGACTGTAAAAAAAGCCGGCGCGATGCGCCAGGGGCAAGGCCCGGATTTATGATCTTCCCGGCAGCGCGCCGTCGCGCAGGAAATCCTCGACCAGGGCGAGCACGGCCTCGTTGCCGCAAAAACTGCCGCCGGCGATGCGGCGGCGCATGGCATCGAGATTCTTTTCGAATTCCGGCAGCAGCTCCGGCGTCAGCCGCTCCATGGACGCGGACCGACCGTAGCCCAGGCGCTCCAGATACAGGGCATTGAGCTGCTGCTCGAACGCCCCGGGCACGGGGAACGAGAGCACGGGCTTGCCGTAAAAAAGCGCCTCGCTCATGAGATTGTGGCTGCCGCCGCAGATGACGTAGGCGCACGACGCCAGATCGTCAAGAAAGCCTTCCTCGGAGTAGTCCCGGAAGGTCAGGTTCCCGTCCACCTTGTCCATGCGGTAGCCGTAGACGCGAAATTCCCGGTCGATGGCGCGCAGATAGGGCGCGAAGGCGTCGCAGATGCCGCAGCTCTGGTAGACGAGGATGTGGCCGCCCCTGGCGGGCGTACGCGCGCGTACGCTCTGGCGCAGGATGGCCGGGGCGATGCGGGCGCGCGCGCCGGGCTTGGGCGGCGGCTGGAAAAAGGAGATGGCCAGGTAGTCCGTGGCCGCGGAAAAAAGAAAGCGGATGGAGGCGCGGATGCCCCAGTAATCCGGCCACAGGCGCGGCGGGATGTCGTGGTCGCAGCAGGAGACGACGTGCTGGTGGTCGATGGAAAGGCAGGGAATGCCGGCGCGCCGTGCCGCGATGGGCACGAAATATTCGTAGTCGGAGATGGCGCGGTCGGGCCTGAATGCCGCGATCATGGACGCCAGGCGCGCCAGTTCGCTTGGGCGCTTGGCCAGGGTGCGCGCGGCGAGCCCAAGCGTCGCCGGCATGTCCAGGCGCTGGTTCTTGTAGCGCGTGCCGGGGTTTTCGAACCGCTCCACCGGGAATTCGCGGCCGAGCAGCTGCATGCCCTCTTCGCTGGAGACGAACAGGAACTCGTGCCCGAGCGCCTTGAGGTGCCGGGCCAGGATGAGCGCGCGGATGGCATGTCCGTGCTGGGTGCCGTGCACGCCGTAGAGGATGCGGGCCATGGTCGAACTCCCGGAAGGACTGCGCGCCCCGTACCGGGCGCAGCCGCCGGCGTCAAGTCGGCGGCCGGGCGCGACGCATTCGGCGTGGACGCGCCGGGCCTGACCCGGCATAAGGGGTTCAAGGCGGCATCCCGGCATGGGTCGGGCAAGGAGGCCTTGCATGGGACGACAGGCGACGTTCGACGGTGGTGCGGTTAGTCTGGCCCTGGCCGCGTTTCTCCTGCTGGCGGGCCTGGCCGGGGACGCCCTGGCCGGGGCGTGCGACGCCCCGGGTTTCCCGGCGAACGACTGTCGTTTCAACCCCTGGGCCGCGCCCCTGATCCGGGCGCGGCAAACGCCCGGGGCTTACGACGTCGCTATCCACATGGGCTTTCTCAATACAGACTATTTTTGCGAAATCACCCCGGAGAACGGCGTGGCCTTCGACACGCGCGACAGGCGTTCCCCGGAAACGGACGTGACCCGCCGCGTGCTGGCGCTGCTGGACGGGACGGATCGGCTGGCCACGTGCGACATCCGCTACGGCGTGGGCGACATCCCGCCGGAGGGGATCGCGGCCCTGCTGCCTCGCGCCGGGGCGCAGATCATGGAAGGCCGGCGGCACGGCCGCTGGGGCAACCCCGAAACCCACGCCAAGGTGCTGCAAATCGGCCAGGCGGCCGGGCCGTTCATCACGGTCCACGGCTCACTCAACCTCCAGACCGTAGGCCTTGCCTGCAAGGGCAACAACGCCCTGCGTTTCGTCGAAAAGACGCCGACGCTCTACGGCTATTTCCGTGCCTTTTCCGACGCGGCTGCCGTGGGAAGCGGCATAGGGCTGTTCCCGGGAGGCGCGGGAGAGGTCGATTCCAGCGGCGACGCCCTGCCGGCCGTGGTCGTGGGGGAAACGCTCGTGCGCTTCTACGCCGGCCGGGGCCAGGCCTTTGTGGGAGGCTTCGCGGCGGTCCCCGAGCGTCCGTGGCCGCTCAATCTCAATGCGCCGACGCCCGGCGGGCATGATCCGGGCGTGGTGGACTGGTACGACGCAGCCATCGTCGATGCCGCGCGGCAACTGCGGCAGGGCCGGGACGTGCGCCTGGACGTGGCCGTCTTCGAGATCGGCTCCACGGCGTATTTCGTCGAAAACATCTGGCGCTTCGTGGAGGAAGGCTTCGCCGGCGGACGCACCGAGGACCGCCACAACGGGGAATGCCTGAACACGAGCCGACCGGGAAACCTGACGGTGCGCTTTCTGTGGCAGTTCCAGTCCGGCAGCGCCTCCACCGCCACCACGGCCCTCCTGGCCGGACCGCCCGCCATCCGCCGGGTCGACCCGGCCACGGGCAACGCCTATACGCTGCTTTCCGCCCGCATCTGGCCCCGGCGCGACGCCTCGGGCCGGGCGGTCAACCCGGGTACGCCCCATGACATGCACAACAAGTTCATGCTCCTGGATGTGCCCGGCCATGAAGAGGAACGGCGCATCTATGTCACGTCTTCCAACCTCGACACCCCGGGGCAGGGCAGCGGCAAGCTCTGGCAAGCCGGAACCATCGTTGCGGCGCGCCCCGGCAGCGGCGTCTGGAGTGGGGAAAACGTCCGGGGCCGCAACCTCTTTACCGCGTACGCGCACTATTTCGAACGGCTCTGGGAGAGCCGGGAAGGGGCACCGGGGGCCGGCCAGCTCGCCTTTGCCGAGGCCCTTTCGCGCGAGCACCTGGCCGGCGAGGTCAACTGGATCGAGACGGTGCCGCACGAGCGCCCCGATGCGCCGCCCCGGGAAGGGGTGGACGCTTTCTTCTTCCCGGTCCCGCACAGCCTACCCGAGGAGGCCCCATGACCGCATATTTTCGCAGGAACGTCGCCCTTGCGACCCTGGCCTGCCTGTGCTGCTGTTTCGCGACCGCCGCCTGGGCCGGACGCGCGGACACGGGCGCGCCCTACGATCCCCTGACCGAGCGCCTGGGGCCGCTTCGCCTCGGGATGCCCGAGGCGGAGGTGTTGCGGCGCATCGCCTGCCCGCCCCGCAAGGGCCGGGAGGTCCATGAAGGAGCCACGGGCGATTACGTGCAGAACTGGCACATGCAAGGCTGCGGCCTGACGCTCAAGATGGCCGGGCCGCGCCGGGGCGGCCCCAAAAGCGTCGCAGCCATCACGGCCACGGCCCCCTGTCGGCTCGCAACCGGCCGCGGCGTCGGCATCGGCGCGGACGCGGCAGCGGTAACCGCCGCCTACGGCCGCTTCAAGGACGAAGAAGGGCTTTCCAAACCCGGCGAGACGTTCATCGCCGGCTCCATCTACGGCGGGCTCATCGTCACGTTCGAAAACGGCCGCGTGGCCGAAATCTTCCTGGGGGCCGCGGCCGAATGACGGCCGTGCCCGGGGCATCGCGGAAGGGAACATGAAGCGCGCGCATCGCCTGCTGCCCTGGCTTGTCGCCGGCTGGCTGTGCCTGACCGGGACGGGACTCGCCGCAAACGCGTCCGTTTTCGACGCGCCCATCCTGCCCGGGGACGCGCGCACGCCGGCCGCGCTTGCGCGCAAGGTCTTTCCCGGCCTCGACGAAACCGGCGCGGACGGTCCGGTCACGGCCCGGGAGCAGGTCCTGCGCCAGCCCGGCACCAAGGAGCGCTTCACCCTGCCGGCCGGCGCGCGCCTGACCGGGGCGACGCCCCTTGCCGTGCGCGGCGACGGACGGTCGCATCTCCTGGTGCTGTGGCAGTTCGAGGCCGACACGGACACGCCCGGCGGCGGCGCGGCGGTCCTGTCCGTCTTTCCCGAGGGAGACCTCGCGCCCACGGACGTCGTCAGCGTGCAGACCGACGCCTTTTGCGACCTGGGCGACGGCAAACTGTTGCCGCTCGGGCCGGACGAGGCGTTCTTCCTGCGCAACCACCACTTCAATTCCGACCAGAGCTATCTGGACACGGGCCTTTACCACGTGGTCTCGGGACGGCTGCGGCGCATCGCCCAGGTCTTTACCCTGAGCGTGCGCGGCGGCTGCGACACGGCATTTGACGAACGCCTCGACTGGCGCACGCAGGCGCGCCCGGGCGCGGCCCTGCCCGACGTGACCGCCACGGTGCGGCTTGCGCCGGGCGAAGGCTGCCGCAAGGGCCCTCTGGGGGCGGCGGCGCGGGAATTTCGGGAAACGTATCGCCACGACGCGCACCTCGGCCGCTACGTCGCCCGGGGCGACGGCTTCGCGGCCCTCGACGCCTTCAACGCCAAGCGTTTTTAAGGCGCACGCCGTCAGAAGAGCCAGATGTGGTCGAGCTCCGCCCCGCTTCTGCCCTCGCTGCGGCGCTCGCGGATGACCTTGGCCGGCCGGCCGGCCACGACCATGTTGTCCGGCACGTCGTGGTTGACCAGCGCCCCGGCGGCGACGATGGCCTGCGCGCCCACGGTCACGCCCGGCAACAGCACCGCGCCGGAATAGATCTTGGCGTAGTCGCCGACCACGACCGGGGCGTACGTGCGCTCGATGTGGGACGCCTCGCCGTGGGTGTGCGTGAACACGCGCACGTCCTCGGCGACGGCCACGCCATCGCCGAGCGTGACGCCGCCCTTGGTGTCGAGAAAGACGTTGCGGTTGACGAACACCCCCGCCCCCACGCGCAGCAGCGGCCCGAAATTGAAGCGCAGGTTCTCCTCGGCGGTAAACGCGCTGCCGCACGCGCCGAAAAGACGCTTGGCGACGAGCCGGCGGAAGGGAATGGCGAACGGCACGATCAGGCAGATCGGCAGCTTGTCGAAGGCGTCCCAGAGAAAATGCAGATGGCGCTGCGCCGGGGTCAGCGGGCAGTCCTCGGCCCGGGGCAGGGTCTCGGCGTAGAGACGCATGTGGCAAAGCGCTTCCTGGGACAGGCGCGGCGCGGACAGGTCGGCCAGGACGTCCTGGAGCACTTCCGGGTCGTCGATGGCGTCCAGGCGTTCTTCGATGCGCGCAAGCAGAGCCTTGTAACACGCGGGCATAGGGCGTCTCCCGGTCGTTCGGCCAGGGATGGCGAAGGCGCGGCGCGCGGCCGAGCGCGCGCCGCGCCGGTCAGACGTCTTGCAAGTCCCTGCCTAGCGCAGTCCCTCGCGAAGCGCCAGCAAGCCGAAGCCCGCGGCCTTGAGCATCTTGCCCGCAAGGGGGCTGATCTCGCCCGACACCACGATTTTTTTGCTCTTGACCTTGAGCGTGGCGGCGGAGTCCCCGATGCTCCGGGCAATGCCGGCCATGGTCGGCGTCCAGGCCAGATAGTCCAGGGGATAGGCGATGAGCAGGCCGCCGTCGGCGGTCACCGCGGCGATGTATTTGCCGACGCGCACGAACCGGGCCACCTTGTCGGTGGTGGCGTTCAAATTGGCGTAAAGCTCCGCCTGCCGGGTGCGGAACCAGGCCATGTCGTCGCTGTCGGCGAGGATGGCCTGGTGGATGAACACCGTGCGGTCCGCGACCCTGGTCATGCGGTCGAGGGCGAGGACGAGGCGCGTCTGCTCGATGGGCGTGTAGTGGGTGTTTTCCACGAGCAGGTCGGCCATGTCGGCGGTGGCGCCCATCGCCTTGAGGCGTTCGCGGTTGGCGGTGAAGAGGTCTTCGGGAGGGATGGAGACGTCCACGGCGCTGGCCGGCGCGCCGGTCTGGGAAAAGGCGACCAGGGCCGCGCCGCCGGGAATGGCGGCCGTGGCCGTGAACGAGCCGAAAAAGCCCGCCCCGGCCAGGCGCTTGAGGCTTTCCTGGAGCACGGGGTTGCGCGAATAGGGGTCCACGCCGTAGACCTTGGCGTATTGCCGCATGGCCTTGTTGTAGCCGAGCAGCTCGCCCACCGTGCCCTTGTCGTCGCTCGGGCGCTGTTCCTTGGAGGACGCCTGGGCCCGGCTGAAGGACTTGCCCACGCTGGAAAGGGTTTCGCCGGGCTTGGTCAGCAGGTTGAACACGCCCTTGACGGCGTTGACCCCGGACTGGCCGATGGATTTGCCGATTTCCGCGCCCTTGTTCACGTCGTCCATGGCCGCGGCGGCCTGCAATTCCTTGATGCGGGCATAAAGCAGCGACGTGGACTCCACGTGCAGGTCGCCCTTGGGCGTGTGGATGACGTAGAGGTTCATGTAGCCGTCGTTTACCACCTTGTCGTCCACGGCATAGTTGGAGCCGGAAAGGATCTTTTCCGGCAGGATCGCCCTGGCGGAAAATACCGGCGGCGTTTCCGTCTCTTCGGATGTGGCTTTTGCGGTCCGGGCGACGGCCCCGGAGGGCAGCAGGAAGACGCAGGCGAGGAAAAGGGGCAGGAAAAGGCGTGCGGTCATGGCAAGCTCCAGACGAATGATGTGAACGGCGTGACGGATGCACGTGCTTACGCGTCCGAGCGGAAATTGTCATGGCCGACTTTACACGCCGGGCGGCTTGGTTTAGAGGGCCGCCAAATCGCGGGAGGCATGCGATGGATATCGTCAAGGACCCTCAGGAATTGCGCGAGCGCTGCCGCGACTGGCAGCGCCGGGGCGTCGTGACCGGGCTTGTGCCGACCATGGGCTATCTGCACGCCGGGCATGCGAGCCTGCTTCGCATCGCCAGGGAGCGCGCCGCGCGCGTGGTGGCGAGCGTGTTCGTCAATCCCACCCAGTTCGGGCCGGGCGAAGACCTGGACGCCTATCCGCGCGACCTGGACCATGACGCGGCCCTGGCGCGCGAGGCCGGCGTGGATGTGCTTTTCACCCCCTCCGCCGAAGCCATGTACGCGCCCGGCGCCGCCACATGGGTGGAGGTGCCGGAACTTTCCAAAATGCTCTGCGGCGCGACCCGGCCCATCCATTTCCGGGGCGTGTGCACCGTGGTGTCCAAGCTCTTCTTGCTCGTCCAGCCGAGCCTGGCCGTTTTCGGGGAAAAGGACTGGCAGCAGCTAGCGATCCTGCGCCGCATGACGGCCGACCTGGGCTTTCCCGTGGAAATCGTGGGCGCGCCCATCGTGCGCGAGGCCGACGGTCTGGCGCTGTCCTCGCGCAACGTCTACCTGACGCCCGAGGAACGCGCCGCAGCGCCCCACATCCATAAAGGACTGGAGCTCGCCGCGTCGCGCGTCGCGGCCGGCGAACGCGACCCGGGACGCATCCTCGCGGCGACGGCCGCCTATTTCGCGGAGAAGATGCCGTCCGCGACCCTGGACTACCTCGCCTGCGTGCATCCCGAGCGGCTTTTCGCCCTGGACGTGCTCGACGGCCCCGCGCTTTTCGCCACGGCCGTGAAGTTCTCCCGGGCGCGGCTGATCGACAACCGCCTGGCCGGCGTCACCGCAACGCCAAGCTGACGCCGCGGTATTGCAACTTGCTTTTTGACGATACGCCGGGTATCGGACTAAATTTCGAATCAGTGAACGTCGTTTTCCTATAAGACATGCCATGTCCGCTCTGAACGGACCGCTGGCACACGGAGGATATCGTATATGATCAATGCCAAGGGCCGGTACCTTTTCAGTTCCGAGTCCGTGACCGAAGGGCACCCGGACAAGGTCGCCGATCAGATCTCTGACGGCATCCTGGACGCCATCCTGGCCCAGGACCCCGACGCCCACGTGGCCTGCGAGACGCTGGTTACCACCGGCCTGGCTTTCATCGCCGGCGAGATCACCACCAAAGCCTATGCCGATTTCCCGTCCATCGTGCGCGAGACGGTCAAGGAGATCGGGTACAACAGCTCGACCATGGGCTTCGACTGGGAAACCTGCGCCGTCATCTCCTCCGTGGACAAGCAGTCCGTGGACATCGCCCAGGGCGTCACCCGCGAGAAGCCCGAGGAACAGGGCGCGGGCGACCAGGGCATGATGTTCGGCTTCGCCTGCGACGAGACCGAAACCCTCATGCCCGCCCCCATCTACTGGGCGCACAAGCTGTCGCGCCGGCTGTCCTACGTGCGCAAGAACAAGATCCTCGACTTCCTGCGCCCCGACGGCAAGACGCAGGTGGCCGTGGAGTACGTGGACGGCAAGCCCGTGCGCATCGACAACGTCGTCGTGGCCTGCCAGCACGACGAGAACATCTCCTACTCCGACCTCGTGGACGCGGTGCGCCAGGAAGTCATCTTCCACACCCTGCCCGAGTCCCTGGTGGACAAGAAGACCAAGGTCTACATCAACACCACCGGCCGGTTCGTCATCGGCGGCCCCATGGGCGACTGCGGCCTGACCGGGCGCAAGATCATCCAGGACACCTACGGCGGCATGGGCAACCATGGCGGCGGCGCGTTCTCGGGCAAGGACCCCTCCAAGGTGGACCGCTCGGGCGCGTACATGGCCCGGTACGTGGCGAAGAACATCGTCGCCAGCGGCGCGGCCAGCCGTTGCGAAGTCCAGATCGCCTACTGCATCGGCGTGGCCGAGCCCCTGTCCGTGCTGGTCACCTCCATGGGCTCGAGCGACATCCCCGACGAGGCGCTGACCAAGGCCGTGCGCGAGGTCTTCGACCTGCGCCCCTACTTCATCTCCAAGCGCCTGGACCTGCGCCGCCCCATCTACAAGCCGACCTCGTGCTACGGCCATTTCGGTCGTGAGCGTCCCGAGTTCACCTGGGAACGCACCGACGCCGCCGCCGACATCAAGACGGCGCTCAAGCTGTAACCGTCCAGCCGCCAGGGCGGCCTCCGGTCCCCGGACCGAAGGCCGCCTGCGGCAAAGCGTTCTCCCATGCTGCGCCGCCTGTCCGAATCCATCGACCGCTTCGTCTCCGCGCAGGAGGCGGCGGGCCGCCGCAATTTCGTGGCCGTGTGCCGGCGCTGGGTCGAGATCGTCGGGCCGGAGACAGCCGGGCTCGTGCGGCCGCTCGGGCATCGCCGCCGCGATCTGCTGCTCGGGGCGGACGATCCGGTGGTCATGCAGGAGATGCATTTCGCCGCTCCGGAAATTTTATCGCTGGTCAATGCCGCTTTGGGGCACGAAGCCTTTGACAGAGTGCGGTTCGACTTGCTAGGAAACCAAGTTTCCTTGGATGCGCTACGGGCCGTCCCCCCCCGTTTTGCCGTACCGCCGGAACGAAAGCCGGACCATTTGGGCGGGTTGCTGGGGGCGCTTGATCCGACGACGCCTGTCGGGCGTTGTTATGCAAAGTATGTCGCGTATTTCGAGGCCGGGCCGCAGCCGTCCGGCCGGGACCGCCGGATGGCCGCAGGCAAGCGGACGCGGCGGCCGAAGACGGCGTGAAGAGATATTTTTCGTGGAGGCGAACATGAGCGAAGGTATGCAGCTTGATCTGAAGAAGCCGCTGGACAAGATGACGGCCAAGGAGCTTCGTGACCTGGTGCTCAAGCAGATTCCGCAGATCACGGGCGCTTCGGGCCTGGGCAAGGAAGAACTGCTTGTGCAGATCAAGGAAGTGCTTGGCATCGGCGGCGAGGAAGGGCCTGCGGTTTCCCCGTACAAGACGAAGATCCTGTCGATGAAGGGCAAGATGCGCGAACTGCGCGCCAAGCGCACCGCGGTTGAAAGCGACGGCGGGCGCAAGCAGAAAGAGATTCTGCGTCGACAGATCAACAAGCTGAAGAAACGGACGCGTCGGCTGGCCAAAGCGTCCTGATTTTCCGGGCCGCCGAGAAAGTTCTTGACGGCCCGCCCCCGATTGCGTAAAGCAATGGGCTCTTGAGCCTGCTGGGGGATCGTCTAGCGGCAGGACTATGGACTCTGACTCCATCAACCTAGGTTCGAATCCTAGTCCCCCAGCCAAGATACATATTGCGTCCCCATCGTCTAGCCTGGTCCAGGACATCGGCCTTTCACGCCGGTAACAGGGGTTCAAATCCCCTTGGGGACGCCAAAGAAAATCAAGGGTTTACGGAAGAAATGCCGTAAACCCTTTTTTCTTCCCCCACACTATCCCCCACACAGACGCCTGAAATGATGGGTTCCCCCACCCTCCCCTAGTTCCGCCGCGCCCGAGGAAGAAGGCGTTTGGTTTTTCCAGGAATTGAAAAAAACCGTGCTCCCGATGGTGCGCCCCTCCCACGGGGGGACTCCCTGGTTTGACAGGTCCGCCCCAGCCGGCAGCGACATTCCCGGCCGCTCGACTCTTATTGGGATTAAGCTACGGCATATAAGCCATCTTCCAGCCGTTGGACTTGCCCTAAGGTGGTCAAGGTCTCCAAAAGCTCCACCACGCGTTCGCGCTTGGCCCGTTTAAAAACCGTAGCCACCTTTTCGGCGCTCATAGGCGCGGCTTGGGCGGAAAGAACGGCTGCGATGGCGGCGGCCTGTTCCGGCAGGGTTCCCGGCCATGGGAGGGCGGTTTTCTTTGCCTTGGTGGGCAGGGCCACAAGCCCGGTGGGCAGTTGCACGGCGCGAGGCGCAGACGGGGCTTGGTAATCCGGGCGCAGCCAACGGACTAGCCCCTGAGCCTCCTCAATACGGCGTTCTTCATTGAGCGCGAGCAAGCGAGAAAGTATTTCTTGTTCTCCCATGTCCGCCGGCCACCCGTAGGCCTCGGCCACCGCTATATCAAGATTATCATGAATTTCTTTGAGTAGGCCAACAAGCCCTTTGTCGTGAATGAGCTTTTCCGCATCGGTTAGGGGGCGTCCCGTATTCAAGGCATCCAGCACGTTGTAGACTTTGGTCAGGGTCAATTCTATTGGATATTGGGCAAGACGATCCTTCCGGTGGTTATCGAGACGTTCCGCGAGACTGCGTATCCGGGTTTTAAGAGCTGGTGCGGGATCGGAAGGAAAAGGAAATGTCTCAAAACAACGGGTTTTATTGTACCTGGGGGTATCACCCACTCCTAATCTTCCTCCGGCCATGACTGCCCACGCCACGTGAAATCGACTGGAAAGTATTCCTAAGTGGTAGGCGTCGGCACTGGCGATGGCCATTAATGAACCATCTGGTAATATATTTGAATCCAAAAAGACAAATAAGCGATGCTTTGAGGTTTCTGGTGTGGCAATATACCTTGAAATGTTTTCAAGAGCTGGTCTGAATGTTTCGCGAGGTTTCCCGAATAGCCACCACTTTTTAGAAAATATCATAGCATCTTTAGTGTTGTCTTTTTTTGCATTTCTTTGTATTTTTACAGTATTCGAAAGCCATTGATAGACTTCTGGAAAACTCTTTTTGACCTGATATTCATCTAGCCCAAAGAGATCTATCGCATATTTATATCTGTTTGAATTTGTAATATCCATTCCATTCATGATTGGACGTATGTATTTTTCCAGATTAGTTATATTTCCGAGGCCAAGCTCAGTTGCTTTGCTTTTTGAAATGCTAAACCCTTCCCCGACGAGCTTTACTCCCTGGCAACTCATTCTAGCGTTTGCCTTTAACGGGAGGGAAGAGGACAAATCGAAGCCAATCGTTAGATCAGAATTTATTCGACCTTCTTCCGTTTGTATCGTGACTGTATTATTTTGCTCGTGGTCTTTTTTTTCGATATAACTTTCTAAAATTCCTTTGTGTATACCCGCTTGCCCGACAGCCATTGCAATTCTCACTGCTGCTCCATCTTTCGTGTCTACCCAGGGATGGTCCGGGATAGCATACCTCAAGGAAAGTGGTGGATTCCCTTCAAGATATCGTTGCAATACACGTCGATTAAAGTTGTGGGTAACACTGTTTGTGGCTATCAGCCCGAAGCGATTAGATTTTCCAGTTTGAACAGCCTTTGCTGCTTTTTCCCACCAATACATAACAAAGTCTGCTGCACCTGGAACATTTGGATAGACTTTGCGCAAAGCCTCAAAGTACGCAGAACCGACTACGCGACGAAGCATTTTATTTCCAATGAAAGGGGGATTCCCAATGATAAAATCTGAATGTGGCCATTCAAAGGGTTTTGGATCTTTATAACACTTAACGGGAACCTGTTTTTTTGCGTCTGGAACCGGTTCTCCTGTTGCAGGGTTAAGGGTGGTACTTACTCCATCCCACCGCGTCATTGGCCTGCCGTCCTTATCCATGACAGGCTCTAGTCCCTTATGGTCAATGAGTGCATCGCGCTCCATGATGTTGCCGAAGTTTTGAATGACCGGCACAGGCGGGTTAACGTCGCCACGAGTTCGGAAGTGCCATTGTAGGTAGCCTATCCACAGAACCAATTCCGCAATGGCGGCGGCCCTGGGATTTATCTCGATTCCGAGAAGCTGCCGGGGATCCACGGTCAAATTTTTCATTTCCGCCAGGAATTCCTGAGACAGCCCCTCACTGCCTATTGCGCCTTCAAAATCCAATACCTCGGCTTCAAGACGCTTCAAGTGTTCCAGGCAGACATAGAGAAAATTCGCGGTACCACAAGCCGGGTCAAGCACGCGAACTTGAGTCAGGCGTTTGTGGAATCCCTTGACTGTTTCCCAGGCTTCACGGACTTTGCCTTGACCGTTTAAAAGCGTGGCAGCGGCCTGGACGCTTCGCCACTCCTCCCGCAAAGGTTCAATAACCGTGGGCAGTACTAGCCTTTCAACGTAGGCTCGTGGGGTATAATGGGCTCCAAGTTTATGGCGAACTTTGGGATCAAGGGCTTGTTCAAGAAGAGTCCCGAATATAGCCGGTTCCACATCTTTCCAGTTGACGCGCGAAGCATGGAGTAAAAGTTGTATTTGACTACGGTTAAGCGCCAATGCCTTGGCATCTCTGAATAGGCCGCCGTTGAAATACAGAACTTCTTTTTTGAGGGCCACGCACCAGCCGCCGGAATTCATTTTTGCCCAAAGTTCTTCTACCGTAGGCACAAAACCGGAAGGTGCTTCAAGCAAAGAATCCAATAAAAAAGTAAAACTGTTGGCGGGTAAAAGGCCCACGTCTTCGGCAAACATGGTGAAGAGACAACGCATGAGAAAATCAGCCACCACCCGTGGCTCATGGTCTTCCGCTTCCAACAATTTCGCAAGCTTGCCTAGATTTGCGGCTATTTGAAGGGTGACCTTTGCTTGGCGTTTGCTGGGATCGAGGCTCATAGGGTTGAGCCAAACCGTTCGCAGTAAATCGCAAACCTCAGGGTTCCTCAAATCCTCAATTTTGATGCGATGGTTTTTGGGGTCGGGAAAGGGCGTGTACGTAGCGCCGGAACGGGTAAATTCCGTGTACAGTTCGATGCAATGGCCGATGTCCACCACAAGGAGGAAAGGCGGGCGGCCCTCCCTGGCGGGGAGAGCGCGGGCATAGGATTCCGCCTGATTCTTGGCTCGAAGCATGGCGGTCTTCCAGGCTCCACTACCGCGCTTGAGGCCGGCTTTTGATCCAACGCCCGGCAGAATCAGACTTTCCGTCGCCACTTCCAAGGCTTGCTTGGCTTCAAGGACGAAGGTTCCGCGCCGGTAAAGGTCGATCCGGCCACGGCTTTGGCTGCCGTCCCCATGCTTAAAAATCACTTTCCGTTCAAAGCCATAAGCCGTGGCCTCGCCATGAATGGCGGGTTCCGGTTCCGGCAAATCCAGAAGTCTGCACAGGTCTAGCAAAAAAGGTTGCGAGTTCGCCTGTTCCGATCCGCCGGAAGGCTTCCATTTTGCTATAAACCGCTCAATGTTTTCAGCCATTGCCGAGCGTTATGCAACGCCATGTGCGGGGCGGTCAACAACGACCTAAGCGGACCGACTAAGCCGGATTGACGCACATATCGACATGCCGCCAATGGGGGTTAGTTTGCCCTTCTCGCGTGAAGGATCTTTTGGAAACCGAAGTGGAAACCTCGTGCTTGCCGTTCTGGGGACGTCAACTTTTTACCCCAAAATCAGACCAAAACTGCGCGCGGTTTGGCCATGTCGGTTTACAGGGGGAGGGGACCAGACTTTTTACCCCCCATCCCCGCAGTCGCCACCCTCGCGTGAAGAATTGCCCGGCTCCCGAAGTGGCGACTCCGAAGGAATCACTTTCCCCGCAAGGCAGAGAGGGTAAAGGGCCTGGAAGTAGCTGTGATCCTCATGCCGCCCCGGCCCGTTCGGGACGACAAGTCAAACCGTGAGATTGAACTTTTCAGCCGCAGCCAGCCAAAAGCCCGCTTCGAGCTCCTGGATTTCCCACCGGATGCGATCAAAGGTCCGCTGGTGCATGCCCTTGGGCTTGAACGTGACCGTATACGCCGTGCCGGCCCTGGCCTGGACCCGCTCGCGCAGCTTGTTCGACCGCCGCAACACCCGTGACAGCTTGTCCTCGTTTTCGACCGCATAGGCGATGCCGTGGCAATGACGGCACCAGAAGCGCCGGCCGGCAAACAGCACGCCCACGCGCCGGCCGCATCTGGGGCACAGGAACCACGGCCGCGTCCCGCCGTAATGGCAGGGGGTCCGGTCCAGGTCCACGAGCGCGTCCACCTGCTCGCCATCCTTGGTCCCGTACATGAGGCGGATGGAATCAGGGTTGGTGAAGACGCCGATGCTGGCTGAGGGTTCGCCACCCCAGGACCAGGACAACGTGAAGGACAGCCCCGGCCGCAGCCAGTCCTTGCGATGCAGAAAGCCCACGTCCAGACGCAGCATGTGTTCCCCGACAGGCCGCCAGCCCGTTCGACCTCTACCCACATCGGCACCTCCGAAATAATTTCCAAATCAATAGGCAAAAACACACTTTCCAAAACCATGTACCGCCCTGAAACATAGGTAACAAGCGGGTTCTCAGGCGATTGAACTTTGCCCAATTCTCGCCCCGGCTCGGGTGTCAACATTCAACTGTTTTTTTCAGCCTGCGCCTAGCGTAAAATCGCGGCTCCGCGTACCCGCCTTGAAAACCGTTCAGAAGGACCCGCGCGAAGTCGCCAGTCACCAGGAAGTCACCACCCCAGCCTCGCGCGCGTGCGCGCGTACATGTGCGCGTACTGTTCCCCAAAAGCCGAAGGGTTCACAGTGCGCCGCACCAGCCGACGGGATGGCCACGTGTCCCACTCGCCGCGCTCCCGTCGATTCTCGGAAGGAAATCCGCCTCCTGTGTGGCAGTTCCGAACAAGGAAATTGCCCGCGCCCGTCGCTGCTCCCGGGCCTCGGCCGAATAGTATGGGGACCGTCCCGACCTGAAGGGCCAGACCGGATACGGCGACAAGTCCAGATAGTGCCGTCCTGCCGTGCAGCCGTTCACGTCGCCACTCGGGGCGCAGCCGTCGCAGTAGGCACGGATGACCCGAAGCAACCGCCGGGACGCGCCGACCTCGATGACACCCGACCTGTAGGCGTAGAAAGCGCAGTCGGCGGACGGACAGTCCGTGACCAAGGACGGGCTCCCGCCCATGCACTGGACACAATGCAATCGGATCGACTCCAGAGCGGTTTTCCGGGGACCGTCATATCCGGGGACAGCAACTTTTATTTTCTTGGGCATGTTGACTTCCTCCATGTGGAAATCTTCAAAAATTCTCGGCGCAGGTACTACAGGCAGACGGGAACCCACGGCGTCGTTGGGGGGCATGACCCAGGGGGTTATCCGCCCTTCCTGTCCAGATCGTTGACCAGGGAGGGGGGGCCTATCCCGTGTCGAGTCCCTCGAAGTCATCGCGGTCCAGGGCATCACCAGCCGCGAACCAGAGCGATTGCAGCGTCGCTTTCTGCCCGGCGCTCCAATGCCGAGGGTACAGCGGCCACCGGCTCCCACCTTCGCCACGGCAGAAGCGCAAGGCGCGATGCTGACGCATGACCTCCTTCACGATCTCAACGGCTTCGGCAGGGTCCAGGGTCGGCAGCTTGTCCAGGTGCTGACGCAAGTAGTCCTGGGCCTCGACCAGCAGCGAACCGGCATAGGCGATAAGTTCCGGTTCCAGCGCCGGAGGATAGACCGCGATAACGCGCTCGCCGGCATGGACCACGCGCACACCGTACAGGCGGCACGCGTCGGCCAGATCGTATGCAGCCCACCAGCCATCAAACGATGGTGCGGCATCATCGGGAGGACCGGGGAGCCAGTCCAAGCCCGTCCCGGAGGCGGGGGCCGAATCCCCCTTGCCCTCCACAATCGGCTGATCGGCTCCCTCGATTTTTCGATTTTCAACTTTTGCTACAGCGACAGCTGCGACTTTTGCGACAGTTAGGGGGGCAGGAAAGGCCCTTTTCACCCGTTGCGACAGCGACACCTGCGACTTCTGCGACAGTTTGACAGAGGGCGTCGCAGGTTCGGTAAATCTGGCGATCAGGTCGCGCAGCATTACCTATCTCCTCCCAGCAAAGCCGGGTTGACCTGGACCAGCTTACGCCTACCGTCCCGCACAACACGAACGCGGCTTAGCCCTCGCAGCACATCCAGGGCCGCCTTGAAAGCCTTTTCTGTCCGAACCCGATAAGGCCCAAGGCGGACAGCATCACGCGTCGGAACCGCCGTCACGTTGTTGGTGCGACAGAAGCGTTGCAACCACTCATCCAGCTTGGTTGCGGCGCTCAGTTCCGGCGGCAAGGCAATCTCCCCGAAAAAACGCCGAGCTTCGTACAGATGCCACGCAGCAATAGCAGCGGCTCCTACCATGTGGGGCTCGCTGATTTGCCCATGTGGGCCAGACTCGAACAGATGGAATAGGCAAGCGATCCGCGCTGCGTTGTCGGCGGTTTTTGATGCCACATCCCGCACGTCTGCAAATTCTCCCCCCGCCCGAAGCTCCACTTCGATGGCGTTGTAAAATTCCACCCAGGTACGCTTTGCTTCTGGCGACAGATCGATAGCAGGGAGGTCAAGACCGCCGGCTGCGTTGGGTTGGGGCATGGCGTCGAGCATTTGCGATAGCCGCGCATGGAAAGCGGCAAGAGGGGGGCAGTCGTGCGGGGGCTCCTTGAACGGCCGAAAGCCTTGGGTCGATGCAGGATGCGCCAGCAGTGCGCGGGCCAACCAACCGGAGCCACGGGCCAGCGCCGCGTTTTTATCCATGAACGCCTCGATCACTTCCGGCTGGACGAAAAGCGAAACCGTCAGGCGGGCGCACTCCACCAGCAAGTCGCCGTTGGTCACGCGGTCCACCTCAAGCCGGCCGCCATCCCACAGGACATTGATAGCGCCCAAGGTCCGCATGATGTTGTCCGCGTTCATAGCATGTGCGCCGAACACGACGCCGCCCTCGGCGGTAACAAGCCCGGCGCTCGGCCAAAGTTCGGCGAGCTTCACCCGCAGGCGTTCTATGGTCACGTCGGAATAAAAGAGGCGAGGTACACGGGGCGCTTGCGGCTTGTTCGACTCGATGCGGCGCATACGGTCCCGCAACTCGTCGGTCGGCTTTCCTGCCTTGGCAGCAACCTTGATCGACTCCTCTACGCCTCGACGTTCGGCCTCCCAGCAACGCATATCCGCCGCGTGGGCAATGACGATGGGCGATGCTTCTTCCTGCTTATGAAGTTGCCACTGGCGGATAGGATGAGAAAACGCCTCGTCAGCAGTCGTCTTGCGTTCGCCGCTTTGCCCCAAGCCGATCAGGAACAAAGAACACGGCCCATTGAGGCGTGGCCCCCGGCGCACATCGGCTATTCCTTGACCCACCAGTGACAGGACCGACAATGCGGACATGGCGGCCAGGGCCGGCGGGCACTGGACATAGCCAATCACGGCCACAACCGCTTCGCGAATTTGCGGCGGCAGGGCTTCCACCGGGTACGGTTGCGATCCGGTGTCCACATGCAGCGGTTCCGGCTCCTGCCAAGTGTCGCTACTGTCGCAGGTGTCGCTGTCGCAATCACTCGAAATTGATTTTTTGTCCCCTTCCCCATTCGCTCGACCAGAGCCTACAAATCCCTTGGCTCGGGCGATTTCATCATTGAGCCACCGGACGCTGGCAGCGCCTTTTTCCCGGTATTTTTCCCCGATGGGGAAGAAGTCCATAAGGTATTTGATGAGTATCGGGTCATAGTCAGCACCGACCAAAGCCGCGAGCACGCCTCCAATGGCCTCGGAGCGTTGTCCCGTTTCCACACCGTCCAAGATGAGGCGCTTTTTATCGGCCCCGATCTTCAAATCGTCCACAAGCCCGCGCATTTCGTCGTCGGGCATCCGCACGTCCAACAGGCACGACAGATCAAGGCCATGCTGCACAAGCTGAATATTCATCTATTTCCCCTCACTATAGAGCTTGAGAACCCAGGCAGGCGCAGGAGCCACGGCAAGGTTGCGCTCGATGACGTAGGGCCGCCCGGTATCTGGATGGATGCTCCCGGCGGCAACCACCTGTCCGCCAAGGCCGCGCATGTCGAACACGGTGTATTTCGACCGCATCGGATGCTTCACCGTCAGGTTGCCGTACTTGCGGCCGTCGTCAGGGTACTTGTAATAGAAGTGCGGCTTCCCGCTCCCGGTGCGGACGGTGTAGGTGTCGGGGATTTCCAGCCGGTGGGCCTCGGCCAGGATGTTGAAGGCGTCGAGGTCATCCAGGTCCAGGACCAACACGCCCGAGGCCGGGCCGCAGGCAACACCCGCATTGCGGCCCTGGAAGTCGGCGCGGCGGAAGGTGCGCTTGGTTGTGCACCATTTCTGCCACCCGGATTCCAGAGGGGCCTTCTGGCCTTCTTTAAGCGGTATCACCGACCAGGATTTTGACTGGTGCTCGAAGAGGTCCATCTCGGGACCAGACGGCCGCCCCCCAACTTGTGGCGCTTCCTCCTGGATCGGTCCCGACGCAGCCTCCGCCGTGGCCGTTTCGTTCACGGCCCTGGCCGCGACCAGCAGCAGGTCCACCGATGCCTGGGACAACACAGGAATGGACTTCACCCCGCCTTGTCGCCACATGGGGGCATCGGCTCCACCGAACAGAACCAGACCACCGGCCCCAAGGATTTCGACCAGCACCTTGCCGGCCTTGTCCCGGGCCAGCACTTCCCGAGCAGGCGCAGCGCCGCCTTGCACACGGAATAGCGTTTCCCACCGGGCCGAGGAGGTCCGCATCACGGCCAGCTTGTCGAACAAGCCACGATCCTTGGCGCGGATATTCTCCACGGCGAGGCGGTAGACTTCATCCCCATGAAAGCGCAGGGCGAACAGTACGTTGCCCATGACGGCAGCCGGGATATGCGGCTGTCCATCCTGGAACGTGGAACAGATGGCGCGGCGGTCAGTCGAGGCGGGAACCTTGACCGTACCGGCCTGATCCACGCCGGCTACGGGGATTCCAGCGACGTGCAGGTCGAGGGCGATGTCGATATTTCTCATCGCACGCCCCCGGCCCGGCCGATGGTGGCCAGCAGGACAAACACCTTGACGACGGCGGCCCGGATATTGGAAAAGAAGCTGTCCACGCCACTTTCCCAGCCCTGGCCGGTTTCGGTTGGGGCTTTTTCATTTCCCATGACCGCCCCCTACGCCCTGGCCTCGGGATCAACCCGATGGGCAGCGAGGAAGGCGTCGAGGTCCGCCATGCGATAGCGTATGGATCGGCCTATTTTCAGGAAGGCAGGCGTTTTGTGGGCGGCGCGGCGGGCTTGCAGGGTTTTAACGGACAGGTTGACGTAAGCGGCGGCCTGCTTCTCATCCACCACCACGTACTGGATGGAGTTGTCACTCCCCAACACGGTCTTGGCGGTTCGTTCCATAGCGAAATCTCCTTTGACGCCGGGCCAAGGTTTTGGAAGTGGCCCGAGGGTTCGCTATGGGAATAGAGGCGCTTACGGAGGTGGTGAAGCTGTCCCGTTGTCCCGCTTTGGAACTTTCTTGTCCCGCCTGGGAGGCGGCATAGACCTGAGACAGCTTGCCCGCGAGGGGAAAGAGAACGGGGAAAAGCGAGGAATGACGGGCTGTCCCGCCACATTCAGAGAGGACGGGACAACCCGGGAGGAAAGCTATTTTTGCCTGGGGTCAGGACACTTGAGGTAGGGGACTTCATCTAAGACGGCCCGGAAGGCGTCAAAGTATCGGCTGTTCGGTTTCCCGGCCTTGACCCCATGAAGTTCTCGCCACAATGCAAGGTGCCCTTCCTTGCTCTGTTCAGAACCATCGGCCGCACAACGCAGAGCCATGCGAACCCCCATTTTGAACGCTCCCAATCGTTGCTCTGCGCTCTGATTAGACGGGCAGTTTTCGCAGTTGGCAGACGCAGATTCAACTTCTCCCCCGCCGGCTTTCAGACTCTCGTTTTCCTGCCGCAGTTCTTGAAGCTGACGCTCAAGCTCGGCAATACGTCCACGCGCTTGAGCCAGGGGCGCTTGTGGGAAAATCTCTGGATGGTCAGCTTCAAATCCCTCTATATCCCGAGGGAAAAACAGGGCAGACCCTAAGTGGGAAATTTTAAAATGCTGGTTATCATATCTTCTCAAGTTGGCATAATTAAAAGGGGACATCGCTTTCCTCCCAATATGCAGGAAGATCGTTATGGCATCTGATTATATTAACCAACTGAGTCGGGCTTATTGACCATTTTTTACAAAGGTCGTCGGCAGTCATGAAGGTATCTAATGTTGTTGACTCAGATTCAACTACATTCTTGTTGTGGCCCGTCTCATCGTTATCAGCGGCTTGATCTGTATTATCATAGTATTTCAATATAGTGGTATCCATATAACGGCCAACATAAAGCCGCTCTGTGCAATCTGCAAACGATGCCTTGTGTACTCGCAGTGTATTGAGGTCGTTAGTTTTAAAAAATGGTACATTATCAGTTTCATATCCATCACTCTTTGCAAAATCAAGCCGCTCCTGTTCTCTATCTGTTTCTAACCCCCCTGAATTAAGAAAATTAACAAAATTAATTGGCGTCATACCAATTACAACACGGGCTTCGTGTGCTGGCATCCATTCAGGGTCAGTTGATATAAGTCTTTCTTCGTTGATATTCCTGCCATCGTTCGGATTGTTGCCTGTGTCTTTGTTTTCAAAAAGTGACGGACAGTCGTCAAGCGATACGGCTTTCCAAAGATATTCAGGGTGTTCATTCTCAAATTTTTTAATGTCTTGCATTTCAAAGACGATGCCGGCCCAGTCGAGAACATCAGGTATTCCGTGATCGTCTGGCCCCCACTCTGGTATGCAGTAGTGGAAGATTTTCCCATCAGGTGATTGCAACGAATGATGATATAAATAGCATGGGATTCTTTTTTTAAAGCAATGATCAGCCAAGTCTCGTTCCGGGCAACCGGTCCATATTTTTATTACATCTTCTGCCTTGATAAGGCTTGATATAACGGCGTAGTCAGATTTTTCAACGCTACTTGGCATCTAGTAAGCCCCCTTCAGCTTTTCCCTTGAAATGAACCAGGGCCAGACCGCCAAGGGAAGCGACTTTTCGTCGGGGTTCATGAGGCCCCGGCTAGACCCTGGAAATGTGGTTTACAGGTCGAGGGCCACCTTTAGTGCTTGGTCAAGCGCGTCCCTGTCCATGCGGCCGATGACGCGATGCACGGCTTTGGTGGCGATAGTGGCCACGCAGTCGGCCATGACCACGGAATCGGAGAGCAAGCCGGAGGCCCGACCTTCGGGGCTGGTCAGGGGGATGGATACCCGAAAGGCTTTTCCGGTGCGGCGCGGGTTGCTTGTCACCATGGCCACCAGGACTTGCGGCAAGCCCGTGTCCAGTCCGTCAGCCTGAATGATGACCACCGGGCGCAGCTTCGCCGTCAGGCCGTCCGTGTTGGGAAAGACGGCGAGCGCCACGTCACCGCGTTTCAATGTGCTTCCTCGCTTCGTCGTAACGGTCGTAGGCGTCCATCTCCGGTGAATCCCAATCCGTGGCAAACGCCTCCAGGCGGGAACGTGTCTCCCTCCCCTCGGCCGGAGTCATGCCGAAGTCTTCGATGGGGAGAGGGCCGCCCGGTTGGCTGGCAAGGCGTTCCTGGATGGCTTCCCACTCGGCAAGGGGGATGACCACGGCCACGCGGTTACCCTGTTCGTCTATCTGGTACTGGATGCCCATGATGTCACCTTCCTTGCCGCCGGAGCGGAAGCGGCCAGCCTGCGACGTTGAGGCCCTTTCTATCATCGCTCTTTCCCCATTGAAATAACCTTGCCATCCATGGATTCCCTTGGCTTGCCGACATTGCCCAAGAGATTGCCGGCCACTTCGGACGCCTGCTTGAGGGCGTCGTCACGGAGGTGCGAATATCGCTTGGTCATCTGCGGCGACTTGTGGGTCAGGAGCTTTTGCAGCGTCAGCATGTCCACCTGACCGGATGAGGCCAGCGTGGACGCGAAAAGATGCCGCAGGCCGTGCAGCGGGCGAAAATCGGCAGGCAGGCCGGCGCGGGCCTTGATGCGGTTGCTTGCCACCTGGATGGTCACGCGCTGCTTGCCGCCCTGGCCGGGGAAGACGTAGGGCGTTCCGTCCACATGGGGATGGCCTTCAAGCACGCCCCTGGCCGCGTCGTTAAGCGGGATTTTCTGGCTTTTGCCACCCTTGGGATGGCGAATATGGATAAAGCCCCGCTCGAAATCCACGTCCCGCCATTCGAGCTTGAAAAGCTCGCCGCGCCGCATTCCGGTGAACAGGGCCAGCCGCATGAAATTGGCGGCCTGAATGTTGGGTTCGTCCTCGATGGCCTGGACAAGGCGGGCCAGTTCGTCGGCGTCGAGGTCTTCCGTGGTTTCGTTATCCACGCGCGGCATGCTGATCGTCTGCTTGCGCGGATCGGGGGAATCGCACAGGCCCTTTTTGACGCCGAAGCGGACAAGACGCTTGAACAGGGCCAGGACGTGCTTGACGGTTTGCGGAGACTTGCCCTGCTTGAGCAGGCGGGAGCGCAGGCGGTCGAGGTCCAGGGTCAGGACCTCGGCCGGCTCCTTTTCCCCGAAGGTAGGCTTGAGGTATTTCTCGAAGCGGCTCCGGTCCGTCGTAAGCGCCGGGCCGGACGTTTTCTGTGACGAATATTCCTCCCACAGCTTCGCCAAGGTCCAGCGCCCGGCCTCGGCTTCCTTGGCGGCCTGCTCCTCTTCCCGGCGAGCCTGATTGGACAGGGCCTTGCCTTCAATGCGTTCCGCCCTGATCCGCGCCGCCTTGGCTGGGGTCATGGCGTCCTGGTGCTGGCGACCGGCCTTTTCCTCGATGAGCTTCCCGTCGCGGCGGTAGCGGATGAAATAGATGCGCTCAGATTTTCCCGTGGCCACGGCCGTGCCCATGATGAAGCTGACGCCTGGATAGTCGGTTTTGAATCGCTCTTGTTTCGGCATGCTGTCCCCCACAGGTTGGCCATTGTGGGGGAGGTAAGCCGGCAACATTTCGCCCCCCACACTATCCCCCACACGCAAAGTCAAAATATGGGGTGCAGGAAGGAAGTCAATAGGAAAGTATAGGTGTTAAAATACAAATAGATAGGAATTCAGAGGAAGGCCGGGGAAAACTGAGGAAAGCATATTGATGGCCTTTCACGCCGGCAACAGGGGTTCAAATCCCCTTGGGGACGCCAAAGAAATCAAAGGGTTATCCTTCGGGATAACCCTTTTTTCTTTTTGGACTCACGATTGGACACAATTTTCAAAATCCCGCCAGTGTCCTTGGAAAATTTCCCGTGGATTCAGTGTGCTGGAAGCGCTATTAAGAAAGAAACCGTGAGTCAGATGGGGTTTTATCGCTCACGGCCGCTGTCCTGTAAAATTAGAATGTATTTTTCGATGGTTGCGGGTGGATGCGCCAGTGATCTTAGCGGGTCAGGGGCACAAGTGGTGGGAGCACATGCCCAAGAGGGCCGGTCCGTGAACACTGTTGGTGTCCAGGGGATCAAATTAACGCGGGAGCGGTCGAGATGAAAAAGGCCCACCTGAAGAAGCTGGAGAAAGCCGCAAACTTCCTACGGGAAGTGTATGATGACCTTGAGACCGTAGGGGACGATGATTTTGACGAGTTCGGCTCCCGACTCGACGAAGCGGCCGCTGCGATAGAAGCGATCCTTGAAGACGTTGAGGCGGCGTCCAAAGAAGATGATGGGGATGAAGGGTTCGAGGTAGAGTGAAAGATCGCAGCAGGTGAAGTGGCCAAGGTAGGACTACTGTCCTGCCCTTCTTTGGGACTACGATCTAGATATATTTTTCAAAAATGTGCCTTTTTTTGGAAATTTTTCATGGATTCCTTCCTGAGCGCTCAAGTCGGAAGGTCTCCACAAAATCGGGAGAACTCCAGTGGACATTCCCCCCGTCATCGTGCACTGGCTTCTCCTTGATCGCCTCTTGTGCTTCCCGGCGGTTTTGTTGAAAATTGCTCCGGACGCGGTTGCCGCGCCATGCCAAGGGACGCGAAGGACCGCCGACGCAGCGCCGGGCATCGCTGCCGGTCGTGCGGCAGCTGCGCCGGCGCGCGTATGGAGACGAGCATGCCCGACGATTTGAGCCTTTCCATGGAAATCCCGCCGGACATCGCATTCGCTTGTCCGGTGGTGCACGCAGCCAGAACACTGGCGGAGCGCATGGGCATCGGCCAGCGTGAAAGCTTCCGCTTCCAGCTCACTGTCGAGGAGTTCTGCCTTTGCCTTGTCGGGCTTGCGCAAACGGACACCCCGCTGCGCATCGTCCTGACAGGCAAGCGCTATCTCCTGCGCGTGGCCTTTTCGTTCAAGGCGTCGAATCTGTCGCTGGGGGGACTCAACATCACTGCCTGCGCTGCCCTACGGCAGCATGACGCCCCGCCCCGCGACCTCGGCCTGCTGCTGGCCGCCAAGGCGGCGGACCGCTTCCGCGTCGAACAGGAAGGCGGCGATCGCTTTCGCATCCTGGCGGAAGTGGACAGGCGCTACCCGGAACCGGCGTCGGTCCATGTCCCCGAGGCCCCGCGCCCGCCGTTTCGTCTCGCCCGCGACCCCGACGCGGCGCGTCTTTCCCAGGCCGCATCCCTGGCCATGGGGGCTTACCCGGCCTGGCAGTGCCCAACCGCCTTCCGGACGCCGGAACGGTTCGCGGAACTCGTCGCCGACGGCCAAGCCGCCTGCGTCTGCGCCGTCGACGCGGCAGGCCGGACCGTGGGGATTCTTTCCTGGACGCCATGCAGCGAGCAGGCCCTGTTGTTTTCGGGCCCCTTCGTCTTCGCCCCCGCAGAAACGCGCGGCGCGGCGGCCGGACTTCTGGTCGACGCCTTTTTGCAGAGCGTGGCCCGCGAACGCTATGCCATCGTCCTGAGCTTCCGGGCGACCGCGGACCTGCCGCCGGGCTATTTCGAGCCTCTGGGCTTTCTGCAGGGAGACGCCGGGGAAGGCTGCGGCCGGCAACCGGTCCTTTTCCGGCACCTGCAGGAGGACATGGGGCAGGCGGTGTGGTGCGGCCCGGGAATCGAGGACTTCCTGCGCCAGGCGTACGACCGCCTGGCCATGCCCCGGGACATCCTCCCTGTCGCGGAACCGACCGGACGCATCCGGCGCGAGTCGCTTCTGGGAACGACCCTCGACCGCGGCCGCGACCTGGCCGAGCTGCGCCCCTTCCTGGACGGCGAGGACATGGCCGCCAATTTGAGCGGCCATGTGACCGCCCTCCGCGACAAGGGCATCCACCGCATTCTCTATTACATGGATCTGGCCCGCCCCTGGGAAGCGGCCTTGGCCGACGATCTGTTCCGTTCCGGCTTCACCCCGAAAGTCGTGTTGCCCCACGGCGGGCAAGGCGACATGGTCGTATGGCAGCATGACCAGCCTTGCTGACCGCGTTCCGGCCTATGTCCGGACGTTCGAGCGCTACGTGCCCAGTCGCCCCGATCCGGTGCTCATGCGCCAGTACGGGGTGTCGCAGCTCCATCGCCTCAACAACAACGAAAACGCCCTGGGCCCGCCGCCGCTGGCCCGGGAGGCCATCGCCGCCTTCGCCCCCGAGCGGGCCGCCGTCTACCCGAGCGGCGACGCCCATGACCTCCGGCAGGCCCTGGCCGCGCGATGCGGCAAATCTCCCGAGCAATTCCTCGTCGGCAACGGCTCCTGCGAGGTCATAAGCGCCGTCATCCGCGCCTTCTGCGCGCCGGGCGACGCCATCGTCACGGCGGACAAAACCTTTGCCGTCTACGAATGGGTGGCGCGGTTCTCCGGCATCGAAGCGCGGCTCGTTCCCCTTGCGCGCCAGGCCTTCGATCCGGCCGGACTGCTGGCCGCCGTCACGGACAACGCCAGGATCGTTTTCGTGTGCAATCCCAACAATCCCACGGGTGCCTGGTGGAACCGGGCCGTGCTGGAGCGGTTCCTGGCCGCCCTCGACGGCCGGGCGCTGGTGGTGCTCGACGAGGCCTACCGCGAATATATCGACGATCCGGACTATCCCGACGGCATGGAGGTCATGGAGCGGCACGACAACGTGCTGGTCTTTCGTACCTTCTCCAAGATGTACGGGCTTGCCGGACTTCGGGTGGGCTATCTGTGCGGCCCCCTTGAGGCGGTGGATTTCGTGCGGCGCGCCCACATCGCCTATTCGGTCAACGGCCTGGGCCAGGTCGCGGCCGTGGCGGCCCTGGCCGACGACGCCGGCCACATCGAAGCCACCCGCCGCATGGTGACCGGGGCCAGAGGGCATCTGCACGGCCTCTTCGACGCCATGGGCTTGGAATACGTAAGCGGAGCGGGCAATTTCGTCATGGTCAAAACGCCCGTCTCCGACACCCTCCTCTACCGGCGGCTCATGCGCGAAGGCGTCATGGTGCGCACCATGACGGGCTTTCGCTTTCCCAACTGGATTCGCGTCTCCCTGGCGCGCGAGCAGGCGATGGAAGCCTTTGCCAAGGCCTTTCGCAAGGTGCTGGATCTCCCGTGAACGATCAGGCCACGGCCAGGACCGAGCGGCTTTTCAGCTACGACTTCACCGTGCTGACCCTGGCGGCCGGCTTCGGGTTTTGCAACATCGCCGTGTTCTACGGCTTCGGCTCCTACCTGAAACGCCTGGGCCTGGACCCGGCCTGGTGGGGACCGCTCCTTGCCGCCGAGCCCTTTGCCGCCTTTTGTCTGCGGCCGTTTTTAAGCGTGCTGGTCACCCCGCGAAACGCCCTGGCCCTCGCCCGGTCGTCCCTGGTCGGCATGGGGCTGGCCCTTTGCGGCTATCCGTTCGCCCGCAGCGTCGCAGCCATCCTCGCGGTGCGTCTGTGTCACGGCGTGGCCTTCGTGTGCCTGGTCAGCGCCGTCACCGTGCTGCTCGCCCAGGCGATTCCCAGGGTGCTGGCCGGCCGGGCTTTCGCCTGCTTTTCCCTCGCGGCCCTGGTTCCCTATGCCGTCATGCCGCCGCTGGCCGAATGGCTGCTGCCCGTTTTGGGATGCGAGGACCGGGTCTACGCCTGCTGCGCGGCCTTCGTCCTGCCGGCGTTGGCGCTGCTTGCGCCGCTCGGGCGGCGTCTGGGGCGGCGGGCCATGGCCGGTGTAGCGGGAACGGGCCGGCCGACCCTGGCGCAGGTGCGCCAAAGCCTGGCTTCGCCGGCGGTGCGGTTGCTCCTCCTGGCCAATCTGTTCCTGTTTCTCTGCACGACCTTGATCTTTTTTTTCATCAAACCCTTTGCCCTGCGCCTCGGGCTGGCCGACCCGGGACTGTTTTTCACGGTATCCACGGCCGCTTCCATCGCCACGCGGGTGCTGGCCGGGCCGGCATACGACAAGCTGCCCAGGGAAACGCTGTTCCTCGCCGCGCTGCTGGGCCTTGCCGCGTGCATCGCCGGATTCGCCGCCACGACCGGGGAAGGCCGGCTGCTGACGCTGGCGGCCGGCTACGGCCTTTGCCTGGGCGTCGCCATGCCGCTGGCCAACGCCCTCATGTTCGGCTTTTCCCAGCCGGCCATGCGCGGAACCAATTTGAACCTGATGCTGTTCATGATGGACACGGCCTACGTGTTCGGCCCCTTGGCGGGCGGCGCGGCGCTGGCGGCCGAAGCCGGCTATCCGGCGCTGTTTCACGCCGCCGCCGGCTGCGCCCTGACGGCCGGACTGCTCGCGGCCCCGCTCGTCGCCCCGGGCTGGCGCAATTGGCGACGGGACAGGCGCGAACGCTGCGACCCATAAAAATACTTTGATCTTTTTATTATAAAAACCATTATTTCAGTTTGTTATATTCGAAAGGAACATCCGTCTCTTCTAGAATACGGCCTGCCCCGGGCCGCGCAGGCCAAGCGGCCGCCGCTTGCGCTCCCGAAACGGACGCGGCAGGCGGTCAGGGCCGCAGCAGGCGCAGGGGCAGGTTGCCGGCCAGACGCAGGCGATAGGCGGCCGTGGCCCGGATGTCGTCGATGGGCGAAACGGCCTCCCGGATGCGCCGGCCGACCGCGGCCAGGGTTTCCCGGTCCAGGCTGCGGCCGCGCAGAAAGGCCTCGGCCCGGGGACAGCGCGTCACCGTCGGGCCCAGGCTGCCCACGGCCAGGCGCGCCTCGGTCACCCGCCCGGCGTCGTCCCGGACGATGACGGTGGCCAGGCTGGCCACGGCGATGGCCAGGGCGTCGCGCCGGCCGACCTTCTCGAAATGCTGCAGGGCTTCGGGCGGAGGCGGGGCAACGAGCACCGCCGCGACGATCTCGCCCCGGGCCAGGGCCGTGCGCCCGGGGCCGAGAACGAGGTCGGCCAGGGGGAGCCGGCGCGTTCCCTGCCGCGAGGCCAGTTCCACCGTGGCGTCCAGGGCGTACAGGGGCGGCAGCGTGTCCCCGGCCGGCGAAGCCGTGGCGATGTTGCCGCCAAGCGTGCCCATGTTGCGGACAAGGGGCGAGCCCAGGACGGCCAGGGCCCGGGCCAGCGCCGGCAGGCACTCGCGGACCAGGGGATGGGCGAGCAGCCGCGCGTGGGTGACGGTCGCGCCGAGGCGAACCTGTCCGTCTTCCAGGCCGACGGCGTCCAGCCCGGGAATGCCTTCGAGCAGCGCCACGTCGCAGGGCGGCTGCCGCCGCAGGCGCACAAGCAGGTCCGTGCCGCCGGCCATGGGACGCGCGCCGCCTTCCAGCAACGGCCACAACGCTTCCGGGCGGTCCGGCCGGAACACCCGGCCGTTCACGGTTTTTCCTCCCGCAGGACGGCCGCCGCCGCCATGACGGCGTCCACGATCTTCACGTAGCCGGTGCAGCGGCACAGGTTGCCGGAAAGCCCCTGGCGCACCGTCTCGCGGTCGGGATCGGGATCGCGCGCAAGGAGATCCGCGGCCGCGATAGTCATGCCCGGCGAGCAGTAGCCGCACTGCACGGCCCCGTGCGCGGCGAAAGCCGCCTGCAGGGGATGGGGCGTTTCGGGCGTGCCGAGCCCCTCGGCCGTGGTCACGTCGCGGCCCTCGATCTGGGCCGCAAGCATGAGGCAGGAGAGCTTCGCCACCCCGTCCACCAGCACGGCGCAGGCGCCGCACTCGCCCGTGCCGCAACCTTCCTTGGCCGCAATCAGGCCGCAGTCCTCGCGCAGGACGTCCAAAGCCCGCTTGCCCGGTTCGACGACGACGCGCACGGACGCGCCGTTGAGCCGAAAGGCTATCTCCCGGCGTTCGCTCATGAAATATCGTCCTCCAAAGCCGCCAGCACCTCCTGCGGGGAAACGGGCAGGCGCGTCACGCAAAGCCCGACCGCGTCTTCGAGAGCCTGGGCCACGGCCGGGCCTGGCCCATGAATGCCGATCTCGCCCATGCCCTTAAGCCCCATGGGGCCCGTGGGCTCGTCGTCGTCAAGGGCCAGGCAGCCCGTGTCCGGCAGGTCCACGGCCGTCGGGATCAGGTAGGCGCTCATGTCCCCGGCGCGAATGCGGCCGTCCTTGACGGCCAGGTCCTCGAACAGGGCCAGTCCCGCGCCCTGGGCCGCCGCGCCCTGGAGTTGCTGTTCCACGCCGGCCAGGCAAAACGTCCGGCCGCAGGCGACGGTCAGGAAACATCGGGCCAGACGCACCCGGCCCGTGAGCGCGTCGGCCTCCACCGCGCACAGGCAGGCCCCGTAGGAATAGAAGCGGTGGGGAAAGCCGATGCGGAACTCCCGCCCCGTGTCCGGCGGATGTTCGACCACGGCCATGGCGTGCTGGTCGATGCAGATCCGGTCGTCGCGGGTGAGGAAGCCGGCGAGCACGGCCAGGGGGACGGCGCGGTCGGTGGCGGGGTCGGACACCGCCCCGGGCACGAGCACGAGCCGGTCCGGTTCGTCGCACAAAAGCGCCAGCGCCGCCCGGTGCCGCAGTTTCGCCGCCATGGCCCGGCAGGCGCCAAGCAGCGCGTTGCCGAAGGTGTAGGTGGTGCGGCTGGCCGAGGCCGAGCCGGCCGGCGGGCAGAGGCCGGTGTCGGGCTGGCGGCAGGCGAAGGCGGTTTCGGGCTGGTTGAGGGCCTTGGCGGCCATGGCCGCGAAAGCCGCGGCGTTACCCTGGCCCATGTCCGGCACGGAATTGAAAATGCGAAACGTGCCCTGGCGCGTCAGCTCCAGCTTGGCCGCGGCGTGGTCGGACAGGCCCCGGCCGTAGCCCATGGCGTTTTGCATGGCGGTGAGCCCCACGCCGCGCCGGACGTCCGGCGGGGCGGCCTTTTTCCACGCCTCCCGTCCGGCCCACAGCGGATGGTCCATGGCCGCCCGCAGGCAGGCGGCGACGTCGGCCCCGGGTTCGGCCGGCACCCCGACGCCGTTTTCCTCGCCCGCCCGAAGCGCGTTTTGCAGCCGCAGTCCGGCCGGGTCGCGGCCGAGGCGGCCGGCGAGCAGATCCATGGCCCGCTCCACGGCGAAGGTCGCCTGCACCACGCCGAATCCCCGGAAGGCTCCGCCGACGGGATTGTTGGTGTAGGCGCACAGGCCCTCGATCCGGGTATTGGGGATACGATAGGGGCCGGCGGCGTGCTCCATGCCGAGCGCCATGATCTCGGCGCTCAAATGGGCATACGGGCCGACGTCGAAATGCATCGTGCAGCACAGCGCCCGCAGTGCGCCGTCGGCGTCGGCCCCGAGGCGGACGTCCATGACCGCGCCATGGCGCTTGTAGCCGGCCAGGAAGGTTTCTTCCCGGCTCCAGACCATTTTGACCCACCGTCCCGGGACACGCAGGGCGGCCAGGGCCAGCAGGCACTGGACGGTGGCCCCGTCCTTGCCGCCGAAACCGCCCCCCAGATACGGGGCGCGGACGCGGATGCGCAGGGGATCGAAGCCCAGGGCCTGGCCGATCTCGAACCGGTCGCGAAACGGGGCCTGGGTGGAGACGATCATGTCCAGCATGCCTGACGGGGCGAGCCGGGCCAGACCGCTCGGCGGCTCCAGAAAGACATGTTCCTGCATGGGCGTATGAAATCGCCCGTCGACGACCACGGCGCACTGCGCCAGAGCGGCCGGGGCGTCGCCCTTTTCCATGAGCCCGCGCGCGAGCAGGTTGCCTTCCTCGCGGCCGGGATGCACCAGGGGCGCGTCCGGCGACAGCGCCTGGAGCGGATCGAACACGCCAGGCAACGGCTCCAGGGAAAGGCGGATACGGGAGAGGCCCTCGGCCAGGGCTTCCCGGCTTTCAGCCACGACCAGCGCCACGGGATCGCCGCAGTGGCGCACGCGCTCCCCGCACAGGACCGGCTGGTCCTTGCGCACGATGCCCTGGCGGTTGGTTCCGGGCACGTCGGCCCGGGTCAGCGCCGCCACCACGCCCGGGGTCCGCCGGGCGGGGGCCACGTCCAGGCCGGCGATGCGGCCATGGGCAATGCCCGCGCGCAACGCTCCGGCCCACAGGCAGTCCGGAGGCGTTTCGTCCACGGCGTACCGCTCGCGGCCGCAGGCCTTGTCCAGGGCGTCGATCCGCATGCAGAGGGCTCCGTTCCGTGGCGTCCCGTATCCTGGTTCCCGCTTGCGTCCGGGACACGCGCGCGGCGGCGGCGACAAGCCCGCCGTCAGAAATGCCGTGCGCCACCCGTCGCTCCCACCACGCGGGTCGTGGCGGGTGTTGCAGGGAAGCGCGGCAACCGACGGCACAAAGGATAGCCGCCGGAAGGACATGCGACAAGGGCGCGAAACCCGTTTCGACCGCGAACCGGCAAGAACAGGGACGCTCTCGCCGCTTCTGCGGTGCGTTTGACCGGTCCCTGCAGGCGAGTTAGGGAAAGCACTCGGGCGAAAGGGAGGACTCATGCCAGACGGAAGAAACGCTGCCCTGGATATTCTGGACGCGGGCGCGGCGTTCGGCGCGGAAAGACCGGCCTATCTTTTCGGCGAGGCATCGCTGTCCTACGGCGACCTGCGCGCCCGCTCGCTGCGGTTCGCCTCCTTCCTCGCCGCCCGTTCCATTCGCCCGGGCGACCGCGTCCTGCTGGCGCTGCCGGATACGCCCGCCTTCGCCATCGCCTTTCTCGGGTCCATGCTCGCAGGAGCCTGCCCCGTGGCGCTCAACACGGGCCTGACGACGCAGGACTACTCATTCCTGCGCTCCGACGCAGGGGCGGGCCTTGTCGTGACGGTACCCGGCCATGCCGCGCTGGGCGCGGTCGCGGACGGCGTCCAAGGCGTGTGCTGCGACGACCTGGGACCGTCGGAGATCGAGCGCTTCCCCGCCGACTTCGCCCCCCCCCCCGCCGACGGCGCTCTGCCGGGATTCATGCTCTACAGCTCGGGCTCGACCGGCCGTCCCAAGGGCGTGCCCCACCGCCAGCAGGACCTGCTGGTGCCGGCCGCCACCTGGGGGACACTGCTCGGGCTCTCGCGCCAGGATGTCGTCTTTTCCTCCAGCAAGTTCTTTTTCGCCTACGGGCTGCTCGCCAGCCTGGCGTTGCCCCTGGCCGTCGGGGCCTCCGTCGTGCTTTTCCCGGGAAAACCCGGCCCCGGCGACGTGTTCGACATCCTGGCCAAGTACGGGCCCACGGCATTTTTCGGCGTGCCCACGCTCTACAACATGCTGATCCGGATTTTCGAACCCGACATGCGGCGGCACGTGCCGGAGCTGTGTTTCAGCGCGGGCGAGGCCCTGCCCGCCGTCCTGCACGAGGCCTGGCGGGAACTGACCGGCCGGGATATCCTCGATGGCATCGGCTCCACCGAGGCCTTCAACGTCTTCATCGCCAACAGCAAGGGCGCGTCCCGGGCCGGATTCGCCGGCCGGCCGGTTCCGGGCTTCGAGACGCGGCTCGTGGACGAGCTTGGAAACGCGGTTGCGCCGGGGACCGACGGCAACCTGCTTATCCGTGGTCCGGGCTTGTGCCGGGGCTACTGGAACCGCCCGGAAAAAACCCGGGAAACCATGCTGGAAGACGGCTGGCTGCGCACGGGCGACGTTTGCGTCGCAAAGGACGGCTGGTTCGCCCACAGGGGCCGGAGCGACGACATGCTCAAATCCGGCGGGCAGTGGGTGTCGCCGGTGCTGGTGGAGGAGGCGCTCCTGCGCCACCCGGCCGTGGCCGAGTGCGCCGTGGCGGCACGACGAGTGGGCGGCCTCGACGTCGTCTGCGCCTATGTGGTTCCTGCGCCCGGCTCCGGGCCGGAAAAGCAGCTGCGCCTCGCGTGGCGGAAGTTTCTCCGGGCCTGCCTGCCCGAGCACATGTGCCCGGCGCTGTTCGTGTGCGTAACGGAACTGCCCAAGACCGCCACGGGCAAGGTGCAGCGGTTCAAACTGCGCCAGCAATAAAGCTATCTTCGGGGTTCGTCATGCCTGTTCCTCTTTGCGTGTTGCACGAGCTGCTCGTGGAAGCCGGGGTCGCTCCTGCCGTGGCCGAAGCCATCCGGCCGGACGTGCCGCTCCTGCGCCAGGGAATCGATTCCCTGGATTTTTCGGCGTTCTGCCTTGCCTTGGAAAACCGCTTCGGCCTGTCTCTCGACGAACGCGACGCCCTGTCCCTGCGCACGCTGAACGATTTCGCCGCATATCTTCGCACGGCCCGGGAGGACGCGGCGGCAAAGGACGATCCCGTCGGCCGGATCCTGGAAAACTGGCAAGAAGTAGAGGCCGGCCGAGCCTATGAGGTGGGCCTCCTCCGCCCCGGCGACGGGCAGGGCGTCGCCCAACTCTTCTTCGCCATCTACGGGGATCGCTACCCGGTGGAGGATTATTACCGCCCGGAGCGTATTGAAGCGTTGAACGCCCAGGGCCATCTTCTGACCGTGGTCGCCCGGCTGGAGACGGGAATCGTGGCCGGACAGGGGGCCTATTTCCAGAGTTCCCCACCCAACAAGGCACTATTCGAATTCGGCCAGGTGATGGTGGACCCCGCCTACCGCAACACCACCATGGCCGCCAGAATCATTCGAGAAATGGATCGCCTATCTCACGCCATGCCTCAAGCCCAGGGTTTTTTCGGCGAGGCGGTATGCACCCATCTGATCACCCAGAAGCTCGTGGATAAACAAGGTTACTCGGAGTGCGGTCTGGAAGTGTCCCTCATGCCGTCCGGAGCCTACGAGAAGGAGGGCGCGGGATCTCAGCGAGTGAGTTGCCTTCTTGGCGCGCGCGTCGACCGCGACCGGCGCATGGAGCTTCATCTGCCCGAATGCTACGAGCGGGAACTGGCTTTCATCCTGGGGGGCTTTTCCCTGGATCGTGACGTGCTGTTCGGCGGTCCCGACCGGCCAACCACTCCGGAGACGGTGTTCGAGCGCCGCCTCTTCGATTTCGCCCAGGTCGAACGGATTCAGGTCTCCCGCATCGGGGCCGATTTTCCCGTGCGGGCGGCCGCGTTCGACCAGGAGGCCGCGGCGCGGGGGCTGGCCGTGGTCCAGGTGTTCGTCAACGCCGGCGATCCGGGAACGGCTTTCGCCGTCGCGGCCTTGCGCGACTGCGGCTTCTTCCTGGGCGGCCTCGTTCCCCTCTGGTTCGGCACGGACGGGCTGCTCATGCAAAAGCTCTACGTCGCGCCCGAGTTCGACGCCATCAACCTGTATTCGGCCAGGGCCAAAACCATCCTGGATTTTATCCGCGCCGATTATGGCCGCGTCCGAAAGTGAGCGAAGCGGTCCCCGGGACAGCCGGGGCAGCCTGGCCGCGCTCGATCATTCGAATGGCGATCCCGTTCCCAAGGGCGGCATTCCGCGCTCGACTCCATGCCGCCCTTGGCTTACGAAAGAATGCATGCCCTCGCCTCCCGAGGGCGCTTGTCGAATAATCTCCACCAATCGGGGGATCTTCAGGTAGGCGCGCGATATTCCCCGGGAGTATGCAAGCATGGTTGGAAACGAATACGCCGACGACCTCAAACAGGAATTGCTCACGGAGATGGCGGACAACTTCTTTTCCCGCCGCCGCCGTCTGGACGAACGCCTGGAAGCCTTTGCCGGCACGCGCGAAAAGGTCGCCCGCCAGGGCACGCTCGCCCTGGCCCGGTGGCGCGCCTTCCGCAAACTCCTCCTCAACAGCGCCCAGGCCGACCTGTTCCTCTCCAGCCTGGGCTACGACATCGCGCAACTGTCCGCTTTCGAAGACAATAACACCGTCACCCCGCATATCCGCACCGCCATGGGCCTCACCGCCAGCGGACGCTACCGGCGGACCGTGCGCAACGCCTACGAAGACCTGCGCCGGGAACTGGAACTCTACAACGAAGGTTCCTTCATCCCCGATCCGCGCGACCCCCGCCGCAAAGCCCGCGTGCCCGGTTTCAACCACCTTATGGAAACCGCAAAGGCGCTCAACAAGGAAATCGAAGCCGTCAACTCCTGCCAGTGCCCGTCCGACATGCTGCGCTTCACCCGGTCGCTCGACCCCGAACGGCAGGAACAGGAACATGCCTGCGGCGGTATCGGCGACGCCTGCCGCCTCAACAATGAACTCGCCTACGCCTGCCTGGACCTCTCCTGCCTCAATGTCCCCGTGCTGCCCACGCCGCCTGAGCTGGACAGCGTCAGCGACACCCTCGACGCCCTCGCCGACGTGCTCTACCAGGTCGATCCGGCCGGCGTGAAAGCGGCGATGACGGCGTGACGGGAGAGGAACAGGAAGGAGATAAAGGGAAGGAAGGCAGGAAGATGCCTCCGGCGGCCGGGGG
>JAEWPX010000083.1 GCA_023399375.1 Pseudomonadota bacterium | reverse complement strand
GCCGAGCCTGCCGCGACAGCGGCTGCAGCGGCAGGCGAAATTCCGGCCCCGTCTTCATAGCGCCAACACCCATGCCAGCGGTGACCGCAGCCATTCCCGCCACACCACGCCGATCGGGGGGCCTGGGGGGAGTGCCTCCCCCCAGTGGAGGAGAGTCTGGGAGGAGGCAACGCCTCCTCCCGATTCTTACTCCGGCGTGAATGCGACGGCGGCGAGCGGAGGCAGGGTGAGGGACAGGTAATGGGGCCAGCCGCCGACGGTGGCGGGCTTGGCCATGACGCCGCCGCCGTTGCCGCTGTCCGTGCCGCCGAAGAACGCCGAGTCGGAATTGAAGATTTCCTTCCAGAATCCGGGGACGCGGCAGCCCACGGTATAGTCTTCGCGGATGATGGGCGTGAGGTTGAAGGCCCAGAGGATCTGCGATCCGTCCGGGGCCTTGCGCAGGAAGGTGATGACGGAGGAGGCGTAATCGGAGAGATCGACCCACTCGAAGCCGGTCCAGTCGTTGTCGCGCACGTGCATGGCCGGGTAGGCCTTGTGCAGGACGTTGAGCGAGCGCACGAGGGACATGGCTCCCTGGTGGGCGGGGAATTCCGTCAGCACCCAATCGAGGGGCTCATGGGAATTCCATTCCTTCCACTGGCCGAACTCGCAGCCCATGAACACGAGCTTCTTGCCGGGGTGCGCCCACATGTAGGAGAGAAAAAGGCGCAGGTTGGCCATCTGCTGCCATTGGTCGCCCGGCATCTTGGAAATGAGCGCGCCCTTGCCGTGGGTGACCTCGTCGTGGGACAGCGGCAGAATGAAGTTCTCATGAAAGGCGTAGAGCATGGAAAAGGTGAGCTGGTTCTGGTGGTAGGAACGGAACACCGGATCCTTGGCGAAGTAGTCCAGGGTGTCGTTCATCCAGCCCATGTTCCACTTGAAGGTGAACCCGAGGCCCCCGGTGTAGACCGGGCGGGAGACGCCGGCCCAGGAGGTGGATTCCTCGGCGATCATGGCCGCGCCGGGGAAATGTTCGTGCACCACGACGTTGAGGTCGCGCAGGAAATCGATGGCGTCAATGTTCTCCTTGCCGCCGTATTTGTTGGGAATCCACTCCCCTTCGTCGCGCGAGTAATCGAGGTAGAGCATGCTGGCCACGGCGTCGATGCGGATGCCGTCGATATGGAATTCCTTGAACCAGTAGAGGGCGTTGGCGAGGAGAAAGTTGCGCACCTCGTGGCGGCCGTAGTTGAAGACATAGGTGCCCCAGTCGGGGTGTTCGCCCTGGCGCGGGTCCTCGTGCTCAAAAAGTCCGGTGCCGTCAAAGCGGCCCAGGCACCAGGAGTCCTTGGGGAAATGCCCGGGCACCCAGTCGAGGATGACGCCGATGCCGGCCTGGTGGCAGGCGTCGATCAGGGAGCGCAGGTCCTCGGGCGTGCCGAAGCGCGAGGTCGGGGCGAAATAGTGTCCGGTCTGGTAGCCCCAGGACTCGTCCAGGGGATGCTCGGCCAGGGGCATGAATTCGATGTGGGTGAAACCCAGGTCCCTGACGTAGGGCACGAGCTGCTCGGCCAGGTCGCGGTAGGAATAAAACGAGCCGTAGTCCTTGGTTTGCCAGCGCCAGGAGCCGGCGTGGACCTCGTAGACGGAGACGGCGTCATTGAGCGGCAGGCCATTTTCCCGGCGCGCCGCCATCCAGGCGGCGTCGTTCCAGGCGTAGGCGTCGAGGCTCCAGGCACGGGAGGCCACGCCCGGGCGCATCTCGGCGAAAAAGGCGAACGGGTCGGTCTTTTCCACCGTGTTGCCGCTTTTTTGCACCACGGAGAACTTGTAGAGCGCGCCGTGGACGAAGCCCGGAATGTACCCGGCCCAGATGCCCGAGGCGGCCACGGGATGGAGCTTGTGCAGCCCCGGTGTCCAGTCGTTGAAGTCGCCGACCACGGAAACGCCCCTGGCGTTGGGGGCCCAGACCGCGAAGCGGTAGCCCGGGCCTTCGGGGCCGTCGTGGGGATGCGCGCCGAGCACGCGGTAGAGATCCCAGTGCTGACCCTGGCCGAAAAGGTAGATGTCGAGTTCGCCGATGTCCACGGGAAGGCACGGCGTCTGGGGCTTGGGGGGGATGGTCGCTGGCATGACGGACTCCTTTGCGGTCGCCTCGACCACTGCCGTAAGGCAAGGCGGCGACGATTCCGGGCCGGTTGTGCGACAAGAGCGCCGCAAGCGGCCGCAAGTCGCCAACACGGGCCATGCGGGTCGGCGCGCGGCGGTCCGGGAGCCTAGATGTCCGCGCCAAGCTCCCTGTAGAGGCTGATGTAGTTCTTGGCCGCCTTTTCCCAGGAATAATCCGCGCGCATGGCGCGCCGGACCATGTCGCGCCAGGCTTCCGGCTGTTGCCACATCTCCAGGGCGTCGAGGATGGCCCGGAAGAAAAGCTCGGGATCCGGCTCGCGGAACGTGAATCCCGTGGCCTCGGGATCGGGCCAGGGCACGATGGTGTCGCGCAGCCCGCCCACGGCCGTGGCCACGGGCGGCGTGCCGAAACGCAGGGCGTACATCTGCGTGAGCCCGCAGGGTTCGTAGCGCGAAGGCATGAGGAAGATGTCCGAACCGGCCTGGATGCGGTGGGCGAGGTCCTCGGTGTAGCCGATGCGCACCACGAGACGGCCGGGGTAGTTTTCCATCATGTCGAGGAGCACGGCCTCGTAATCCAGGCTGCCTTCGCCGAGCACGACGACGGCCACGTCCTGTTCCATGAGCTTCGGCATGATGTCGATGAGCAGATCGATGCCTTTCTGGTCGCGGATGCGGCCGATGAAGCCGAGAATGGGCCGTTTGAAGAAACGGCGGTCGAGGCCGAGCTCGGCCACGAGGTTGCGCCGGCAGAGGTCCTTGCCGGACAGGTCGTCGGCGCTGTAGGCGCTCGGCAGGTAGCGGTCGTTGATGGGATCCCAGACGGTGTAGTCCGCGCCGTTTAAGATACCGCGCAGCTGCGCCGAGCGCTTGGACAGAATGCCTTCCAGGCCGCAGCCGAACTGGGAATAAAGGATCTCAAGGGCGTAGGTGGGGCTGACCGTGGTGACGATATCGGAATAGGCGATGCCGGCCTTGAGCAGGTTGAAGTCGCCCCAGAACTCGGCCCCGTCCATGTTCCAGGCCTCGCGCGGCAGGCCGGAATCCCAGAACAGCCGAGAAGCGAACCGGCCCTGGAAGGCCAGATTATGGATGGTCATGACGGTCTTGGTGTTGCGCCAAAACGGCGCTTCCGGGCGCAGAAAGCGCAGATAGGCCGGCACCAGCGCCGCCTGCCAGTCATGGGCGTGGACGATGGCCGGCGCGCCGTCCAGGCGGCTGGCCCAGGCCATGGTTGCGCGGCAGAAGAAGATGAAGCGCTCGCAGTTGTCGAAATAATCGCCGTCGTGGGTATTGTAATAGAAACGGCGGTCGAAGTATTCGCCGCGCTGCACGAAATACACCGGCACGTCGTCGCAGGTGGCGGTGTAGATGTCCGCCGTGATGGGAGCCCAGGGATAGCCGACGCGGCATTTGGAGTAGATCAGCCGCAGCTGGTGGTCGCCGGTGTTGAGCCGGCCGTAGTAGGGCGCGATCAGGGCGACGTTGACGCCCTGGCGTTTGAGTTCCTTGGGCAGTGCGCCCATGACGTCGCCAAGACCGCCGGTCTTGGAAAAAGGATACATTTCCGAAGCGACAAAGAGGACCTTGTGATGGAACTTCATCGCGCTCCTCGGCCTGGCCGGTTGCGTTCGCGGGCCCGAAACCGCCCGTTTCCCGTGACGGCGCGCGGTGTTGCCGCGCATGCACGAACAATGCGCCGCTTGCCCTCCGCTGCCCGAAACATTAAGCAAACCATAACGGCGAACGGATCAGGCTTTGTATCTACCCAGTAATATTGCGTAATCATTGACAATACGTTCGTGATCGAAGCAGAGGGGGCTGGGCCACTGTCCCACGGGAAAGACGTCGACTTCCTTGGCGTCGTCGCCTGCGGCCAGTTCGTCCGGGTCGAGGGCCTGGGCGATGTAGACCACGCTCATGGTATGCTGCCGGGGATCGCGGGCGGGATCGGAATATACGCCCAAGAGTCCGGTCAGTTCCACGGTGAGCCCGGTCTCCTCCTTGGCTTCCCGGATGGCGGCCTTCTCGGCGGATTCGCCGTAATCGACGAAGCCTCCGGGCAAGGCCCAACCGAAAGGTTCGTTGAGGCGTTTGACGAAGACCACGCCGCGCCCCGGGATATGGATGAGCGCGTCCACCGTTGGCACGGGATTACGGTAGTAGACCACGGGCTGGCCGCAATGGGGGCAGGGTTTGGTAAGGGCCATGTGTCGTCGGCTCCCGGACGGGCCCAAGGCGTCGTCCCGTCTTGCGGCCCGCCGGACGGGCGCACAGGGAAAGATGCCTCAAGCGTTTATAAAAATACGTCTTTTCTTATCCGTGAGACTACGCGAAATGCAGCCCCCTGACAAGATCGTTTTGGAACATGCCGGAGCTCTTGGAGATTTTATTCTGGCGTGGCCTTTTTTTCTCTCCCTCTCGCGCCATTTCCCGGGAGTCCCCGCCTTCCGGGCCGCGCCGCCGTCCCATGGCCGCTGGCTCGCCCCCCTGGCCGCGCCCTGTCCGCCGGAACTCCGTCGCGCCCTGGATGCGCGCTTCGCGGGCGACACCTGGCCCAGGGAACTCGAAGGCGCGCTGGTCTTCCGTCCCGGGCTGGCAGCCCGGCCGGCGCTTCCCTCTTGGGAGGGCTTCCGCTTCGTCTCCGGCGTCGTACCGGGGCGCGACGTTTCACCCCTGGCCCTGTACCGCGAAGCCCTCGACGGCTGGGGCATCCCCTTTGCGCACGATTACCGGGAGGCGTTCCAGGGGTATTTCGGAGGGCATGGACCGACGGACGACACTGCGCTCCTTTTTCCCGGAGCCGGGCACATGGACAAGGCTTGGCCGCTGGCCCTTTGGCAACATCTGGCGCGGCGGTTACGGGAATATGGCGTGCGCCCCGTTTTCGTCATCGGCCCGGTCGAACGGGACCGGGGCATCGTGCCGCAGGAAGGGGAAATTCTCGAACCGGAGGACCTCGAAGCGTTGTCCCAGGCCCTGCGCGGCTGCCGTTTCGCGATCGGGCCGGACTGCGGCCCCATGCACCTAGCCGGCCTGCACGGCGTGCCGGGCGTGGCGCTTTTCGGCCCGACCTCGCCGCGCCAGTGGGGGCCGGCCGGCCTGGAGATCATGAGCGCCGGGCTGCCCTGCGCGCCCTGCACGGCGGTGACTTCCGGGGAATTCGCCCCGGGCTGCGCAAGGCCCCTGCCCTGCATGGCCTGCATCGCGCCCGGGGACGTGCTTGATCGTCTACGGCGCGCAGGGCTCGTATCCGGCCGCCCGTAACGCGGCGACCGGGGTTGCGCCCTCGCGAAAGATCGAAAGCCGCCGGCCGCCGGCAAGCCCCGCCACGGTGGACGCCTCCCCGCCGCCGGGGGCCGGCCCTGCGGCGACAACGCCGGCCGAGGCCGCAACCACCGCCGCATCGAGCGCTTGCAGCGTCGCCGCCGGCGGGAATCCGCTCACGTTGGCGCTCGTGGCGACCAGCGCCCCGCCCGCCAGACGACACAAGGCCGCCGCCGTCGGATGCGGCGTAAAGCGGACCGAAACATACCCCCGCCCGTCCTTGACCAAAGCGGGCAATTCCTCCCGGCACGGCACGACCAGCGAAAGCGGTCCGGGCCAGAAGCGCGCGGCCAGCGCGCGGAAATCCGCGCCCAGCGGGCCGTCCAGAAACCCCTCGCGCAACACGCCAGCGAGCTGTCCCATCTCTCCCACAAGCAGCGGCAAGGGCTTGGTCGCCGGCCGGGCCTTGATGGCCACGACGCGCGCAAGCGCCGCAGCCTCGGTCGCCAGCGCGCCCAGGGCGAAAAACGTCTCGGTCGGGTAGACCACGCAGCCTCCGGCGCGAAGCGCCCGGGCCGCCGTGGGGAGATCGATGTGGAGCATGGGTGAGAAACGCCTCCGGCGGCCGGGAAGGACAGCGTCCCTCCCGGACCTCCCATATGGGAAAATCCAACCACGAAGAGCGGCCGATGGACTTTTGGCCGGGGTTTCCGTAGTGCGGAAGGCAGCCTACCACCATCGCAACCAAGGGAAAAGGACCGCCATGCCGTCCGCGACCGGTTTCATGCCCCTGCCCGCCCTGCCCGCTCCCTCGCCGGCATTTTTGCCCGCCATCCTGGACGCCCTGCCCCTCTGGGCCCTGACGAGCGAGCAGAAGGAATTGCGCCAGTCCCTGTGCCGCATCCTCCTCGGACAGGACAATACCGACTGCCTGGCCGCCGCGCAGGGACTGCTCGCCCTGGCGTTCGCGGAAAATCCCTTCGACGCGGCAAGCCTCGCCCAGCTCGAAGAAATGCAACGCGACCACCCCTTCCTGCCGCCCCGGGCCGCGGCCACGGTGCATCTTGTCGCAACGGCCATGCACCACGCGCCGACGGACATTCCCTTCGAACAGATCCGCGCCAGCGGCGACGCCAACCTTGTCGCGCGCTACCTGGAAGTGGCCGCCAAGGACAAGACCCATGCCCTGGGCCGGCTCGCCCCGGCCTTCGGCAGCCTGTGCCGTCTGCCGGACGCGGACCATGCCGCAACCCTCCTCGACGGCTTCGCGGCAAGCCTGCCACCGCCCCTTTTCGCCCGCCTCGCCGCCGAACTGGCCGTGCTGCGCCTGCCGCCGGAAATCGCCCTCGAAAAGCTCGCCGCACTCGACCCGGACGCCTGGGGCCTTTTCGCCGCCATCGCCGCCTCGCACTGCCTGGAACGACTGGGCCGCACGGACGAAGCGCTCGCCGCCTGCCTCGGCGCGTGGCGCGCGCTGCCCCAGCACGGCAACCTCACGCTTCGCGTCCACGCACTGTCGCGCCCACGGACCGCGCCGCCCGCCCCGAAAGCCGGCGAAGCGGCCGTATGCCTCTATTCCATGAACAAGGCCGAACTGTTCCGGGAATGCCTCGTCCATCTGGCCGCGACCGAACTCGGCGACGCGCTCGTGGCGGTTCTCGACAACGGCTCCACCGACCATACCGCCGACGTCCTGCGCGACGTGGCCCCGCTTTTCCCCGCGGGCCGTTTCCTGCACGTCGCGCTTCCCGTCAACATCGGCGCGCCCGGCGCGCGCAACTGGCTGCTCGCCCTGCCCGAAGTCGCCGCCTGCCGCAACGTCGCCTTCCTCGACGACGACGCCTTCCCCGAACCCGACTGGCTCGCCCGGC
>JAEWPX010000054.1 GCA_023399375.1 Pseudomonadota bacterium | reverse complement strand
CCCCCCCCCCCCCCCCCCCCCCCCCCCCCCCCCCCCCCCCCCCCCCCCCCCCCCCCCCCCCCCCCCCCCCCCCCCCCCCCCCCCCCCCCCCCCCCCCCCCCCCCCGCCGGAGGCATCTTTCTCCCCTCTCCCTCTCTCCTCTCCTTACTTCTTCCGTAACTGGCGTTTGTCGCCGACGCGTACGGTCACCTTTTCCTTGTCCAGGTATTCGAGCAGCGCGATGAGGAACTTGCGCGACAGGCCCGTGAGCTCGCGGAATTCCGCCGGCCCCATGTCCGTGGCTCCGGCGGCGTAGTAGGCGCGAACCTTCTCGATGAGCGCCGCGATGGCCTCGGCGCAGAAATACATGCCTTCCTGGGCCTTGGCGATGCGCCCCTCGTCCATGAGCACCTTGTAGACCGGCTGGGCTTCCTTGAAGGTCAGGTGCAAGGGCTCCAGGATGTCCTTGACGTTGGGCGGCGTGAGTCCGCCTTTCTGGTAAGCCTCAAGCAGGATGCCGCGCAGTTTGGCCTGGTCCGAGGCCAGCGACACCTTGTGCCCGGCCAGGCGCAGCACGTCCTGCTCGGTGGCGAGCGCGCCGGCGCGCAACTGGCGCTCGACTGCGAAGTGAAAGAGCTTGGGCGAGAGCGCCTTGCCCCAGGTGGAGGCGAGTTCGCTGCGCGAGATGCCGAGCCTCAGCGGCTCGCGCGCGTGGTAGGCGGCCATGAAGTCGACAAGCGACCGGGAAAGCGCGGCCAGCACCTCGCCGTGGACGAAATGGCGGCCTTCCTTGCCGTCGCGGTCCACGAGCGCCGCGCCGCCCTTGTCGCAAAGCGCGGCGAGCGCCTTGTCCAGGGCCTTGGATTCGAGGTCGGTGAGCGTCATGAGCCGGGAAAACCCGAGGCCCTCGGCCCCGGCCCGGGACAGCTGCAAGGCGACGAGGTCTGCGCCGGCCGATGCCGCCATGGCCGCGAGCACGGGTGCGGCCGCCTCGTCGAAGCGCTTGATCTTGCGGCCCATGGGCGAGAGCACCCGGCCGCCGGCCATGGTGCGCAGCGGCGCGCCCGAGCGCACCACCACCCGGTCGCCGTAGACGCCGGCCAGGGGCTCGGGGAAGCGCATCTGGCACACGGCCGTCTGCCCGGGCTCGAGTTTTTCGCGGTCGAGCAGGTGCACCCGGGCGAGCAGTTCCCGCGTGCCGTGGTGGAAATGCACCTCGGTGCGGTGCTTGATGGCCCGGGGTGCGGACGCGAGGCAGCTAAGCTCCACCTCCCAGACCGTGTCCGGGAAAAGCGTGCCCGGCCGGGCCAGCACTTCGCCGCGTTCGATGTCCTCCACTTCGAGGCCGGCGAGGTTCACGGCCGTGCGCCGGCCGGCCGGCGACTCTTCCACGGTCTCGCCGTGGGATTGCAGGCCGCGGATCTTCGAGCGCGTGTCCGTGGGGTAGAGCTGCACGTCCTCGCCCAGGCGAAACGCGCCGGCAATCAGCGTGCCCGTGACCACGGTGCCGTGGCCCCTCAGCGTAAACACGCGGTCGATGGGCAGGCGCGCCAGGTCCGAGCGGCGGCGCGGCGCGAATCCCGCGGCAAGCGCCGCCAGGGCGGCTCGCAGTTCGGGCAGGCCCGCCCCGGTGTGGGAGGAGACGGGAAAAAGGGGCGCGTCGGCCAAAAACGTTCCGGCAAGGCCCGCGCGCACGTCGTCCGTGACCATGGCCAGCCAGTCGGCGTCCACCATGTCGGTTTTGGTCAGCGCCACAACGCCCGTTTCCACGCCGAGCAGGGTGCAGATGTCCAGGTGCTCGCGCGTTTGCGGCATGACGCCCTCGTCCGCGGCGATGACCAGCATGACGAAGTCGATGCCCGCCGCCCCGGCCACCATGTTCTTCACGAACCGCTCATGCCCGGGCACGTCGATGACGCCGAGGCGCGCGCCGCCGGGCAGGTCCATGAAGGCGAAGCCGAGCTCGATGGTGATGCCGCGCTTTTTCTCCTCGGCCAGCCGGTCGCAGTCGATGCCGGTGAGCGCCTTGATCAGCGTGGTCTTGCCATGGTCGATGTGCCCGGCCGTGCCCATGATGACTGGCATGGATGCTCCTTTTGGGGGTGGAGGAGAGAAACGGGGAGAAGATGCCTCCGGCGGCCAGGAGGGGATGATCCCCTCCTGGACCTCCCCGACGGGGGAGAGTTAGCTGGAGAGAAACGCCTTGTAGGCGAGCATGGCGGCGTAGACGTCGGCCGTGCTCGTGATCTCGAAGGGGCTGTGCATGCTGAGCACGGCCGGGCCGAAATCGATGATGTCCATGCCGTAGACGGCCATGAACTTGGCCACCGTGCCGCCGCCGCCGAGGTCCACGCGGCCGAGCTCGGCCATCTGCCAGGGGATGCCCGCGCCGTCGAGGAGGTTACGCAGCCAAGCCACGTACTCCGGATGGGCGTCGTTGGCCCCGACCTTGCCCCGGTGGCCGGTGAACTTGCAAAAGACCGGGCCGGAGCCGAGCAGCGCGGAATTGAGCTTCTCGTGCAGGTCCTGGTAGTCCGGGTCCAGGGCGGCGTGGACGTCGGCGGAAACGGCCTTGCCCGCGGCGAGCACCCGGCTCTTGCGCGCGCCCTTGTCCCAGGCGTCGATCAGGTCTTCCAGGCAGTATTCGAAAAAGCGCGACTTGGCCCCGGTGGAACCTTCCGAGCCGATCTCCTCCTTGTCCCAGAAGAGCACGATCTGCGTGTGCTCGGGCGCGGGCGCGGCGAGCAGGGCGGAAAGGGCGGCGAACACGCACACCCGGTCGTCCTGGCCGTAGCCGCCGACCAGGGCGACGTCGAGGCCCACGAACCGCGCCGGTCCGGCCGGCACGGCCTGCAACTCCGCGCTATAGAGGTCGGCTTCCTCGATGCCGTATTTCTCGTGCAAAAGCGCAAGCACCTTGGCCTTGACGGCGTCGTTGCCTTTTTTCGGCGCGTCCTTGGCGGCGTCGCCTTCGGGCGCGGCCGGGGCGTCAAGGGGGCTGTGGCCGACGAGGATGTTGAGCTTTTCGGCCTCGAAGGCGTCGGCGAGCTTCTGCTCCGCCTGCCGGTAGGCCAGATGCGGCAGCAGGTCCGGGATGGCGAAGACCGGATCGGAGACGTCCTCGCCGATGGTCACCGGCACCACAGTGCCGTCCTTTTTCGCCACCACGCCGTGCAGGGCGAGCGGCCGCGCGAGCCACTGGTGCTTGCGGATGCCGCCGTAATAGTGGGTCTTGAGCTGCGCCACGCCGCAGTCCTGGTAGAGCGGGCGCTGCTTGAGGTCGATGCGCGGGGTGTCGCAGTGCGCCCCGACCAGGCGGAAGCCCTCGCGCAGGGGCTTTTTGCCCTTGCGTGCGATGAAGACGGTCTTGCCCCTAAGCACGCGAAAGACGGCGTTGCCGTCGAACTCGCCGTCCACGCTTTCCGTGAATCCCGCCCCGACCAGGGCCTCGCGCACGAACTGCACGGTTTCGCGTTCGGTCTTGCAGGATGAAAGGAAGTCGATATAGCGGCCGGCCAGTTCGCGTATGGCGGCCCTGTCCTCGGGCGAGGCGTAGGTCTCGAAGCAGGTCTTGGTCTCGATGGCGAAAGCGGGTTTCGCCTCGGGCGCGTCGTTCGTCTCGGTCATGATGCGTCTCTTCCTCCGTGGGGTAACAGGAAGCCATCATAAGCATCTCGGCCGGGAGTGGGAACCCCTTGCGGCGGGCGATTTTCCGGTTCGCTCCGGGTGGCGGGGACACAGGGGAGCGCGACGCGCCGTGGGGCGACGGCGGCATGGCCGCAGCGCCATGGAAAGACGTCGCCCGCTTGCAGGGCGACTGTTGCGTGCTCTGCCTCAATGCTCAAGTCCGGTATGCTACGTCATAGCTTTGCTGCTTGATAATTGCGGCGTATGCGGCTTGCCCTGTATGGCGCAAGCGGGTATGCCATGAAACATCCTCTCCATACGGAGGACTCTTTCAGGCTTCATGTCGTATTCGTCTCCCTCTTCCTCGAATTGTAACGCTTTCACAATCTCAAGGAGAAGCTTGCCATGAGCCAGTTCACACGCCGCAAATTCATCGGTGTCGCCCTGGGAGCGGGCGGGGCGGCCATGCTGCCCGGCATCGCCTTCACCTCGTCCCCGGCAGAGGCGAAAAAAACGCCGCCCAAAACCGAAACCGGTTCGGCCCTGGAACGGATCAAGGCCGCCATCGCGCAATGGGAGGCCGACGGCCGCGCCTTCTCCTCCGACACCCTCGCTCCGACCGACAACGCGCAGTGGGATAAGCTCGTGCGCCACTATTTCGACCGCGACGCCTACACGAGCATTTCCGTCAACTCCGCCAACCTCTGCCCGTCGCTTAAGCCCGTGTCCGCCATGGTCGCGCTGGTGCAGCGCCTGCTTGGCGAGGACATCTCCTTTCCCATGCGCGGGGAGCTCGCCGACGCGAGCCTCGTGCACGGCCTCGGCGCGGTCAAGGACTGGTTCGGCATGGGCAACCTCAAGACGCAGGCCGATTTTCTGCTGGCGCTCGTGGCCAACTCCACCGAGGGCAACAACTTCATCAACAACGGCCTCGTGACCTCGGGCTTTTTCGACCCGCAAAAGGACAACGTCGTGGTCTGGGACGTCAACCATCCCACGAACTACGACGCCTGGTTCTACCGCAAGGCCACGCAGGGCTGGGGTAAGGATTCGGTGCGCGTGGTCGGCACCAAGATGTTCGCGCAAAAGGTGACGGACGAGGAACGCAAGGCGGGCGTGATGCCCTCCGATCCTGCTTCCGCCGACGACATCCTCGCCGCCCTGCGCGCGGTGGTGGACGCCAACACCAAGATCGTCACCCTGTCCTGGCAGTCCAACGAATGCGGCATGCTGCTGCCCATGAAGCGCATCGTCGAGGAGCTGCGCGCCATCAACAAGGATATCTACATCCACGCCGACAGCGCGCAGACGTTCGGCGTGCTCGACCTGCGCCTCGACGAGGTCGGGGTGGACAGCATCTCGGGCAGCTTTCACAAATGGCCCTGCGGCCCGAAGATGGTCGGCATCCTCTACATGAACAACCGCACCGGCGCGGCCGAGAAGTTCACGCCGAGCATCTGGGGCTACGACGAGCACATCAACACGCCGGCCGACTACGGCTTCCCGGCCGAATCCGGCAAGATCGACCCCAACGCCAAGCGCTTTTCGTACCTGGGCCAGCAAAACGACGCCACGCTGGTCTCCACCTGGATGGCGGCGCTCTTTCACACCGGCCATTTTCATCCGGGCGTCACCCCGGCCCGCATCGAGGCCCGCATCCACGCCCTGGGCGGCATGGTCCGGCAGGCGCTTTACAAAAAACTGCCCAAGGTGTTCCCGGAATTCACCGAAAAGACGGCCTACCAATGGATCACCACGCCGACGACGAACGACGCGCTGCGCAGCTCCGTATTCCTGTTCAAGACGCCGGAAGGCGTCGCGGCCGCCGACGTCATGAAGCACGTGTACGAGAAGCACAAGTTCGCCATCGCCAACCTCAAGGTGAAGGGCCACGACCTCGTGCGCATCTCGCCGACGTTTTGCAACACGGCTTCGGACGTCGAGGGCGTCGTGGAAGCGGTGGTCGATGTCATGCGGGGCCTCAAGAACAAGAAACTGGCCTCGGGCGTCCACGACAAGACCTACGCATAACGCCCTGGCAACGCGAAAGGAGAACTCCCCGCCGTCCTGGTATGGGCGGCGGGGAGTTTTGCTTTTTGGGGGAAGCGGAGCGCGCCTCAGCGCGCCGGAGCGTCCAGGGCCTGCCCGAGCACGGCGGCCACGAGCCCCAGTTCGTCGTCGGCCAGCGTGCGCGGGTCGAGCAGGAAGGCGGCGTCCTCGATGCGCCCGACCAGGGGCGGGTCCGTGGCGAGCAGCCGCTCGCGCAGGGCATCCGGCGAGGGCGCGCCAGCAAGAGGCGTGAGCGCGACGAGGGTGGTCGGCAGGTCGTGTTCGGGAAACGCGCCGCCGCCCACGCGCGACGCTCCGGGCACGACGGCGACGGCACAGCGTCCGGCCAGGGATTTTTTGAGGACGGCGGCCAGCCGCCGGGCTTTTTTCGCGAGTGCCTCGGGCGGGGCCGTCATCATGGCGAGCGTCGGCACCTCGCGCCGGGCGCGCTCGGGGTCGAGGTAGAGCCTAAGCGTCGCCTCCAGGGCGGCGAGCGTCATCTTGTCGATGCGTACGGCGCGGTTGAGGGGATTCTTGCGGATGGCCTCGATGATCGCCGCCTTGCCCACGATGACGCCGGCCTGCGGCCCGCCCAGGACCTTGTCTCCGGAAAACGTCACCACGTCCGCGCCGTCGGCCAGCGCCCGCTGTACGGTCGGCTCGCCCGGGAGCCCGAGCCCGGCGAAATCCGTGAGGTTGCCGCTGCCGAGATCCTCCATGACCGGCAAGCCCCGCTCGCGGCCGATGGCCACGAGTTCGGCCAGGGAAACTTCCCTGGTAAATCCCACGATGCGGTAGTTGGAGGTGTGGACCTTGAGCAGCAGGGCCGTTTCCTCGGTGACGGCGTTCGCGTAGTCCCGGGGATGGGTGCGGTTGGTCGCCCCGACTTCGCGCAAAATCGCCCCGGACTTGGCCATGACCTCGGGGATGCGAAACGAGCCGCCGATCTCCACGAGCTGGCCGCGCGAGACCACGACCTCGCGGCCTTTGGCCAGGGTCTCCAGGGTGATGAGCACGGCGGCGGCGTTGTTGTTGACCACAAGCGCCGCCTCGGCGCCGGTCAAGCGGCGCAGGATGTCCACCACATGGCTGTAGCGGCTGCCGCGCTCGCCCGTGGCCAGGTCGAATTCCAGGTTGGAGTAGCGGGCGCAGGCCTCGGCCGCGGCGGCGATGGCGCAGGGGGCCAGCAGCGAGCGGCCGAGGTTGGTGTGCACGACCACGCCCGTGGCGTTTATGACCCGCCGGAAATGCGGCCTGGCGGCGGCGCGCACGAACCGGGCGCACTGCGCGCCGACAAGCGGCGGCGCAAGCTGCGCCGCGTCGGTCACGCGGCCGGCCTTGATGTCGGCGCGCAGGCCGTCCAGGAAGTCGTTGACCGCGTCGCGCAAAAGCGCCCGCGGCAGGGCGGCGAGGCCGGCATCGGCGGCAAGATCGGCAAGCACCGCGTCCACGGACGGCAAGAGGCGGAAAAGCTGCTGCACGGGGGCTTCCGGGGGTTCGGGTTGGCGGCGCGGCCGCAAGTCGCGCAACGGTAGCCGCAAGCGCGGCCGGAATCAATTTTGCGTCGCCGGAAAAAGCGCGGCCAGCAAATACATGGAGCCGCAGGCGAGCACCGTGCCTTCGATGTCCGAGACGGCGGCCAGGGCGGCGGCGGGGTCGGGCACGGCCACGGCGCGTTCGCCCAGGGCGGCGACGACCTGCGCGGCGGGACGCGAGCGGGAAATCTCCGGCAGCTCCGGCACGAAGATGGGGCCCGTGGTGAGCGTTGCCGCCAGGGGGGCCATGGCCTCGAGGTCCTTGTCCGCAAGGCAGGTGAAGATCATGGCCGCGGGCGCGATGCGCAGCGCGGGGAGCGCCTCGGCCAGGGCGGCCAGGGCCGGCGGATTGTGGGCGCTGTCCACGAGCAGCGCGGTCCGCATCCGCGGCAGTTGCAGCAGGTGCAGCCGGCCGGGCAGGAACGTCTCGGCCAGGGCGCGGGCGATGGCGTCGGGGTCGGGCGTTATGCCGAGGATTTCCGCGCAGACCGTGAATCCGGCCAGGGCCAGGGAGGCGTTTCGGGCCTGGTGCGGCCCGGCCAGGCGCAGCTTGACCGGCGGCGTGTGCAGGGATTTCCCGCCGAAGCGCAGCACGGCCTTGCGCGTGGCCGGGTTGTAGGCGGCGAGCTCCTGGGCTTCGAGAAGCCGCGTGCCTCGCGCGGCGGCTTCCCGGCGCAGCACGGCCATGGCCTCGGGCGGTTGCGGCCCGGTGACGGTCACGCCGCCGGGCACGAGCGCGCCGGCCTTGTCCCGGGCGATGTCGGCCAGGGTCGGGCCGATGACTGCGGCGTGGTCCATGCCGGTGGGGGCAAGGAGCACGAGGTCGCGCCCCAGGGCGGTGGTGGCGTCGCCCGCGCCGCCGAGCCCGGCTTCGTACACGGCGGCTTCGGCCCCGTTTTGCGCGAAGAGCCAGGCGGCCATGGCCGTGAGCAACTCGAAATAGGTGAGGCGGTTTTTCTCGCCGCCGCCGGCCGTGGCCGCGAGCACGGCGTTTGCCGCCGCGACCCAGTTCGCCTCCTCGCACATGCGCCCGCCCATGAGGATGCGTTCGCGCACGCTGACGAAATGGGGCGAGAGGTAGAGCCCGGTCGGCAGGCCGTGGGCGGCGAGCATGGCCGCGACCAGGGCCGCGGTCGAGCCTTTGCCGTTGGTGCCGACGACTTGCACGGCCAGGTGGGGCAGGCTCGTGAGGCCAAGTCCGGCCAGCGCCGCGACCATCCGGTGCGGCGAAAGCTCCATGTGGAAAAGACCGAGGCTGTCGAGGTAGGCCGCAAACGCGGCGAAATCGGGAAATTCAGATGGTGATGACGTCATTTTCGCGAAGGAGCCTGTAGGCGCGCCCGGCCAGTTCGGTCTCGAGTTCCTGCCGGATCTGGGCGGCGAACGGGGCTTTCATGTGGTAGATGAGGATTTCGGGCCTGGCCGCAAGCTTGTCGAGTTCGGCGTGCAGCAGCTTGGGGGTCAGGTGTTTGGAGGCTTCGGCCAGGGCCTGCATGGACGAGGGAAAGGACGCCTCTGTGATGAGGCGGGACAGGGTGAACGGCAGGCTGTCCAGGTAGCGCCAAATGGCGTCGCTTGGGCCCGTGTCGCCGGTGTAGGCGATGTTGCGCGCGCCGCCGTCTTCCCACAGCACGAAGCCCGAGGCGGCCTTGGCGTGGTTGACGGGAAAGGCGGCCACGGAAAGTCCCTCGAGGGTCACGGGGACGCCGGCCGTCATGGGGGCATAGGTGAGCACGGGCGAGTTCTGGGGGATGACGGTGAAGTCGGGCCAGATGGTGTCGTTGAGCAGATGCGCGGCGATGGCGTCGAGGACTTCGGGCAGTCCGTGGATGGCCAGGGGAGGGCGCGTTTTCCCGGCGAAGCATTCGATCAGGTTGTCGGCGAGGAAGAGGATGTCCTTGATGTGGTCCAGATGGGCATGGGTAACGAAAATATGTTCGATGCGGGCCTGCGCGGCCAGATCGATGGCGGAGGTGACGGTCCCGGCGTCGAGGAGCACGGAATCGTTGACAAGAAAGGACGTCAGGTTGTGTCCGGGCAAATCCGAGCCGGAGCAGCCGAGCACGCGCAGGTTCATGGCACCCTCCAGGTTGCGGGGACGGCCGGGGACAGGCAGTTTGAGCCGGGGGCGAGGTTTCGTCAAGGGCGGCCTTGACCGCGCGTGGGGGCTTGTTTAGGTTTGGCGACCGCGCGCCCGTAGCTCAGTCGGATAGAGCATCTGCCTTCTAAGCAGACGGCCGCAGGTTCGAATCCTGCCGGGCGCACCACGATAAAATCAAGGGGTTAGGTCGATTTCGGCCTGGCCCCTTTTATCCTGTGGATAACCGGGCTGGATAACATCTTGGCCAACCCTACAGGATAACGAGGGAACTTTGGTGTAAGCGCTCAACCAAAATGAGAAATCGTATCAGGCAAAGTGAGAACGCTTGGCGGCTGCCGATTTCTCATTTTAGTTGATATAGCCGCCTCTGGTTTAGGCGGCCTTTTTATCCGCAACGACCCGTCCCAAAACCCACCGCAACATAGCAGGCGTGATGCCGTTTCCGAGACACCTAAGTCTGTCCAGCCAATGGGCACCCCCATCATCACCGGGGAGGCGATCACTTTGGCACTAGAAAGAAAGGGAGGTGAAAGGCCGAAAAGGCCCGCCGCGCCTAGCCTTGGAGGGGACGAGGGGCTTGAAGGTGTTTTGGCACCGATTGATAGAAAATGACGAAAAAATGCGCGGCTTTTGGCACGGAAATGAATGGCTTTCGACTGGCTAGCGCACGTAGTCGCGGCAGCTCCAAACCACGCGACCGATGATACGTACCGTGCCGGCGAGATCGCTGTTCATGTCAACCTCAATAGGCGCATAACGCTCGTTGCGGCTTTGTAGAACCAACTTCCCAGGAACACGAAGCAAGTATTTAACAAAAACTTCCTGCTCAATACCTACCGCAAACATCCCGCCTGCTATTATTTCTCGCTGGCTTTCGTCTATAAGTACTGTGTCGCCATCCAAAAGCGTGGGTTCCATGCTGTCGCCTGCGACATCCATGAGGACCATTTTCTTTGGGCGTCCCTTTCGTTTTAAAAAATCTAGTTTAAAGGCATAATATCCGATTACTTTTCCTTCCGTTTCCAAACTTCCCGTTCCGGCCGCCAAACGTGCCATCACCTTGGGAACGAGAGCGTAGCCCATGCTCGGCGCGGCTTCCGGGGACATCCACTGTAGATCATCCTCCGCAACCACCTGCCCAATCTGATCCCCCGCTTGCAAAACTCCCGCCCGGGTTGGCTCCATTGCGAGTTGGGGGGAGGCTTCGCCTTCGCTGCCCCAGCGCATGGGGCCACGCCCAAAAAACAACCAGTCACTTGAGACGCCAGTTTTTTCAGCTACAGACTGAACCCAGTCGGGCGGGACCTTCCCCCTTTTGCGCGCCCCGTTAACAGACTGAGGCGTAATGCCAATACTCCTGGCAAAATCAGATTCACTTTTGGATTCCGTCGCGGCCAGAAGTCGCATGAAAATCGTGTCGAAGGTCTTCGCACTTTCCACAGGCATCTCCGAAATAAAGCCCGAAGTTCAGTTAAAAGCTAACAACCGGAGATTATTAGGCATATGCCTAAACGAAAATTTTAAAGCCCGAACTTAAAATTTAGCTTGAGACTGACAACCTGAAGCGTTAAAGAAAAAACGAACGGCGACGGTTGTCCCGCTTCAAACGTAGCTACCAGGGGCGACACAGTTTCACAATGTCCGACACTCGGGAAATTTCGGATCGAAGGATTACGGGTTTGATGCAAAGCGCCCGACGCCTCAGCCTGCTGGACCTGCCCAGCCTCAACATGGACGCGGATGTAGCGGCGTCCATGAACCGGATCGTGGAAAGCTCCGGGCTTTCCCGGGCCGAGGCCGTGGACAAGCTAAACGACGCGGCGCGGCGCTACGGGGTGCGGCTTTGCGGTGGCAATGCCGAGACCTTGACCCTGGCGACCCTGGAGAAGTGGCTCAACCCGAACGAGCCCAAGAACATCCCTTCCACGCGTGCGCTCAATCTCTTCTGCCACGTGTTCGGCACGCCCGAGCCGTTGGACTTGTTGGCCCGAGCCCACGGGCAGGGGTGGCGGGTCATCGACGGCGACGACGCCAGACTCCTGGAGTGGGCGAGGACGGAGCAGGAAATCAAGCGCCTGAAAGCGCGCAAACGCAAAATCGAGACGGAACTATGAAGCGTGAAGGCAGGAAGGTCCGCGCCTGGATGGTGGAAAGGGGCATTACGGTGTCCGATGTGGCCCGTTTGGCCGGCATTGCCCGGTCAATTGTTTCTGAAACCGTCCATGGACAGCGCAACAACAGGAAGGCGCTTCGGGCATTGCTCGATGTGGGCTGCCCGGGGCGACTGCTGGTTTTGCCGGAAGACATGAAGGGAAAGGAAGCTGCGTAGGCGGTAACGGTAATGCAAGACAAGGTTTCGGCAAAAGACATTTCCCAACTGCTGGGCATCTCGGAGCGAGCCGCCCAGCTTCGGGCGGGCAAGGAATCCTGGCCCTTCGAGCAGGTTGCCTGCCGTGGCGGCAAGCGCCGCCTCTATCCCGTTCTTTCCCTGCCCGAGGACGTGCGGCAAGCCATGGCTTCCTTCATGCTGGCTGGCGGCTCCGGGGCGGATACGCCTTCTGCCGTTGCCGCCGCTTCCGTGACCGCCGTACAGGCTCCGGCTGCCGTGCCGTCCTCGCTGGGCAAGCTGACCAGGCGTCAGCGCGAGGCCGCCCTGGCCCGGCTGGCGTTTGTGCGGGAGATCGAACGCGCCATCCCTCTGATTGGGAAGGAAGCGGCGATCCGCAACCTGGTCAAGGCGGCCAAGGACGGTGCCCTGGCCGCCCGCCTGGGCGAGCAGGTGGCCATCGCCAACGACCGCATGAGCGCCGGGCGCGGCTTGTCCCGCCGCCGTCTCTACGACTGGTGCCGGATGTTCGCCGAAGGCGGCGAGGCGGCCCTGGCTCCCAAGCACCAGGGCAAGGACATGCGCGTGCCCGATTGGGCACCGGCCTTCCTGGCCATCTGGCAGCGGCCGCAAAAGCCCACGGTTACGGACGCCTATGACGAGTTCAAGGCGGGGTACACGGGGCAAGCTCCTTCGATTTTCGCCGTGCGCCGGTTCCTGGCCAAGATGGCCATGCCGAGCCGTGAAGCCGGCCGGCGCACAGGCAACGCTCTGATCAAACTGCGGCCGCACAAGCACCGCAAAACCGGCGAGCTTTGGCCCGGGGACATCTACACGGCCGACGGCACCACCTTCGACGCGGAAATCCAGCACCCCATCCACGGCCAACCCTTCAAGCCCGAAATCACGCTCGTGATCGACGTGGCCACGCGCCGGTGCGTGGGCCTCTCCATCGGCGAGGCCGAAAGCGGCTTCGTGATCTTGGACGCCTTGCGCATGGCCTGCCTGTTCGGCGGCATCCCCTGCTATTTCTACGTGGATAACGGGTCCGGCTACAAGAACAAGCTGATTACCGGCGAGGGCCTGGGCATGATGGCCCGCCTGGACATCGAAATGACCAACTCCATCCCCGGCCGCCCCCAGGGAAAGGGGCTGATGGAGCGTGCGGTGGGAACCATTTGCGTACCCGCCGCCAAGCGGTTCGCCTCTTGTACGAATGCCAATATGGACACCGACGCGGCCAAAAAGGTCTTCAAGATCAACCGCGCGGACCTCAAGGCCCATGGGAAATCCAAATTTCTGCCCAGGTTCGAGGAGTTCAAAACGGTCCTCCTCAAGGAGGTGGACCATTACAACGCCAGGCCGCACAGGGCGCTGCCCTTCGTCGAGGATGCGGCGACCGGAAAGCGTCGCCACATGAGCCCGGACGATTATTGGAACGGCTTCAAGGCACGTGGCTTCATGCCGCTTCCGGTGCCGGACGTCTACAAGGAAGAACTTTTCATGCCCGGCCTGCCGCGAAAGGTGGCCAACGGCTGGGTGCGCCTCTACAACGGTCAGTATTTCGCCAAGGAGCTTGACGACTTCCATGGCGACTACGTGGAAGTGCGTTACGACATTTGGGATGCATCGCAAGTGTATTGCTGGACCACGGACGGCGAGAAGATTTGCACAGCCAAGCTGGATGGCAACGCCATGGACTATGTGCCCATGCCGCAGATCGAAGCCGCCCGCGAACGCCGCGACACCGGCAAAATCGCCCGGCTGGCCGAGAAGGTTCGCCGCATCGTGCCCGGGGCCACTGTGCAGCTTCCCGATTCCCCGGCCACCTACACCATGATGGCCGACTCCATCACCCGGCCCCAACCCGAGCCCGTGGCGCTGGACATCCCCGTAAACGCTGCCGAGATGCGGCCCGCCGAGGCCGCGCCGCAGGCACCCGCTCGGCGTCCGGCCTTCGGGAGCTATCACGAGCGCTACACGTGGCTGATGCGCAACCGGGACCGCTGGACGGCGGCGGATCATCCTTGGGTGGCCGAATACGTCCAGTCCGCCCGGTATGCGGACCTGCACGATTTCTACTTGTACGAAGGCATCGCCTGGGAGGAATCGCTTGCCCAGGCCAATGCGGAACAACAGTAACGGGGGAGACGTTATGCGTTCGATGTTTGTGAAAACGGAAAATTACGCAAAATTCACGGATGGCATCCAGAAAATTGAAAGCCGTGGCGCGAAGGAAGCCGGCATGATGCTGGTTTGCGGCGCGCCTGGCTATGGCAAGACCACCATCGTGGAGCGCTGGGCCAGCGACGAGGGAGCGTTGCACCTGCGCGCCAACGTGGATTGGACGCCGCGTTACTTTCTGACGGAGTTGGCGAAGCTCATTTTCGCCGAGGAAGAGGAAATACCGCACGGCACGTCGTCATATCTGTTTGAAATCCTGTTCGATCGGCTCAAGGGCGGCAACATTCCCCTGGTCATCGACGAGGCGGAGTTCACCCTCCACAAGAAGGCGGCCACACTGGAGAAAATTCGCGACTTTACCGGCCGTTCATTCTCGTCGCCGGCGACTGCGACGGCGCGACCGAAGCCAAGCGCCGGGCGCAAAAGGCCTTGATGGATTCCCGCCTGGAGGGCCTGACCCTCACCGCCCTGGTGCGCGGGCACCGCGTCAGCGAATCCGGCCAGCACTGGACGCCCGGTCAGCGCGTGCGCCTGGTCAGCGAGCCTCACGGCCTGGACGCGGTGTATTTCCTCATGGCCCGCACGTTCCTGGGCGGCCGCGACAAGGGGAGCGTGACCGAGCTGGTGCTCAAAGAGGACGGCGTCTGGCTGCCCGAGTTGGCCAAGACCGGCGGCAGCAAAAGCAAAGGCAAGGCGGCAAGCGCCGGGAAGGTGGTAGACTTGTGAGCAATGATTTTTTGCGGCGCGTGGACGCCAAGATCGCGCGCGCCCTGTCCCGTGTGCGCCTGGGCTTTCGCGCCGTGCTGACGGCGTTGGACACTGCGCCCGGCGTGCAGCTGGTGCAGGCCGAGGGCCTGGCCGGCGAGCAGTTGCAGGCCTCGGAAGTGTTCCAGCACTTCGGCTTCACCAGCGCGCCGCCGGCGGGCAGCCAGTGCATCGTGCTGCCGCTTGGCGGCAAGAGCGCGCACAGCGTCATCGTGGCCACCGAGCACGGCAGCTACCGCGTGCAGGCGCTGAAAAGCGGCGAAGTCTGCGTCTACAACCAGTCCGGGGCCAAGATTACGCTGAAAGAGCAACGGGTTGTCGAGATCGAGGCCGACAAGCTCAAGGCCGTCATCAAGGACGAAATCGACATGACGGCGGCGCGCATCCGCCTGCGCGCCAGCGAGCGCATGGGGCTTTATGCGCCTGTTTGGGATTTAGGCGGCGATGAGGATGGGGCGGACTGCGAAGGCGTCTGGCGCGGCAATCTGCACATCACCGGGACGTCCCGGGCGGACGTGGATCATGTTAGCGGAGAAGTGAAATTGAGAAAGCATCATCATGTTGGGTGTCAAGGTGGCAGCACAGGTGAACCAATTGTTAACGATGGTGAATAGGAAATATCTAACACTGCCTCGTAATAGTTACAGTTGTGTCAAAGCATTGACAGAATAATACAGTAGTTAGACATCTTCCGGGCATGCCAAGCATACAAAATAAGGGTAAATTAATTCTGCAGAAAATATTGTCTTATAGCATTTTCCAGTATGAATGTTTGTGTCGTATCTAACTGGACTATTCACAGACTGGCCCAGCTTATTGCCAGTACCTATATGCCTCATGGCGTCTAAGTAGAATGTCTTCTTGCTCAATGCCTGGTTTGTTAATGCAGATTTGGATCGGCAGACAAGGGCATAATATTTATTAATTTCAACAGATTTGTCAGTATACTTATAGCTGTAAATAGTTATGCCCTCGGGGAGCCTGACAAGTTTTTTTTCTGCAGCGTATGCCGTCCAACGAACTATTTTTGGTTGCGGCAAAGTTTCCTTTGTCTTGTTGTCTGTCATGCAAAAATGCACAACAGGATTCCTTGTGTTTGCCTTTTCGACCAACAGTTTTAAATAGTTGTCATTGATCCCTTGTGACGCCCCCCAATAAAAGCAACCCTTCTCCTTCCCGTTTTCTGAAATCCGTTCCAGTTCTTTTCTTCGTATAATTTCACTTGCCTCTTCACTTGCAGAGCTATTCACACGTGAAAATAAAAAATAGTCCATACTTCCTCCCTGGAACTAGCTGCTCAAACTACTTGCCAGTCAAACCCAGAGCTGTACTAAATAATGAACTTGCCCGACTAGACTCGCCAGGCCTAGCTCTGACAGCGCCTGCAATTCTCCATTCGGGCTCGCCGGTATGATGCTTATTAAGAAGCTTTTTGTTTTGAACAAGTGCTTTTGTAATCAAAAACTTTTCAATTTCACCAATTATTCTCTCTGAAAGAGCATCGCCATTTACTCTTGCAACAAAGAACATGCATGGCGTCGCTCTTGGCTTAAGAGCCAACGCCTTGTTGTACTTGGCTATTTTATGAGGTGTAAAGCATTCCTGCCGAAATGAAACCGTCGCTTTTCCGACATACCATGGCTTAACCTTTTCTCCATGCCGCATACAAAATACGTAACATCCACATGAATTTATTATGTCTTTTATTAATGCTGAGCATGTAAACGCTCTTACATCAACACTTTCTATCGTTCTTACTTTTTCTTCTATTGTTGTCTGAAGTTGAAAATCTCCAAACACCCTCAGTTCAAAAGACATTGTATGTCCACCTCCACATATCTATAGTTGCAACTGAACCCCTTCACCTATCCCACCACCCCGCACCGCCACTAAGGTGGCGGCCATGGGCATCGACCAAGGCATTGATCCATATAGCGGCGAATATTTGCAAACCAGGATAAACCACCTGGGCAATGCCGTCTATATTCGCCTCGCCACGCCGCTCGGTTCCTGGTGGGCGGACCCGTCCATCGGGTCGCGGCTGCATGAGCTGGCGCGCTCCAAGGACTTGCCGCGCATCGGCAAGCTGGCGCGGCAATACGCCGCCGCAGCCCTGCAACCCCTCCTGAATGACGGCCGGGCGCGCTCCATAGACGTGACTTCCGAACAGCCCCACGATGGCCGGTGTCTGCTCTGCATCACCGTAGTGGATGCGCTGGGCCGCCAAGCCACCTTCCAGCATCCGGTGCGGGTGGCCTGACCATGTATTCCATCCCCGGCTTCGAAGACATCCGCGCCGCGTACCTGCGCGACATCCGCAACCAGCTGCCGGATGCGGCCATAGATGCGGACAGCGACTTTTACATTCGCGCAACAGCCGTGGCCGCCGCCGTGGACGGGCTGTATCAGCATCAACTCTGGATCGCCCGGCAGGTGCTGCCCGATACCGCCGACCCGGAATACCTGGAGCGCCACGCCGCCTTGCGCGGCATCACCCGCAAACCCGCCATCGCCGCCAGCGGCGAACTGGTCGTCCAGGGCACGCCCGGCGCGGTCCTGCCCGCCGGCGAGACCGTGCGCCACGTGGCCACGGGCCTGACCTTCCTGACCACCGCCCAGGCCATCCTCGGCGCGGACGGCCGGGCCGTCGCGACCGTGGCCGCCGCAAAAGCCGGCGTCACGCCTGTCTTCACCGGCGAGCCGGTGCTCTTCGTCCAGGCCCCGGAAGGCATACTGTCCCAGGCCGGGCTGACCCTTTCCGGCGGCGTGGCCGCCGAGACAGACGCCGCGCTCCTGGCCCGGCTGCTGGACTACATGCAGCACCCCCCCGGCGGCGGCAATGTCTACGATTACCGGCGCTGGGCGCTGACCGTGGCCGGCATCTCGCGCGCCTGGACCTTTCCCAACCGCCGGGGCCTGGGCACCGTGGACGTGGCCGTGCTCGGCCCGGACGGCCCGGCCGCGCCGTCGGCCATCGCCGCCGCCCAGGCCGTGGTGGACGAAAACCGCCCGGCCGCCTGCAAGGATACCTGGGTGCTGTCACCGACGCCCGTCAACGTCCTGGTCAAGGTGGCCGTGCGCCTGGACCCGGCCGTCACGACCCTGGCCCTCTACACCGCCCAGCTCCAGGACGCCCTCGCCGACGTACTGGCCGACGTGCCGCCCGGCGGCGTGGTCTACCGCTCGAAGATCGAAGCCGTGTCGTCCAGCCTGCCCGGCGTCATCGACCGCCAGGTGCGGGTGCCCCAAGCCAACTTCGTGGCCGTGGTGGACGCCCAGCGCCTGGAATGGCCGCGCCTGGGCCTGGTCGAAGCGGAGGCGCTGTGATGGCCGGCCATGCCACCTTGCTCCAGGCGCTTTTGCCGTCGAGCTACGCGCCCGCCGGCCAGGTCGTGGACGAGCTGGCCGCCGACGGCGCGGCCCTCGACAGGGCGCTGGCCGTCAGCCTCGATCCCTTGCGGGGCCTGACGCCCCTGGCCGCCCTGGAATGGCTGGAGGACTACGAACGCGTCTACGGCCTGCCCGGCGACTGCCGCCAGCAAGGGCTCCTGCTCCAGGAACGCCTGGCGCTTTTGGCCATCGCCCTGGCCGAGCGCGCGGCCATCAACCGGGCCTATTTCATCTGGCTGGCCGCCCAGCTCGGCTACGCCGTTAGCATCGAAGAGTTCGGCCAGTTCAAGGCCGGCCACTCCCGCGCCGGCGAACGCATCAGCAACTACGAAACGCTCTTTTCCGCCGGCTGGCGCGCCGGGCGCTCCCTGCGTCAGGGCGCGCTCTGGCAATATGTCTGGATGGTCCACGCCTCGGGCGAGCCCACGACGGTCTTTCGCGCCGGCGTCAGCGGCGCGGGCGAGCCGCTCGTCAGTTGGAGCAACCAGCTTCTGGAATGCGCCATCCGCAACGCCGCCCCGGCCCACACCATGGTCCACTTTGCCTACGGAGGATAACCGCCATGCACAGAATCGACGGCCCCGGAGCCGTGAACAGCCTTTTCACCGAGGGCGATCCCTCGGTGCCGCAGATGGCCACGGTGGTCACGGCCGCCTGGCTCAACGACGTCCAGGAGAACTTGGCCAAGGTCATCGAAGCGGCGGGCATCACGCTGCAAAAAGGGAATTTCGACCAACTGCGCCAGGCCATCAACCAGCTGTCCGGCTCCGGCGAGATCGGGGAAATCAAGCTCTGGCCGAGCGAGACCCTGCCCGCCAACGGCGATTGGATGGAATGCGACGGCGCGTCGCTGCTCCGGGTGGACTACCAGCCGCTTTACGACGTGATCGGCGACCTCTTTGGCCCGGCCACAACGGGCTATTTCAAGCTGCCGAACTTGCGCGGCCGCGTGCCGCGTGGCTGGGACCACGGAGCCGGCGTGGACCCGGACGCCGCCCTGCGCATCGGCGGCGACCACGTGGGCTCCACCCAGGAAGACGCCGTCAAAAAGCACAACCACCCCCTGGGCAACGGCGGCGGCGCGCAGGGCTCTTCGGCGCTCCTGGACTATCAGGCCTGGAACAAGTCGGGAACGGCCTACAACGTCTATTCCTGCGACTTCGCCGTGACTTCCGACGCCATCCAGCCCGCCAAGTTCGACACCGTGCCCCAGGGCCTGGAAACCCGCATGAAAAACCTCGCCCTCATGTTCCTCATCCGCTGGAGGTAACCCATGATCCTGTACTGTTACGACGCATCCGGCGTGTACACCGGGCCGATTTCGCCGCGCCTGTCCCCGGCCCGGCCCCTGATCGACGGCCAGCCCAATTACCTGCGCCCGGCCAACGCCACCGACGTGGCCCCGCCCACGCTGGCCGCGAGCCAGGCCGCCGTGTTCGACGGCCAGACCTGGCGCGTGGTGGAGGACCACCGGGGCGCGGTGGTCTACGACACCGCCACCCGGCAGGCCGCGACCGTGCAAAGCCTTGGCCCGCTTCCCGAGGGCTACACCGCGACCCCGCCGCCGAGCGCCCGCCACGCCTGGGACGGCGCGTCCTGGCAGCCGGACATGGCCGCGATCCGCGCCGACGCCGAGGCGGCCATCGACGTCCAGGCCGACGCACAGCTCGCCCCCTACATCAGCCTCACCCCCGGCCGGGCCATGACCTACCAGGCCAAGGAAGCCCAAGCCTCGGCGTACCTGGCGGCCACGGACCCCGATCCGGCCGCCTATCCGCTCATTGCCGGCGAGGTCGGCATCACCGCCGAGACGCCCAAAGCCGTGGCCGAGGTAGTCCTGACCATGTCCCGCTCCTGGCACGCCATGGGCGCGGCCATCGAGGCCGTGCGCCTAGCCGCCAAGAAACGCGTGCGCGAAGCCCAAACCCCCGAGGCCGTCCAGGCCGTGTGCGACGCCCTGGCCTGGCCCGCCCTGGAGTAGGCCGTGAGCGCCATCCCCACCATCGCGGCCACGGTCCGCTACCTGGACAACCAGGGCCAGCCCGTGGCGAACGCCACGGTCAAGGCCGTGCTGACCACGACCGAACGCTACCAGGGCCTGGAAGTCCCGGGCCTTGTGCAGGGCGTGACCGACGCCAACGGCCGGGTCGTGCTGCGCATGTTCCCCAACGACCTCGGCACCGAGGGCAGCGCCTACGCCTTCACCGTCACCGATCCCCAGGGCGGCAGCATCATCCGCTTCCTGGCCATCCCCAATGCGGATTGCGACGTGTGTATCGGTCCCCGCGCCCAGACAGCCATCACCGGCCCCCAGGGCCTCCCCGGCCCGAAGGGCGACAAGGGGGACAAAGGCGACAAGGGCGACCGGGGCGAACCCGGCCCGCCCGGCGACGTGTCCATGGCCAGACGGCTGGCCATCATTTTCGGATAGGAGGCCCGACCATGCCGCTAAGACCCTGGACCCTGCCGCAAGTGGCGGCCGGCGTCGTCACGGATTTCGTCGTGCCGACGCCCACCCTTGAGGTGGCCATCATCGGCCTGATCGTCTGCAACCACGGCGCGCCGGACGCCGCCGACGTCGCGGTGACGCTCACCGACAGCTCCGGCGCAATCAAGAGCACGGTGTTCAAGGGCACTTTGGACCCCGGCGAATCCGTGCACATCGACACCAAGGTGTGCCTCGCCGCCAGCCCCACGCCGGACAAGCTGCGGGCACTGTCCAGCGCGGCGGCCGTGTCCTTTCTGGCTTCGGGAGACGAGGGGTAGCCTATGGGCATATCGCGATACCCCGGCGACCATGCGCCGTGGACGTACACCTGGACCCCGGGGCCGGCCCTCGCCAATCTTTACGCGCTCTACCCCTCGCAGGGCAACGTGACGATCTCGGAGCCCACCAACATCGTCACCACCGAAGACGGCCCGGTGCAGGTCGTCCGGTACGAGAACCTCATCGTCAACGCCAAGCTCTCCACAACCAAGCGTTGCCGGGGCCTCATCCCCCTGTATCGCAATATCCACATTGGTGCGGGCGGCGATATCAGCATGACCGGCCGGGGTGCCAAGGGGCATGGCGGCTGGGTGGTCGAGGACCTGACCGTGCCCGAGTCGGTCACTATCTCGGGCGGTATGGCTCGCCCCATGCGGTCCTCAAACTCATTGGCGAGCGAGGTTGGTATATTGGCGACCCCAATCTGTGGGCCAATCCTCCCGCCGAGTTGGCGACGTTTGGGGTGACGGCCGAAATCGTCAAAGGGGCTGTGCTGGTTTCGGCTTCCGGATGCGGGGCGTCCCGATCCGGCTTTGTCGTGGCGGCAAATGGCGCAGGCTCTGTGGGGAACGCAGGGGCGAATGCTCCGGGTGGCGGCGGCATTGGCGGATACTACAACGGCGGCAGCAATACACTCATCGGATGGAGTGGCGCTGGCTATCCTTGGGGCGGTGGGCCTGGAAGCGGCGGAAGTTCCGGTGTTGCCGTCGATCCTTCAATTGCTGGGGCTGACTACTGCGGCAAGGGCGGACGTGGTTCCGGCTATGGAGCCGGGAACCCTGCCGGGGACGGCTCGGAGTCTGGCGTTGGCGGCATCGTTATCGCAATCGGCACAGGGGATGCCACCATCGATTCGGGCGGCGTAATGCAGGCGGACGGCATGCCATCCCTATCCGGCAATTACACCAGCGGCGGTGGCTCTGGCGGTGGGCGGGCGATGCTGATCCACGGCGGCACGCTCTCCAATGCCGGCACCATACGCGCCAACGGGGGCGCTTACGCCCCCGGCACCTACCACGGTGGACCTGGCGGCGCAGGCGCTGCCGACACCAAGACTTTCGCCCAAATGGGATGGGCGGCCTAAGGGAGCCTCATGGACATCATCCTCTTGCACAATCCGCAGGTTGCGGCATCGCGCGCCCTGGTGGCCAGCCTCGGCGTCGCCATCCCCGAGGGCGACGACGTGACCGTGGCCGTCGGCGAGGACGCAGTGCGGATCGTCTCGGACCACGGCGCAGCCGTCGGCGTCTGCCCGGCGTTTCCGGGCTATCCGGCAGTGCTCGCCGGCGAGGCCGGTGCGCAACGCCTGTTGCCGTTCCCGGATTCCTGGGCGGCGGTCCTGGAGTGGGCGGCCAACCCGCCGACGCCGGCACCGATCACGCCGGGCACCTTCACCCCGGCCGAGTTCATGCGCCTGTTCACCCAGGACGAACTGGACGCCGTCCTGGCCGCCGAGGCCACGGACGCCGACGTGCGCCGCATGTGGGCCTTCATCCGGGCCGTCGGCTACGTGAACATGGCCGACCAGCTCACGGAAAACTCCCTGCGGATGCTCCGGGAGAAGGCCTACATCGTAAGCGACGAGCGCTTGCAGCAAATCAAGGCCGGGGTTTTCCAGTTATGAGCAAGGCCACGCGCTATTTCTGGAATGTCCTGTTGGGGCTGGACCAGTTCCTTTCCGTCCTGACCGGCGGCGATCCCGACGAAACCGTGTCCAGCCGCGTGGGCAAGGCGTCCGCTGCCGGCAGCCGCGCAGGCCGCGCCCTGGAGCACTGCCTGGACGCCGTCTTCGGCCCCGGCCATTGCCGGACCTCCATCGAGGCGGACGAAGGAAGAGAACGGATAGCGAGATATTAAGAAGAGGAGCGGCAGGGCGGCGGCAACCGCCCCACCGACGCGATGCGATCACATCGCGCCACGGCCGAAGCCGCGCTCCCAGCTCGTGCACGAGCGTGAGAGGGCTACCGCTTCCGGCCCAACCTTGTAAAGGCAATCATGGAGATACGTTGCGGAAGCTGCGGACGTCTACTGGCCAAGGGCACCGGGACCATCGAAATCAAATGCCCCCGATGCCGCACCATCAACCACGTGAGGGCCGCGAGCCCCGAAACGCCCCGACCAGGGGAAAAGAAGGATTGCTCGCGTGTCTCCACAGGTCTTTGACAACGGCGTGCTCCACACAGGGGACGCCCTGGCGATTCTCGCGGAACTTCCGGCCGGATCGGTGGACATGGTGCTCACCGATCCGCCGTATTCGAGCGGCGGCCTGCACTTGGCCGCCCGCCAAACCGCCCCGTCCTTGAAGTATCAGCTCGCCGGCGCGCAAAAGCGTTACCCGCCCATGCTCGGCGACCTGAAGGACCAACGCGCCTTCGTCATGTGGGCGGCGTTGTGGCTCGGGGAGTGCTGGAGGTTGGCCAGACCGGGCGCGTCGTGCCTGGTCTTTAGCGACTGGCGGCAGTTGCCGGTCATGACCGATGCAATTCAAGCCGCCGGCTGGGTTTGGAAAGGGATTCTCGTCTGGCACAAACCGAGCGCTCGGCCGACGCTGGGCTCCTTTCGGCACGACGCGGAGTTCGTGGTCCATGCCGTCAAGGACAAGATGCAGACGCACTCGCGCCGGTGCTTCCCGGGGGTGTTTCACTACGCCGTGGACCCGAGGAAGAAAGTCCACCTGACGAGCAAGCCGGTGGAGCTGGTCAAGGACCTGCTGGCCGTGAGCGCCCAGGGGGCTACGGTGCTCGACCCGTTCCTCGGCGGCGGCACCACGGCCATAGCCTGCCTGGAGACGGGCCGCCGCTTCATCGGCGTCGAACTGTCGCCCGACTACGCGACCCTCGCCGCCGCACGCATCCTCGCCGCCGAGACCGCGCTAACGTAGCCAGGCCAAAACAACGGGCGGCGTGCCGAACTCCGCGCCAATCAGTGCCAAATCGCGCGCCGCCTTACTTCATCCACTCGACAAACGACGGGGCCGCGATAAGCCGAAACGGCGGCCTGGGCTCGCGGTCCTTCAAGCCGTAGGCCATTCCAATCAACCGGGCCGTCAGGTTGCCCGTGGATTGCCAGGTTTCCAGGCGGCGGCAGTATTGGCGCACGCGCTCGCCCTCGA
>JAEWPX010000040.1 GCA_023399375.1 Pseudomonadota bacterium | reverse complement strand
GAGGATGCGCCGCAGCACGTCCTGCTCGTCGCGCAGGGCCTTTTCCACGAGCTTGCTGTCGGTTACGTCCGTGGCCACGCCCACGATGCCCTGCGGCCGGCCGTCGGCATCGTCGAAACGGGCGCGGTGGAAGACCAGGTGGCGCTCCCGGCCGGACGCGTCCTCCAGGGCCACCTCGAAGCGCTGCACCCCGCCCGTTTCCAGAATCTCCCGGTCCTTGCCGGCCAGGAATTCGCCGGTTTCCTCGGAGAAGATTTCCCGCGCCGTGAGCCCCAGGGCGCTTTGGATGGACACGCCGAGAAAGGTTTCGAAGGCCCGGTTGAGACTCACGTAATGGCCCTGCGGGTCCTGGACGTAGATGGGGTTGACGGCGGCGTCCATGAGGCTGCGCTGGAACGAGAGCTGGTTGACGAGCTCCACCTCGGCCCGGCGACGGTCGGTGATGTCCTCGGCGATGGCCAGCACGCATTCGGCCTTGCCCGAGGCGTCGCGCACGGCCGTGAGGTTCAGGCGGCACCAGACCGCCGTGCCGTCCGGACGCACGTAACGCTTCTCCAGGGCCATGGAATCCGTCTGGCCGGCGAGCAGTTCGCCGAGCGCCCCGTCCTGGTCGCCGCGGTCGTCGGGATGGGTGATTTCGGAAAACGAGCGGCCCACGAGCTCCATGGGCGTGCGCCCCACCATGCGGGCGAAACGCTCGTTGACCTCGAGAAACCGGCCCTCGGGCGTCTGCCTGGTGACGCCGACGCCGGCCTGCTCGAACACGGCCCGGAAACGCCGTTCGCTTTCGGTGAGTTCCTGACAGCGCCGGGCGAGCTTCTCTTCGGCCCGCAGCCGCTGGGCCGTCTCCAGGGCGACGGCCAGCAGATGCGGCTCCAGGGGTTTGAGCAGCAACCCGCAGGGCTTGGTCTGGGCCGCCCGGAACATGACGCCGAGATCCCGCTTGGCGGTGGTGAAGATGACGGGAATGCTTCGGGCGGCCAACGCGTTCCCCAGGTCCAGACCGGAGGCGGGGTCGGGCGGCGACAGGTCGATGATGGCGATGTCCGGGGCGAGTCTGGCGACCATGTCCATGGCCGTCATCGCATCCGCGGCCGGTCCTAGCGGCTGGTAGCCCAAGTCCGCAAGCAACGCGCGCAACTTGTCGGCCGCAGCCTGGTCGGCCTCGGCGATCAGAACGCGCTTGCGTCCCCTTGTGCTCTCCGTGTCCGCCATGCCCCGCCCTTACGCACGTGTTTATACAAACCTTGCGTACAATAGGGCAAAATGCGGGCCGCGTTCAAGCACAATTCACGGACATCCGCCGTTGCCCTTGCGCGGGGGCGTGGCGGCCCGGGCCACGAGGTCGGCCAGGGAGATGGCGTCCAGAGCCTTGTGCATGGCCCGGGACGCCTCGGCCCATACATCGCGCGTGAGGCAGTCGGCCAGACGCGGGCAGACGCGGCCGGGATCGGCGTCGCACTCGACCAGCGACAGCTCGCCCTCGAGCGTGCGCACGATGTCCCCCACCGTGACCGCTTCCAGGGGCATGGCCAGCTCGTGGCCGCCGCGCGGCCCGCGGCGGCTGCGCACGAACCCGGCCTGCTTGAGCTCGCGCACGAGTTTTTCCAGGTATTTGATGGACACGCCCTGGCGTTCGGCGATGTCCTTGATGCGCACGGGGCCGTCTTGCCCATGCAGGGCCATGTCGAGGATCATCCGGGTTCCGTAGCGGCTTCGCGTGGTGAGCTTCATGACCGCGGCCTCCTGGCTGGCAGGTGTGCGGCTGACGGCCGCCGCACGGGGAGGGCATCCCTACGAAGAAGGTAGAAAAATCGGATGGCGGCGTCAACGCGCCGCCAGACCCGTTTGCTGGCGCAAAACGCCCGCGGGCAGCCCCGCCCTTGCGGCGCGCCGCGCGCGGCAGCTTGTGGCGACGAATACTTTCTCCTGTCGCCACGGCAGGTTGCGCCTTCATTGCGCCGTCCCGTCACAAATCCGCCCCGGCTTCTTGACAGGGACGCGGACCCGGCCTAAAGAAAAACCGACTGAGTACTCAGTCGAATTGTGCGGGACTTCACATGACGCGAAAAGAAGCCATACGCTACGCCGCCACCGTGCTCTTCGCCCACAAGGGGTTCCAGGAGACCACCATGCAGGACATCTGCAAGGTCACCGGAACGGCCGAAGGCACGATCTTCTATCATTTCAAGAGCAAGGAAGGCCTGCTCATCGCCATCCTCGAGCACGCCAAGACGCAGATCCTCACCGAGTACGACGCCGCCTTCACCGGGCGCACGTTCGCCTCGGGCCTGGAGATGATGGAAGAGGCGGTCGCGCATTATTTTCATCTGGCAGGCGTCATGGAGCACGAGTTCACCCTGCTCCAGCGACAGTTCCCACACCAGCTGGCCGAGGACAACCCCGAATGCCGGTCCCACCTGGCGGCCATTTACAGCTGCCTGACCGACATCTTCGAGCGGGTGGTCCGGGCCGGCCAGGCGGACGGTTCCATGGGCGCGTTTCCGCCCCGGGAGACGGCCATGATCCTGTTCGCCATGGTGGACGGCCTGTTGCGCCTCAAAACCTGCAACCTCTACGACGCCGGGGCGCTCTACGACGAGCTGATCGCATCCTGCCGCAGGATGCTGGCCAAACCATGTGACGGGAGTCGCTGATGCTGCTACGAATCTTCCCCTTCCTCGGCTGGTTTTCGGGCTACGACATGGCCAAGCTGCGCGCCGACGCCATCGCCGGCCTGACCGTGGCCCTCGTGCTCATCCCCCAATCCATGGCCTACGCCCAGTTGGCCGGCATGCCGCCGTACTACGGCCTGTACGCGTCGTTTCTGCCGCCGCTGGTGGCCGCGTTGTTCGGTTCGAGCCGGCAGCTCGCGACCGGCCCCGTAGCCGTCGTGTCGCTCATGACCTCGGCGTCGCTGGCTCCCCTGGCCACGGCCGGGTCGGAGGGCTACATCGCCTACGCCATCCTGCTCGCGCTGCTCGTCGGCGTCTTCCAGTTCCTGCTCGGCGTGCTGCGCCTGGGGCTCGTGGTCAACTTCCTGTCCCACCCCGTGGTCAACGGCTTCACCAACGCCGGCGCGCTGATCATCGCCTCCTCCCAGCTGTCCAAGATGTTCGGCGTGTCCGTGGACGACGCCGAACACTACTATGAAACCATCGGCCGCGTCGTGGCCGCGGCCTGGCACCACACGCACTGGCCGACCTTCATCATGGGCGCGGCGGCCTTCGCCATCATGTTCGGGCTCAAAAAGCTCAACCCGCGCATCCCCAACGTGCTCGTGGCGGTCGTGCTCACCACGCTCGTCTCCTGGGCCATCGGCTTCGAGCACAACGCCACCGTAAACCTTGCCGCCATCAGCTCGCCCCAGGTCGCGGCCGACGTCGCGGCCTTCAACAAGGCGGCGTCGGCCCTGCCGGAAATCGCGGCCAAGCGCGCGGCTCTGACCCCGCGCGAGGACGCGGCCAAGGCTTCGGGCGATCCCTCGGCCATTCTCGCCGTGGAACACGACCTGGCCCTGCTCGACCTGGAAAAAAACGCCGCCCAGCGGGAGGCCGGCCTCTACCGGGCCAAACTGCGCGCCTATCTGCTCACGGGCGTGACCGGAGCCGACGGCGGCCTGGCCTTTTACGAGAAAGGCGCGGCGCCGGCCGACGCCAAGACCGACGGCCGCACCTGGATCCTGCGCGTGGGCAACAGCCCGCTCAAGACCGACAAACTGCTGCTGATCGGCGGCGGCCAGGTCGTCGGCGTCGTGCCCTCGGGCCTGCCGTCGTTCACCATCCCCACGCTCGACATCAAGGCCATGCTCCGGCTTCTGCCCTTCGCGGCCATCATTTCGCTGCTGGGCTTCATGGAAGCCATCTCCATCGCCAAGGCCATGGCCGCCAAGACCGGCCAGCGCCTGGACCCCAACCAGGAACTCATCGGCCAGGGCCTGGCCAACATCCTGGGCGCGGTGGGCAAGAGCTACCCGGCCTCTGGCTCGTTCTCCCGCTCCGCCGTCAACCTGCAGGCCGGCGCGGTCACCGGCTTTTCTTCGGTGTTCACCAGCGCGACCGTGGTCATCGCCCTGTTCTTCTTTACGCCGCTGCTCTACAACCTGCCGCAAAGCGTGCTCGCCGCGGTCATCATGATGGCGGTCATCGGCCTTCTAAACGCCACGGGCTTCATCCACGCCTGGAAGGCGCAGTGGTACGACGGGGCGATCTCCATCATCACCTTCGTCGCCACGCTGGCCTTCGCCCCGCACCTGGACAAGGGCATCATGATCGGCGTGACGCTTTCGCTGCTCGTGTTCCTGTACAAGAGCATGCGCCCGCGCGTGGCCTCGCTGTCGCTCACCGAGGACAGCGCCTACCGCGACGCCTCGGTCTTCAAGCTCGCCGAGTGCCCGTTCGTGGCCGTGGTGCGCTTCGACGGCACGCTCTTTTTCGCCAACGCGAGCTTTCTCGAAGACCAGATCACCGAGCGCATGCAGACCGGGAAAAAGCTCAAGCACATCATCCTGGCCGCCGACGGCATCAACGACATGGACGCCTCGGGCGAGGAAGCGCTGTCCCTGCTCGTGGACCGCGTGCGCAGCGCCGGTCTTGACATCTCCCTTTGCGGCGTGAAGGAATCCGTCATGGACGTCATGAAGCGGACCCACCTTCTGGAGCATATCGGCGAGGACCATCTCTATCCGGATCTGGGCCAGGCGCTTTGCGCCGTGCACAAGGACTCCTGGCATACCCCGGGGGAAAGCTGCCCCCTGACCAGCGTCTGCCGCCTGCCCGGCGCGTAAGCACGATCACAAGGAGCGATCCATGTCCGTCATCTCCCTTTTTAGCGGCGCGTTCTGCAAGGAAGCCGCCGTCATCGCGGCCCTGGAAACGACCACCGGACTGCCTGTGGTCCGCGACGCCGACCTTACCGATTTAGCAGGCAAGCTCTCCGGGCTCGGCCCCGACAAGATCGGCAAGGCCTTCTCCGCCAAGACCTCGGTCTTTAACAAGTTCACCCACGAGAAACAGCGCGCCGTGGCCTGGCTGCGCCTGGCCCTGGCGACCAGGCTCGCCGAGGAGGAGCGCCTGCTCCTCGCCGGCTACTGCGCCCTGCTGCCCCCGCGCGAAATCGCCCACGTGCTGCGCGTGTGCCTGATCGCCGACGCCGCCTTCCGCCGCGCCGTCGCCGTCGAGGAGGCGGGGCTCGCCGACCGCGACGCCAAACAGCGCCTGGAGCGCGCCGACGAGGACGCCTCCCTGTGGACGGCGCTGGCCGCCGGCTCCAAGGACCCCTGGGCGCCCTCGCTCTACGACATGGTCGTGCCCATGGACAAGACCGGCGTGGACGAGGCGGGCGTGCTCATCGCCAAGCACCTGGCCGACCCCGCCGTGCGCGTCACCGACGCCTCGAAAGCCTGCGTCCGCGACTTCCTCCTCGCCGCCCGGGTCGAGACCGTGGTCACGGGCAAGGGCCACGACGTCGGCGTTTCCGCCAAGGACGGCGTGGTCATCCTGACCATCAACAAGAAAGTGCTGCTCCTCGACCGCCTGGAAAACGAGCTGCGCGGCATCGTCGGCAAGCTCGAAGGCGTTTCCGACGTGGTCACCAAGGTGGGCAAGGGCTACTACCAGACCGACATCTACCGCCGCGCCGATTTCGAGATGCCGACCAAGGTCCTGCTCGTGGACGACGAGCGCGAATTCGTGCAGACCCTTTCCGAGCGCCTGTCCATGCGCGAGGTCGGCTCCCACGCGGTCTTCGACGGCGAATCCGCCCTGCGCATGATGGCCGACGACGAGCCCGAGGTCATGGTGCTCGACCTCAAGATGCCGGGCATCGACGGCCTGGAGGTGCTCAAGCGCACCAAGGCCGAACGCCCCGACGTCGAGGTCATCATCCTCACCGGCCACGGCTCCGAGGCCGACCAGGAAGAGTGCATGCGCCTGGGCGCGTTCGCCTACCTGCAAAAGCCCGTGGACATCGAAAAACTGAGCGACACCCTCAAGCGGGCCAACGAGAAGGTCCGCGCCCGCAAGGCCACGGCCTGACGTCCGAGGGGAAGCGAAACGGCAGGGCGCGGCGCGAAGAGGCCACGCCGCCGCACGAGAAACGCAACGACGCCCTGGCGGCCGCCGGATGCCCGGTTCCGGCGGCCGCTCTCCGGCCGGCCACAAGGACTGCCGTCATGGGGATTATGGATCGCCTGCGACCGGAATTCTGGAACGGCGCCGCCGACGGCGGCCCGTACCGCAGCCTGTTCAACTACAGACGCGTCTGGCGGCTGTCCGTGCTGCTGCTCGCCGCCGTGACGCTCACGCCCCTTTGCATCATGACGGTCATCGACTTCAACGTCACCAAACAGGCCGTCACCCAGGAAAACCTCCACCGCACCACCATCACCACGTCCAACACGCGGCGCACCCTGTCCTATTTCCTGGACGAACGCCTGGCCGCGCTCAATTTCGCCGCGCGTGAGGAGTCCTCGCGCCAGCTCGCGGTCAAGGGCCGCCTGGGCGCGCTTTTAGCCGACCTCAAGGCCGCCTTCGGGGGCTTCATGGACCTCGGCGTCATCGACGCCACGGGCCGCCAGATCGCCTACGACGGCCCCTACGACCTGCTCGGCATCGACTATTCCTCCCAGGAATGGTTCAAGAAGACCATGGCCTCGGGTTCCTACATCAGCGACGTGTTCCTGGGCTTTCGCAACGTGCCCCACATGATCATCGCCGTGCGCGGCGAAAACCCGGACGGCGGCGCGTTCGTGCTGCGCGCCTCGGTCGACACCCAACGCATCAACGACATCCTGGCCGGCCTCGACCTCTCCGGCGGCGGCGACGCCTTCCTCGTCAACCGCGAAGGCATCCTCCAGACCGTGTCCCGCTCCCACGGCTCGGTGTTCGAACACGTAAGCATCGCCGTGCCCGAGGGCGCCGACCGCACCGAGGTCCGGGAAATCCCCGACGACGACGGTCTCATCGTCGGTTACGCCTCCATCGAGCGCACGCCGTTGGTGCTCATGGTGGTCAAGCGGCAGGCCGAACTCATGCGCCCCTGGTACGCCATGCGCGTCAACCTCATCGGTTTTCTCGGCGCGAGCATCCTGGTCATCCTCGTGGTCATCCTCGGCGTGGCCACCTACATGGTGGAAAAAATCTTCCACGCCGACCAGACCCGGGCCAAGACCATGCACCAGATGGAGCACACCAACCGCATGGCCTCCATCGGCCGCCTGGCCGCGGGCGTGGCCCACGAGATCAACAACCCCCTGGCCATCATCAACGAAAAGGCCGGGCTCATGCAGGACCTCATCCGCTTTTCCAAGGAGCCGCCGTCGCCCGACCGCCTGTCCGGACTCGTGGACTCCATCCTGGCCTCGGTGGAACGCGCCGGCACCATCACCAAGCGCCTGCTCTCCTTCGCCCGCCACCTGGAAGTGCACATCGAGGCGGTCAACCTGCGCAAGATCGCCGAGGAAGTCCTGAGCTTCCTCACCAAGGAGGCGGAGTACCGCCGCATCGGCGTGGAGGTCGCAGCCGACCCGGCCGTGCCGGACATCGAGTCCGACCGGGGCAAGCTGCAACAGATCCTGCTCAATCTCATCAACAACGCCTTCCAGGCCATGGACGACGGCGGCAGCCTGCGCGTGCGCGTGTTCTCGCCTGATGCGCAGCACGTGGCCGTGTCCGTGGCCGACAACGGCTGCGGCATTCCGGCCGCGGACGTCAAGCGGATCTTCGAACCGTTTTTTTCCACCAAAAAGAAGAAAGGGGGCACGGGACTGGGCCTGTCCATCACGTACGGGCTGGTCCAGGAACTCGGCGGCACGCTCGGCGTGGAAAGCGAGCTCGGCCACGGTTCCACCTTCACCGTGACCTTCCCCCTGGCCAAAGGAGACGACGGTGCGCCTGCTGCTCGTGGATGACGAAGCGGAACTGGTTTCAGCCCTGGCCGAACGCCTGGCCCTGCGCGGCATCGAGGCCGACTACGCGACCGACGGCGACGCGGCCGCGGACAAGGTCCGCGCCAGCGCCTACGACCTGGCCGTCCTCGACATGAAAATGCCGGGCCTAAGCGGTCTGGACCTCAAAAAAAAGCTCCAGCGCCTGCGCCCCGGCATGCGTTTTATTTTCATGACCGGCCACGGCTCCGAGGAGGATTTCCGGGCCGGCTCCGCCGAAGCCGCCGGCTACCTGGTCAAACCCGTGCGCATCGAGGCGCTCATCGCCGCGGTGGAAGCGGCCCTGGCCGCCGGACGCGGCTAGGCCGCGCCCGCGCACCAGGGAACGCAACGATTCCAAGGAGGACGCCATGCCCGGTTCCGATGCCCTGGCCTTTTTCGGCGGCGTCTGCGCCGCCGTGTCCCACGAGCTCAAAAACGTCCTGGCCGTGATCAACGAACAGGCCGGGCTGCTCGGCGACCTGTCCTGCATGGCCGCCCGGGGCATGCCGCTCGATCCCGACCGCCTCGCCGCCGTGGCCGCCTGCCTGCAAAAACAGGTCTGCCGCGGCGACGCCATCCTCACGGACGTCAGCCGCTTCGCCCATACCGCCGATCCCGAACCCCGCCCCCTGCCCTTGGGCGAGGCCGCCTGCCTGGCCGTCTCCCTCTGCCAGCGCCGCGCCGCCATGCGCCAGGTGGCCCTGAGTGCGACGCCCGGCTGCGCCGCCCTGGCCCCGGGCGACGCCTTCGCACTCGTCCGCCTCGTCGCGCTGTGCCTGGAACGGGCCATGGACGCCCCGGACGCGGCCAAGGCCGTTGCCGTCGCCGCGGCCGACGCCCCGGACGGCCCGACGCTCACCGTCTCCGGCATGGCCGCCGACGCCGCTCTGGCCGACGACGACCCGTTGCGCGCGCTCGCCGCCGCCCAGGGCGCGAGTTTGGACGTCGTCCCGGGCCGGCTCACGCTCACGTGGTGACGAGGGGGAAAGAGGGCGAGGGGAGAGAGAATGAAGAAATGCCTCCGGCGGCCAGGAGGGGCCGAGGGCCCCTCCTGGACCACCCCGAAAGGGGCTTTTCTGCTGCGCGTGGAGACGAACGCGTAGGGCGCGGTCCTGGTTAAATTTTCTGGCTTTAATTATAACCGGAACAGTCTGTCGGCCTCGAAAACCGCCGCCGCGCCTTCCGGCGGCGATGCGAGGGCTTCTCTCCGGCGCGTCCCCGGGCCTTGGCCTGCGACCTCGCTTACTTTATTGTAAGGTGATTGTCGCAACGGACCAAGACCCATCGCGCGCGGCGCGCATCCGTCGTCACGCAAAAGGAGCGCACCCCCATGCCAAGGACCCTGCCCCGGGCGTTTCTCGCCAACCTGCTCGGCGCTTCGCCCGACTGGTACAAACTGACCATCGCCGCCTTTCTCGTCGTCAATCCGCTGCTGCTGGCCCTGGCCGGCCCCTTCGTCACGGGTTGGGCGCTCATTGCCGAGTTCATCTTCACCCTGGCCATGGCCCTGTCCTGCTATCCCTTGCCGGCCGGCGGCCTGCTCGCCTTGGAGGCGGTGCTGCTCGGCATGACCAGCCCCGAAACCCTCTATGCCGAGGCCGAACACAACTTTCCGGTCATTTTGCTTTTGATCTTCATGGTCGCCGGCATCTACTTCATGAAGGACATGCTGCAATACACCTTCACGAAGATCCTCATGAAGGTGCGCTCCAAGATTGCGCTATCCCTGCTTTTTTGTTTCGCCGGGGCGTTTTTGTCCGCCTTCCTCGACGCCCTGACCGTGACCGCGGTCATCATCGCCGTGGCCTACGGCTTTTACGAAGTCTACCACCGCCACGCCTCGGCCGGAAAATGCCGCCTGGGCGACGAGACCGAATTCACGGACGATTGCCGCGAGGACCTCAAGGAATTCCGTGGATTTTTACGCAACCTCATGATGCACGGCGCGGTGGGCACGGCCCTTGGCGGCGTATGCACCCTGGTCGGCGAACCGCAGAACCTGCTCGTGGCTCACGAGATGGGCTGGCATTTCGGGGAATTCTTCCTCAAGGTCGCCCCGGTTTCCATGCCGGTCCTGTTCCTGGGGTTGCTCACGACCGCCGTGGTCGAACGTTTCGGCCTGTGCGGCTACGGCCACGCCCTGCCCGCCGCCGTACGCGAGGTGCTGGCCGCCGACGACGCCAGACGCCAGGCCGAGATGACCAACCGGGCCAAGGCCGCGCTCACCGCCCAGGCCGTGGCCGCCGTCTACCTCGTCGCGGCCCTGGCCCTGCATCTGGCCGAGGTCGGCATCATCGGCCTGTCCATCATCATTTTGCTCACGGCCTTTTGCGGCAAGACCGAGGAGCACCAGATCGGCAACGCCTTCACCGAGGCCCTGCCCTTCACCGCCCTGCTCGTGGTCTTTTTCGCCATCGTCGCCGTCATCCACGACCAGCACCTGTTCGCCCCCATCACCGGGTTCGTGCTCTCGCTTTCCGGCAAGAACCAGACCGCCGCCTACTACCTGGCCAACGGCCTGCTCTCGATGATCAGCGACAACGTGTTCGTGGCCACGGTCTACATCACCGAAACCAAGGCCCATTTCGTGAAACTCTTCGCCGCGATGCCGGACCTCGGCATGGACGGGGCCGATCTTCTGGCCAGGCTCACCGACGCCAGGCTTTCCCGGGCCGACGTCCTGGCCGGCCTGCCTGCCGCGGCCCTGCCCAAGGTCGCCGCGGCCATGGAGCAGTTCGACCGCCTGGCCGTGGCCATCAACACCGGCACCAACATCCCGAGCGTGGCCACGCCCAACGGCCAGGCCGCCTTCCTGTTCCTGCTGACCTCGGCCCTGGCCCCGCTGATCCGCCTGTCCTACGGCCAGATGGTGCGCCTGGCCCTGCCCTACACCATCGTGATGTCCCTCACGGGACTGGCCGCCTGCTGGTTCTTGCTGTAGGAGGCTTGCGCGGGCCGGCGGCCCCGCCGGGAATCGGCCCGGGGGGGCCGCCCGTAACGCCCGGAAAGGAGGCACTCCATGGCGGCGACTCCCCGGGAGGGAAGCGATTACCGGTTGCGGGCGCGGGAAATTCCCGTGGGCGCGCAAATGCTGTTCGTGGCCTTCGGCGCCTTGGTGCTGGTGCCGCTACTCACGGGCCTCAACCCCAACGTGGCGCTTTTTTGCGCCGGTTGCGGCACCCTGCTCTACCAGCTGCTGACCAAGGGGCGCATCCCGATCTTCCTGGGCTCGTCCTTCGCCTTCATCGCGCCCATCATGTTCTGCGTCAAAACCTACGGCGTCGCGGCCACCACCGGCGCGCTGGGCGCGGTCGGCGTGGTCTACGCCGCGGTGGCCCTGCTCATCCATCTGCGCGGCCCTGCGTTTCTGACCAGGCTCCTGCCGACCATCGTCACCGGGCCGGTCATCATGGTCATCGGGCTCATCCTCGCCCCGGTCGGCGTGGCCATGGCCATGGGCAAGACCGGCGACGGCGCGGCCGTGCTTTTCCCCGAGCGGACGGCCATGCTCGTGTCCTTTTTCTCCCTGGCCGTGACCGTCGTCGTGGCCATCTACGGCCGGGGCATGTTGCGCCTTGTGCCGATCCTGTGCGGCATCGGCGCGGGCTACCTGCTGAGCCTTTGCCTCGGCATGGTGGATTTCTCCGCCGTGGCCGCCGCGCCCTGGTTCGCCGTGCCCTCGTTCACCGCGCCGTCGTTTTCCTTGGACGCCATGGTCGTCATCGTGCCCGTGGCCATTGCGCCGATCATCGAGCATTTCGGCGGCATCCTGGCTATCGGCCAGGTGACGGGGCGCAACTACCTGGAAAACCCGGGCGTGGACCGCTCGCTTCTCGGCGACGGAGTGGCCACGGCGCTGGCGGGGTTCCTCGGCGGGCCGCCGCTGACCACTTACGCCGAGGTCACCGGAGCCGTGGCCCTGACCAAGATATACAACCCCGCGCTCATGACGTGGGCGGCGCTCACCGCCTTGTGCCTGGCCTTTGTCGGCAAGCTCGGGGCGCTGCTCCAGAGCATCCCCACGCCGGTCATGGGCGGCATCATGCTGCTTCTTTTTGGCGCGATCATGGTCGTCGGGCTCAACTCCCTGGTGCTTGCCGGCGCGGACCTCATGGAGCCGCGCAACATGGTCATCGTGGCGCTCATCATCGTGCTCGGCATGGGCCGGATGACGTTTTCCCTGGGCGGCCTGCGCCTGGAGGGCATCGGCCTCGCCGGCGTGGCCGGCGTGCTGCTCAACCTGCTGCTGCCGCTGCCGCGCAAAAAGGAATAACCTGGCACGCAGGATGCAAGAACATAGGGCAAGCGGAGGTTATCCCTATGTTCGTTCAAAAAATTCTCATTGTTTTCATGGTGGTTGCATCCTGCTACGCCCTTTCCCGCCTGGCCGACGTGGTTATCAAAACCAAACGGGCAGACTAACGGAATCATAAAGTTACCCTCCTCGCCGCGCCCGACCGGAAGGGACCCCCGGCCGGGCGCGGGCTTCTCCCGCCCATCGCGCAATCGCTTCATTCCCCGCCCTCCCTTGCTGCAATGCAATCTCTCGGCTACGGGTTACGCTACCGAGGCGCCCGCATGCATTTTCGCCTTTGGCGGCGGACGGGCGTTTTGGTGCGTCTGCCCTCCCTGATCGTCCAGGCTTCGTTCGGTAGCTTCGCGACCCGGTCGGGGCCTCCCGGGTCGCGGCTTCTGCTCCCTCATTACACGCCCCCGTCTCTCCGCCCGACGTCCTCTTTTTCCCTGCCTCGTTGCCTTTTGCGGAGAATCACTCTCCCTGGCATCGCCCTTGCTTTCTCTCGTGCGCTCTCCGAAAACGACGCCCGCTCCAGGCCCCCAAGCGGCAGGCCTGCCATGCGTGCCTCGGGAAGAGACAAACGATCTCCGAAAGATGATTCCGGATTGGTGCGGCAGGTCACGGCGATTCCCGGGAAGAAAAGCCGCCCCTGCCTGTCCGATGCAGCAACGAAAACGGATCAGTTTTTCATAATGTGAAACGAAACGACCGGCGTTCGGATGCGGGCGGCAACCCCACGGACCAGCCTCCGGCCGCAACCTCCAGGGAGCCACGACGATCATGGAAGTCTTCCCCCGGGAAAAACCCGACCGCCGCTTCCTGCCGGACATCCCATCCAAGGCAGCCACACGTCGCGTCTACGACACCCGTTACTTTTCCGAGGGCAAGGCGGACGTCTATTCCGAGGACGGCAAATACCGCTACTGCTCGGGAAACGTGGTCAACCTGTCCCAGGGCGGCATGCTGCTTTCACCGGACAAAAAGCTGCGTGTGGGACAAAAGGCCATGCTGCGTTTCTTCCTGAGCGCCGGCACCCTGCCCGAAGGCTACGAATCCTACGTCAAGCTGCCCGCCACGGTCGTGCGCGTGGATTCCGCCACGGGCCACGCGGCCTTCCAGTTTGCGCAGACCATCACCGAGAGCCTGCGCCGCCGGCGCTGGCGCTACTTCGAGGCCGCGGCCCTTCTCGGCATCATGCTGACGCTCGTCGGCGTTTGGTTCATCAAAAAGGAAAGCATCTTCTACTTCTGGTTCGACGTGCCGGTCTTCCTCTACGGCCTGTGCGCCCTCTTCTACCTGCTGTCGCGGTTCTTCTTCGCCGCGCTGTACCGCTCCTATCCGACGGACGTGAATTTCACCCCGAGCGTGAGCATCGTCATTCCCTGCTTCAACGAGGAGAAATGGATCGAGCGCACCGTGCGCGGCTGTCTCAACCAGCATTATCCCGAGGAATGCCTGGAAGTGATCGTGGTGGACGACGGCAGCACCGACGGTTCCGTGGCCGCGCTCAAGGCCGTGCGCGACAAGGTCTACGACGAAGTGGGCGAACGGCTCGTCATCCACGTCTTCCCCGAGAACCGGGGCAAGCGCCACGCCATGGCCGCCGGGGCGCGCCGGGCCAAGGGCGACGTCATCGTGTTCGTGGATTCCGACAGCTTCCTCCAGCCCGATTCCCTCCTCCAGGTGGTGCAACCGCTCAAGGACCGGCGCATAGGCGCGGCAACGGGCCGGTGCGAGGTGGAAAACAAGTGGACCAACATGCTCACGCGCATGCAGGCCGTGCGCTACTTCGTGGGCTTTCGCATCTTCAAGGCGGCCGAGAGCATCTTCGATGTGGTGACCTGCCTGTCCGGCCCCCTGGCCTCCTACCGCCGCGACGTGCTCATGCGCTATCTCGACACCTGGGAACACCAGACCTACCTCGGCCAGCCCGCCACCTTCGGCGACGACCGCAGCCTCACCAACTACGTCCTCGGCAGCCACTACGCCGTGTACCAGCACACGGCCGTGACCCACACCATTGTCCCCTCGACCTACGACAAATTCTTCAGCCAGCAGATGCGCTGGAAACGGTCCTGGCTGCGGGAGAGCCTGCGGGCCTGCCTTTTCATGTGGAAAAAAGAGCCGTTCATGGCCATTTCCTTCTACCTGGGCTTTTTGCTGCCGCTGCTGGCCCCGGTGGTGGTGCTGCGGGCCTTCGTCTTCATGCCGTTGGCCTATGGCATTTGGCCGGTCACGTACATCGCAGGCGTGTTTTTCATGAGCATGCTCATGTGCACGTCCTACCTCTTCATCAAACGATCGAATCTCTGGTTCTATGGCGTGCCCTTCTGCTTTTTCTACCTGTCCGTCCTGCTGTGGCAGATCGTCTGGGCCGTGTTGACATTCTGGAAGTCTTCATGGGGCACCAGACCCTCGCATTTTGATTCCAAAACCCAGCAGGCAGGACAACCGTCCGGCAAAAACGCAGCAAACTAATCCGGGGTCCCCGGGCGACGCCATGAGAAAACTTCTCCGCTACATCCTCCAATACGCCATCCTGGGCGCAGCGGCCTACCTGATCTATCAGACGGCTTTTACGCGCGGCACGCCGCCCGTCTTCGACCGGGCCAACTGGAGCCAGCGCGACGGGTTCGTGGCCCTTGGCGTGGGCGGCCTCACCATCAGGGACGACGTGCCGGCGCTGATGACCAAGGCCCGGCTGCGCGAGCACCTGCAGGCCCTGGCCAAGGCCGGCTACCGCACCATCACCTCCGAAGACGTGCGCGCCTTCTACGACGAGGGCAAGCCCCTGCCGGAAAAGGCGCTTTACCTCATGTTCGAGGGCGGCCGCAAAGACTCCGTGCTCTTCAGCCAGCCCACCCTCCAGGAAACCGGCTACCACGCCTCGCTCTACCTCTACGGCGGCCACCTCAAGGGCTGGAACCGCTTCTTCATGCGTGAAAGCGAGGTTCGCAAGGTGGCGGAGAACCCCTTCTGGGACGTCAATTCCATGGGCTACAATTGGGCGCTCATCAACGACGTCCCCCAGGGCGGCTATGCCCATTACCTGACCGCGCGCATCGACGGCCCGGACGGCAAGCCCGCAGAAACCCAGGAACAGTTCGACGCCCGCGTGGCCGAGGATTTCCGTCTGGCCGCCGGCTCCATCAAGGACGCCACAGGCATCGCCCCGGTGGGTTACCTGTTCATCCCGGCCAACACCCTGGGCGTGAGCATGCCGCAAGCTCTCGCCAGCCCGGTGGAGCAAGGCCTCGACAGGCACTTCCCCATCGCCTTCACCCGGGTCGGCGAGAGCTACAACGACCGCGAAAAAAATCCCCGGGCGCTCACCCGGATGCAGATCGGCCCGGACTGGAGCTCCGAACGCCTGCTCCTCGAAATCGAATCGCGCATGCCCCGCTCGCGCTTCCTCGACTTCGCCGATTCCGTGCGCCAGGGCCTGTGGCAGGTCGCCGCCGGAAGCATCGCCGCCGACGGCGCACGCCTGACCCTGAGCCCGGCCGGCGGCAAGGCCCCCTTCGCCCTGCTGCGCGGCTCGGAAGGGTTCGAGAACTTCCTGTGCCAGGTCAAAGTCTACCCCACGGCCGAAGACGCAAGCCTCGTGTACCTACGCTACCGCAACGAGGGTTCCTTCGTGCGCATCCAGGTCAGCGTGGACAGGGTGCTCGTCCAGGAGAAAAACGGCACCTCGCTCAACACGCTCTTCCAGTACGTCCTGCCCCTGGACCACATGGGGCCGGTGGCGCTCGAATGCTGCGTGAAGTCCAACCGTCTGCTGCTGCGCGTCGACGGCACGGTGGCGGGCGCCTACCCCATCCCCCTGACCGCAAACACCAGCCGGGGCGGCTTCGCCCTGGGCTCGCGCGACGAGAAGACGCGCCAGCCGGCCCTTTTCGCGGATCTGCGCCTGACCACCTTCCCGCCGCGCTGGGTCCAGACGACGCGTGTGGCCGACGTGAACCTCGACGACTCCCTCATGCTCACGGCCATGGTGCTGCCGGCCGATACCCTGACCCGCGACCCGGTCGGCGATGCCGCCGCCATGGTGGCGGTGTCTTCCAAGGGCGTGAACGCCTTTCTCGACATGACCGGCGCGGATGCGGCCCGGGTCATGGAGACCGTGCGCTGCGTCAAGGACGCCCCGGCCTCCCAGGTCTTCGCCAAGCTGCTGCGCGGATTCGTGCTGTCCCTGGACGCCTTCCCCGAGCCGCGGGATCTGGCGGCGCTCCTGGATACGCTGCATGCCCAGGGGCTTTCCGCCGCCGTGCGCCTGACCGCCGCTTCGGCGGCCCGACTGGCCGCGAGCAACGTCGCCCTGACGCCGGACTGGCTGCTCTTCGACGCGCCGCCGAGCGAAGAGGACGCCGAGGAAATGATCACGCTCAAGAACCGGTTCGACCGGGCCCGCATGCTGTACCGCGAGCCCGGCCCCGACGCCGCCGCAATCTTCTATGAGGGAAAGAGGTAGACGCGCCTTGATCCGGAAACTTCTCCTCCTCGTGGCGCTCGTCCTGGCCGCCCCATCCGTCTCCTGCGGCGCGGACGCCTCGGTGGTCACGCTCCTGCGCCAGTCCCAGCAGGCCGCGGCCAGGGGCCAGACCGCCCAGGCCATGGAGTTGGTCAACCAGGCCCTGGGCCAGGATCCGGGCTACCCGCCCCTGTGGCGGCAAAAAGCCGGCCTCCAGATCACGGCCAAGGATTACGACGGCGCCCTCGACACTCTGGCCGTGCTCCTCAAGGCCGAACCCGACGACCTCGAGTCCAACGTCCTGGAACTCACGGCCCTGCTGCGCCTGGGGGACAAGGGCACGCCCCGGCTCGAGCAGTACCTCTCCGGCGTCAAGGAGAGCATGGCCGCCTCCCTGATCGAGAGCATCCTGCCGCGCTCCCAGGCCAAGGCAGACCTGACGCGGCTGCTTGCCGTGTGGAAGCCCGCCTCGGCCGACGGCGAGACCGTGAAGCGTCTGGCCGCCGGCTACGCCAAGGGCGACGACGCGGCCCTGCGCGAACTGGCCGACGCGTCGGCCCCGGCCGCGCAGAAAAACATCATCGCCGCGCTCCAGTTCCAAGCGGGCAAGGAGGCCCTGGCCGGCAAACGCGTGGACCTGTCCCAGGCGCTGCTCGACAAGGCCCTGGCCAACGGCTACGACCCGGTGGCCGTGACCGGCGAACTCGGCTGGGTGCGCTACAACCAGGGCCAACCCAATGCCGCCGCCGACCTGTGGGAATCCCAATGGCGCGACGCCCCGGACGTGGGCCTCTGGGCCGGCTGGATCGCCGACGCGCGCCTGACGGCCAAGGACTATCCCCGCGCCGCCGATTTTCTTGAAAAAACCCTGCAATTTTCCCCCACGAACGCTCTCTATCAAGGCCAATACCTCTTTGCCCTGCGGGCATCCGGGCAAAACGACAAGGCGGACGCCTTCGAGGAAAAGCTGCGCGCCGGTTCCGAGCAGGACGGCCTGCACTTCGGCCTGGCCATGACCGCTTCGAACCGGGGCGACGACGCCGGCGCGGCCGAGGAATTCAGCCAGATCAAAAATCGCCGCCCCTTCCGCGACCGCATCATCGAACTGGCCGACGCCCTGGTCGGCAGCATCGGCGTCAAGGGCGATCCGGCCAAGAGCATCGCCTCCATCGAAACCCTGATCGAGGGCCTCGACGTGCGAGGGAACATCCTGCGCGACATCGGCTGGCGGCTGTGGACGGCCAAGCGCCCGGACATGGCCCTGTCCTTCTGGCAGCAGTCCCTCAAGGAAGGGCTGCCCGCCGGCGATCCCCTGGTGGCCCGCGTGGCGCCGCTATTGATCGAGACCGGCCGTACCGGCGAGGCCATGGCGCTGCTTAGGGCCTACGCGCCCGAGGTCACGCCCCTGGGGCTGGCCTGGAGCCTGGCCGCGGCCAACCGCTGGGATCTCGTGGGCAAGGTGCTGCCCGCCGTCCCGGCCGGCCCCTACCCGGACCTGCTCGGGGCCATGGCCGCGCTGCAGGACGGGCAACCCCAGGTCGCCCTGGACAAGATGCACGTGGTGTCCGCCCTGCCGGCCGGCGGTTTCGGCCAGGCGGCGACGGTCGGTTTTTCCCCGGAAGGCCGGATCGTACGAGGTTCGCTTTCCCCGGCCGTGGCCGGCGAGATCTATCTGCACATCGCCCGCACCCTGGTCGAATACCAGATGACGCAGGGCTTTTTCTTCCTGACGCCGCCGGCCTGGGCCTCCGGGGTCTCGCTCCGGGCCATGGCCCCGGTCTGGGCCGGAGCAGGACGGGTTCTGTGGACGTCCGGCCAGTACGACCAGGCGGCCGGATTCCTGGAACGGGCCCTGGCCGCCGATCCCGGCCAGCCCCAGGCCTTGCTCTACCTGGCCCTTTCCGCCAAGCGCCGGGGCGACGACGCCAAGGCGCAAAGTCTGCTCGACCGGGCCCTGGCCAAGGCCGCGCCCTTCGACCGCAGCTACGCCCTGGGCGAATTCGCCCTGCTCGACGGCAATGCCAAGGCCGCCCTGGCCCATTTCCAGGAAGCCGTTTCCCTGGCTCCGAGCGACACCGCCCTGCGCCTTCGCGTGATCGGGCTGCTCGCCGCCGACCGCCGCTACGACGAGGCCCGCCTGATGGCCGGCTGGTTCGACGCCATGGTCGCCAAGGGCGACCGTGCCGTCTTCAGCGCGACGGCCGCCGCCAAGCTGGAGCTCGGCGACGCCAAGGGGGCCGAAGCCCTGTACCGGACCCTGCTCGCCACCCGCCCCGCTTCCTTGGACTCCCTTTCAGGCCTGGGCCTCGCACTGAACCGTCAAAGCCGCTACGCCGAGACCGTGGCCGCCCTGTCCCACACCTACGCCGACACGGCCTCGCCCTTGCTCGGCGGCGTGCTGTGCGAGGCGCTGCTCTCCCTCGGCGAATACCAGGAAGCCCTGAACCAGGCCGAAATCGGGCTGGCCAAGCACCCCGAGAACAAGGAACTGCTGCGTCAGGCCGCCGAAGCCACCGAGTTCGCCAAGGACCCGGCCCTGTGCGAGGCCTACGCCAGGCGCTACCTGGAACTCGACCCCGACTCGTCCATCGTGCAGAACATGTTCGCCCAGGCCCTGCTCGACCAGAAGAAGTACGACGAGGCCCAGGCCCATTACACGGCCCTGCTTAAGAAAAACCCGGCCTATCTCCCGGCCGCGCGCGGCAACTTCAACATCTACCGGTACACCGGCAAGGCGGCCAAGGCCTACAAGGCGGCCCAGGAACTCATGAAGCTGGCCCCGGACAACGCCACGCTGCGTCTGCAGTACGCCGTGGCCGCCGCCGCGGACCAGGACTTCCGCCCCGCCTACCCGGCGCTGCACACCATCCGGGACTTCGGCCCGGGCAGCCCGGTGTTGTGCCTGTATTACGCCGACGTGCGCGACGCCGAAACGCCGGGCAAGGTGCGTCTGTCGCAGATGGCCGACCACCTGCGGGCCATCGCCGCCGCCGGCGGCTCCTTTCTCGGCGCGGACGACCTGGCCGACCGGCCAAGCGGCGACGCCGCCCTGCAAAGGCGCGACACCAATCTCGCGCCCCAGGTCTTCCTCATCGTGGACCGCACCGACGCGGCCGTGCTCGAGAAGATCGACGCGCTGCTGGCCGAGGTCGGCGGCAAGGCCATGCTGGTCGTCGGCGGCGAATCGCTGACCGTCGGCACGCCCTATCTGCCGGACCTGGCCATGGTCCGCGCCCTGGCCGGCAACGGCCGCTGGTCCCTGGCCCTGACCGACCACGATCCGCCCCGCGTGGACGGCCGGGCCCCCGGCTCCCTGCACCTGTGGAACACCTGCGGCGCGCTGGCCTGTCCGCCCGACGAGACGCCGGGGGCGCGACTGGCCGCACGGCTGCACGCTCTCGACCCCCAGGGCGTGATCCTCGGCGCCGCCCGTCCGGTCTTCTTCTACCCCGGCGGCGACGCGCCCCGGGACATCCTGGGCGCCAGCGACGCCGGCCGGGAAGCCTATCGAAAACTCGTGACGGACACCTTCCCCCTGGCCTTCGAACTCAATCCCGACGGCTACTGGACCCCGGTCTCCGATCCACATCGCATCGCGGCCAAGTCCGTGGCCCCGTCCCTGGACACGGCCGGGCTCACCCGCTACCTGGAGCAGGTCAACCCCATGCGCCAGGTCTCCCTGGAACTGGCCAAGGTCTACTCCTGGCAGGAACAGCTCGGACAGGCGGAGAACTATTTCAAGGAAGCAGGCGCACTCAAGGCCAATCCCGCCGACCTGACCTACCACGAGGCCATCAACGCCTACTACATGTACGACGACCCCGTGGCCGTGACCCGGGCCCAGAAGGCCGTGGCCGTCGATCCCGAGGCCGAGCGCACCCGCATCCAGCTGGCCCGGGCCGAACTGCGCACCCGGCCCAAGGCCGAAGCCAGCGTCAACACATGGTGGGACAGCGACAACCGCCGCTACTGGTGGTACGGCCTGCGCGGCGAAGTCCACGTCCTCGACAGTCTCGTGGTGTTCGCCAAGGGCGGCCGGGTGGAATGGTCCATCGACAGTTACCAGCGCCGGGGAAAGATGCTCAAGGCCATCTCCAACACCCTCGAGAACGGCTCCCTGAGCGCCTCCGACGTCTACAACGTGCTCCATTCCCGCCGCACCCAGTACCTGGACGGCGAAGACCTCGTGGTCGGAGCGCGCTGGTTCTTTTATCCCGAGTTCTGGCTGGAAGCACAAGGCCAGCTGACCGACACCGACGGCGGCCCCGGCGTCTGGCTCAACGGCCAGGCCACCTTGCACGGTCCGTTCGCGCCCAAGGGCGCGGCCATCGACGGCACCTGGGACATCCAGGCGGCCCACGAGCGCATCGACACCGTGGAGGCCATCTCGGAACAGGTCATGGCCAACCGGTTGAGCCTTTTCACCCACAACCGGATTTCCAACTACTACGACCTGTTCCTCAACCTGCACGGCATCTCGCGCACCGACGGCAACAACACCGGCTCCATGGACGGCCGCCTCCTGGCGCGTCTGTTCGAATATCCGCTGTTCTCCCTGGGCTACGCCTTCCAGTTCGCCAACAGCGACCGCAATCCGATCCAGTACTGGGCCCCCCTGGACCTGGTCACCCACCTGGCCTACGCCTCCTTCGGCTTCGCCCCGACGCGCTGGTTCAATTGCAACGGCAGCGTGGGCTACGGTCCCTCGCGCGACCGCAGCAACGACTGGCGCAACATCTGGCGCGTCAACGCCGGGATGGACATCACCCTCAAAGAGCGGCTAAAGTTCTCGGTGAAATACTCCTACTTCAGTTCTCCGACCTATAACCTCAACGAAGCATGGGCAGGCATAAACTACACGTTCTAGGCAGACCGCGGACCGTCCGCCAGAGGGTTGCCCTCCTGGCGGCAGTCCTTTCGTGCGCGTGCGTGCTCCTGTCTGTCGTCCCGGCGGGTGCTGCGGCCCTCACCGCCTGGATCGCCGACTGGGATCTCGCCCGGGGGCTGGCCGAATTCCGGTCCCATCCGGGCCTTTTCGATTCCATTCGGGTCTTTTCCGCCAATTTCGACGAAAAGGACCGGCCCTCCCTGGCCCCGGACTGGGCCAGGACCTTCGGCCGGGACGCCTCGGCCGTGTTCGGGACCACGCCGGTCTACCTGACCGTGGTCAACGACGTGGTCGCGGCCTCGGGCAAGGGCCTAAGACTCAAGGATCCGGCCCTGGTCGCGCGCCTGACGGCCTCGCCCGAAGCCCGGGACCGGCATGGCGACGCCCTCATCGCGTTGGCCAAGCAGCATCATTTCCAAGGCATCGAGATCGATTATGAAAACGTGGCCGAGGCGGATTGGCCCAACTTCCTGGCATTCGTGGCCGCGCTCCAGGGGCGCGCCGCGTCCGAGGGGTTGGCCCTGGCCGTGCTGCTCCAGCCCCAACACCGCTACCTCGCCACGCCTCTCCCGTACGGCCCGCAGTATGTGCTCATGGGCTACAACCTGTTCGGCTTCCATTCGGGCCCCGGCCCCAAGGCCACGCCGGCGTTCCTCTCGGCCCAGGCCGCGGCGCTGCGCGCCATCGGGGCGCTCGACGACGCCACGCTGGCCCTGGCCACTGGCGGCTTCGACTGGACCGACGCGCAAAAGGCCAGCCAGTTGACGGAATCCGAGGCCCAGGCCCTGCTCGCCAAAAACCGGGCCACGCCCGTGCGCTCGTCCGAAAACGGCTATCTGGTGAGCCGCTACCGCGACGACGCCGGCAAGGACCACGAGGTCTGGCACGCCGACGGGCAGACGATGGACATGCTGTGGCAGGCCGCGCAGGCGGCTGGATTCCGCAAGCTCGCCATCTGGCGACTCGGCGGCAACGCGCCGTCCCTCTTCGCCTTCCTGTCCGGGCTCAAACGCTAACTCCGGCATTGCCTTCCCGCACGGCGTTCCTATTTCAACCATCACCGCATGCGCGCGGCCGCGCTTTCCCGGATGAAAGCTCTCCGTACGGGATACGCATGCGCCGGGCGTCTCTTCGAAATGCACACCCGGCGCGTTCCGGGGTCAGACCATGAGAGGAAATATGATGCGCATCCGTTCCTTGGCCATCCTGAGCCGCCTGGCGCTGGCCTGCCTGCTTCTGGCGGCTTCGGCCGCCACCGCGCCGGCGCAAGGGTTCTCCGCCGCCACCAAAGGCGTGCCCCTGCCCGGCGAAGGCCCGCGCGCCTACGTCGCCGTCATCATCGACGACCTCGCCAACCTGCCGCTGTGGTCGCAACTGGCCGAGGATGCCGACGCCTACGGCATCAAGACCACCCTGGCGCTGAACACGGCCAAGGCCACGCCCGACGACTACGCGCTCATGTCCCGGCGCATCACCGCCGGCCACGAAGTCGCCAACCACACCCGCGACCACGTGCCCGTGGCCCCGGGACCGGCCATACGCCTGCGCTACGCCAACCCGGCGGCCAAATCCGCCTCTGCGGTTGTGGATGAAGGCAAGCAGACCCTGAGCATCATCGTCGACCAGAACCCCGAACCCGCGGCGAGCTTCGACCTTTCCGAAGAAGGGCGCACCCCGAGTCTCAAACAGCTCGTGGACGCCTTGAACGACGTGCGCGGCGTGACCGCGGAGCTCGGCGATCCCTACAACGCCAATCTCCGCTCGCGCTTCCTGGCCGCGAGCGCCAAGACGGACATCTTCTTCAAAAACGGCTTCGCGCCGCTGTTCATGGACACCGCCGGAAGCGCCCGCTACGAGATGGCCGGGGCGCTTTCGGACATCAAGGCAGGCATGCCCGACTATACCGTCACGTCCATGATCTATCCGTTCCTGGTCAGCGACGCCGCCACGCGCGCCGTCACCGTCGACCTCGGCATGACCTGCGGCCGCGTGGGCCCGGCAGGCAACGCCGCCCTGGGTTCGCCCGACGGCTACGACCTCTACCGGATCTACTCGATCAAGCCTCGCGACGCCTTCGGCACGGACGTCGCCAGCCCGGACTTCGCCGCGAAGGTCGCGGCGTTCCTCAAGAAAATCAAGGAAGTCGGCGGCGTGCTGAGCCTGTATTCCCACGGGCCGGACGAGTTCACCAACGAGCAATGGAAGGCGCTGCTGCCGATGCTGGCCAAGGACAAGGAAGTGGCCTACGTCACTCTGCACGGCCTGGAAGAAGCGGTGAAGAAGCTCGCCGTACAGCGCGACGGCAAGTACTACCTGCCCCAGGGCAAGTAGCCGCAGGCGGACGGCCGCATCGCGCCAGATCGCGCCAAGCCGCTACAAATCAACAAAAACCGCGCCCAGGGCCTGGCATTTCTCCGAATGCCAGGCCC
>JAEWPX010000146.1 GCA_023399375.1 Pseudomonadota bacterium | reverse complement strand
TTTTTTACAAATTGGGGGGTGCCCCCCCCCCCATTCCACGCTTCTACCCCTTAAAAGGGATTGATATCCTGGGTGCGGGTGTAGTGCTGGTAGCCGACGTTCGCGCCCAGACGCAGCCCGACGCCGAAGCGGATCGGGGCCAGGGTGATGTTGTCGGAGCGCTGGTAGTTCATGCCGAAGCCGCCAAGGACGTAGGCGCTGCCGTCCACGCCCGGAAAGCGCTGGAATATCTCGTTGGGATGAGTGGTGCCGTAGACCAGGGTGAATACCCGGACCGCGTTGACCCCGAGGTCGATCCCCAGCGACGGGCTCTGCCAATAGACAGGCACGGGCTTTTGGCCCTTGAGGTACAGCGTGCCCGAACCGTAGCGCAGGCCGACCACCAGTGCGCCCCCGGCCTCGTTGCCCTTGATGAATCCGGTAGGCTGGCCAAGGTCGTGGAAGGCCCGGGCCACCATTTCCGCCAGGCCGCGCGACCCGCTGTCGAAGAACCCCGTGACTTCCCGGTTGACTTCATCCCGGTTGTAGGTCTGCTCCCTGCTCGGCGGCGGCGGGGGAGGCGGCGGGGGAGGCGAAACAGCCGTTTGGCCGTTGATCGGCGTGCCGCCGGGAGGAGGCGGCATGGAACCCGGCCCGGGCGGCGGAGGTGGCGGCGTATAAGCCTGGCCGCCGGTCGGGGGGGACGGCGGAGGCGGCGTGCCGGCGGGCTGGCCGTTGACGGGCGTGCCGCCATGGGGAGCCGGCGGCGGGGATGCCGGTTGCTGTTGCTGCCCGCCGACGGGCACGGATGTCGGCGCGGGCGTGGCGGGCATGGGCGCGGGCGACACCGTGGCCGCGCCGGGTTGGGATGCGGGCGCGGGGGCAGGGTCGGCCGGCGCTGCCGCCGGTGCGGACTTGTGCGAGGCCGCGGGCGCATCGTTCAGGCTGCGTTCCTTGAGATCGGACTGGGCCCTGGCGGGTGGTCCCGAAGCGAGGGACAACGCGAGGGCCAGGAGGCAGGTGACGGCAAAACGTGTCATTGCGGTCCTCCGTCGTTGGCGGTTTTGGGGAGGGAGAGCCGGGCGCGGATGGCCGGCAGCATGGCCGCCGCGATGCCTTCGCGGCCGGCGTCGGTGTTATGGACTCCGTCGGCGGTGTAGGCCGGGGCGTTACGGCCGCACAGAGCCTCGCGCAGGTTGACGAAATAGGGTTTGCCGGCAAGCCCCCGCTCCAGGGCGGCATAGACGGTCATGAAGTTCTCGCGCACGTAGGGAAAGGTCTTGCGCCCGAGTATCGTGTCCTTCTCCTGCGCCGCCACGGCGGCGGCGACGCCGGAGCAGGTTTCGACCCAGTAAAGCGGCTGGAGCGCGAGCAGGAACTTCGCGCCTTCGGCGGCGCACAGCCGGTTGAGGAAATCGTAGCGTTTGACCGTGAGATCCACGAAAGCGGCCAGTTCCGGGGAGTTCGGGTCCACGGGCTTGGCGGTGTAGAGGAGCTTTTGCAGCAGCTCGCGGGTGAACGAGGCGAAATAGGCGGCATTTATGGGTTTGAGGATGCCGTAGCCGGATTTGTAGTAGCTTTCGATGACGCCCTGTACGCGTTCGCGCCCTTCATGGGCGTAGGGCGTCTTTTGCACGGCGAAATAGTTGGCGTCGTTGGCCCCGTCGTAGAAGACCACGAGATCGGGCCGGATGGGAAACTCGATGAACTGTTTTTCCAAGTACTTGGATTCGAGCAATGAGTTGAAGGAATTGACGCCGAAGTTGAAACAGTTGAACGCGTAGGGCTTTTCCGTCTCGTTGAGGTTCTTGGCGACGAGGCTCGGGATGGACATGGCATAGGGCGCGGCGCTGGCGCGCATGGTGGAGCCGCCGAAGAACCAGATGACCTTGGACAACTCCGGGTGGTTGTCCACGTATTTCGAATAGGCCGTGGGCCAGACGCCGTTTTCCATGAGGAAAAGCGCGTACGGATCGTAGACGGCCTTGGGCCCTTCGCGCAGGTTGCCGTAGATGATCCAATTGGTCGTGGTGATCACGGCGAAGGAGAGCGCCTCCAGGCACAGCACGCCGATGACGGCCCATTTGACGGTTGCAAGCGTCGCCTTGAAGAAGCGTTTCACCGCGAGTCGATCCTTTGGGGCCCCTGCGGGCTATTTGGGGATGCGCATGGCCACGCCTTCGGGCACGCGTTCGACCGTGGGCGCGCCGCGCAGCCGGGCCGTCGCGTCCGGGGCCATGTCGAGAACCACGCGGAACTTGTCCTGATGCGTGCCCACCCGGATGTGGCGGATAAACGCGTTGCCCGTGTCGCTTGCCCCGGGGCCTACGTACTTCCAGGACCCGGCGATATCGAGCACCAGCCGGGGCGGATTGGTCAGAAACATCTTGGTAAAGGCCGCGGGCGGCTTGTTCGTGTAGATGACGAGCTGGTATTCGCCGGGCTTTTCCTCGGCCACGACGCGGATCACCGTGCCTGTGGCGGCGGTCGGTTTGGCCGCGGCGGCCTGGGCCTTGGCCATGAGCGCCTTGGGTTCCGGTTTGGCCTGCGCCTTGGCCGGGGCCGGCGCGGGTTCGGCCTTGGCCTGGGATTTCGGGGCGGGCGCGGCGGCAGGTTCCATCGCGGCCGGTTTGGCAACGGCAGGTTCGGTCTGCCTGGCGGCCTTGGCCTTGCCTTTGCCCTTGGCCGGCGCGGGCTGGGCGGGCGCGACTTCCGCTGCGGCTGAAGGTTCCGCCGGGGCCGGCGTCTCCGTCGCGGCCGGTTCCGTCGCGACGGAAGGCGGCGCGGGCGCGGGGGCCGGTTCGGCCGGAGTCGTTGCGGGAACGGCCTGCGGCCCGTGGGGCGCGGCCTTGCCCGTCGGCTTGCCGGACGTGCCCTTGGCCGGCGTGTCGCCGGTAATTTCCGCGAACATCTTTTCCAGGGTCTCGTCGCCCGGGGCCGCGGCCTGGGGCGCGGGCTTGGCGGCCGACGTCGCGGGCGCAGCCGGCGCGACCGTATCCGCAACGGGCGCTGCGGCGTTTGCCGGCGCGGCCGGGGCCGGAGAAACCGCCGCCGGCACGGACGGTGTCGGTG
>JAEWPX010000044.1 GCA_023399375.1 Pseudomonadota bacterium | reverse complement strand
GGAGGACCATATGGCCAGGGGCGAATGGGTTGTGGCCGTGGCTGGGGCCACGGGAGCCGTGGGACGGGAGATGCTCAAGACCCTCGAACAGCGCGCGTTTCCGGCCAAGACCGTCAAGGCCTTGGCTTCTTCGCGCTCGGCGGGCACGACCGTGCCGTATGCCGACGGGGAGCTCACCGTCGAGGAGATGACCGAGGATTCCTTCAAGGGCGTGGACATTGCCCTTTTCTCCGCAGGCGGCGCCACCTCGAAAAAATTTGCGCCCTTCGCCGTCAAATCCGGCTGCGTGGTCATCGACAATTCGAGCGCCTGGCGCATGGACCCCGAGGTGCCGCTGGTGGTGCCCGAGGTCAATCCGGACGACGTGGACTGGCACAAGGGCATCATCGCCAACCCCAACTGCTCGACCATCCAGATGGTGGTGGCGCTCAAGCCCCTGCACGATGCGGCGAAGATCAAGCGCGTGGTCGTGTCCACGTACCAGGCCGTTTCCGGCACCGGCCAGAAGGCCATTGCCGAGCTCGAAACGCAGGTGCGGCAGCTTTTCAACATGCAGGACCCCGAAGCGAAGGTCTACCCGTACCAGATCGCCTTCAACTGCCTGCCGCAGATCGACGTTTTCTCCGACGGCGACTACACCTTCGAAGAAATCAAGATGATCAAGGAAACGAACAAGATCATGGGCGACGACTCGATCAAGGTGACGGCCACCACCGTGCGCGTGCCGGTTTTTTACAGCCACAGCGAGTCGGTCAACATCGAGACGGAGAAAAAGCTCACGGCCAAGGACGCCCGGGTGATCCTGTCCCAGGCTCCCGGCGTCACGGTCTACGACAACCCGTCCGAGAAGATCTATCCCATGCCCATCCACGCCGCGGGCGAGGACGACGTGTTCGTGGGGCGCATCCGCGAGGACAACACCATCGACAACGGCCTCAACCTCTGGATCGTGTCCGACAACATCCGCAAGGGCGCGGCGCTCAACGCCGTGCAGATCGCCGAGCTGCTCATCAGCCGCAACAAGGTGGGCGTGCCCGCCTGACGCGCATTTGACCGACTGGAAAAATCGTGAAAGGGGGAAGCGTCCATGGGGCGTTTCCCCCAAATGTTTTTCAAGGAGTGCAATCCATGCCCGATATTGTCGACGCCGACGCCTACGTCGCCCGGCTGCTCGCCGCGCCGCGCCCGGGTGGCGAAAACGTGCTGGCTTTCTACGAGCACCGCCTGGGCGTGATCTGCACGGACCCGCGCGTGTTGCTCATTCCCCTGGACGACCATCTCGTCCACCGGGGCGACGGGGTGTTCGAGACCCTCAAGTACGTCGGCGGCAGGCTCTATCAGGTCGGTCCGCATTTCGAGCGCATGGAGCGTTCGGCGTCCGCCATCTACCTCGCCCCGCCCTGTCCCTGGGACGCGGTCGCGGATCTGGCCCTGGACGTGTGCCGGGCCGGCGGTTCGGACACGGGCCTCGTGCGCGTCATCGTCGGGCGCGGCCCCGGCGGCTTCGGCATCGATCCGGCCGAGTGCCCGACGCCGAGCCTCACCATCGTCGCCTACCGCTTCCATCCCCGGCCGGCCGAGGCGTTCGCCAAGGGCGTCACCGCCTTTCGCACCTCCATCCCGGCCAAGCAGAACTACCTGGCGCGCATCAAGTCCATCGATTACCTGCCCAACGTGCTCATGCGCCGTGAGGCCACCGAGCGCGGCGAGGACTATCCGGTCTGCTACGACGACAAGGGCTTCCTGGCCGAAGGGGCCACGGAAAACATCTGCCTCGTGGACGCGCAGGGCCGTTTCATCGTGCCGGAGCTCAACAACGCCCTTCGCGGCACGACGCTCATGCGCGCGGTGGAGCTGATCCAGGGCGAGATCGAAGTGGTCTTTGCCCCCGTGCGCGAGGAAGCCGTGGCAACGGCCAGGGAGATGATGATCCTCGGCACCACCAACGACTGCCTGAGCATCGTGCGCTACAACGGCGCTCCTGTGGGCGACGGCAAGCCCGGCCCGGTGTCGCGTATGATCAAGGAACGCATCGTGGCTGACATCGCGGCGAACGGGATGGCGATTTAGAGGGGGGAGAAAGAGGAAGAAGCCTCCGGCGGCCGGGGGGGATAATTCCCCCCGGCCCCCCTTGGAGGGGGGAGTTGGGAGCAATGTTGCACAGGGGCGCAGGCGGGATGTTGCGAGAGATTTACTGCCAGGCGGCGAGTTCCGGCAGTTGGCGGGGGCTCGCCCCGAAGTAGCGCTTGAATTCCCGGTTGAACTGGGAAACGCTTTCATACCCAACCAGCCGCGCCGCGTCGCTCGAACGCAGGCCGCTTTCCACGAGCAGGCTCTTGGCCTTGTTGAGCCGCACCCGCTTGAGATACTGGATGGGCGACTGGGCAGTCACTTCCTTGAAGGCGCGGTGGAAGGCCGAGGGGCTCATGTTGACGACCTCGGCCAGCTGTTCCACGTTAAAGGACTGGTTGAAGTTTTCGTGGATCTGCCTGAGCGCCTTGTCGATGCGCGAGAGTCCCGTGTTGTGCGCGGCCAGGGCGTAGAGCGCCGCGGCGTTTTCCCCTTGCAGCACACGGAAGAGCAGCTCCCGCACGAGCCCCCGCCCCAGCACGCGCGCCTCGTCGGGCGACGCCAGCGCGTGCAGAAGCCGCGCTGTCGCGTCCTTGAATGCCGCGTCGGCCCGGGCCAGGTACAGCCCCTTTTGCGTGCAGCCCGGGCGCAGGGTTTCCCGCCGCTCTTCGAGCTGACCGATGATGCCGCGCAACATCTCCATGTCGATGTCCACGACCATGGACAGCAGCGGCTTGGCCGGGTCGATCACGGCCTCGCATTCCGCGGGCAGCGGCACGGACAGCACCAGGTAATGGTCCGGGTCGTAGACGTGGACCTTGTCGCCGAGATGGACCATTTTCGATCCCTGGCCGACGATGATGATGCCCTGGCCGTAGAGCAAGGGGGCGCGCACGATGTTGCGCGAGGTGCGGTGCAGGCGTACGCCGGGGAGCACGGTCGGCGTCGTCCCCTCCTGCCGGCAGAGGGCGTCCATGCGTCGTGCGATTTCAGACATACCACAATGGTACCCCGCGGCGCAGGGCATGTAAACGGGCGGGATGGAGACGGGACCGGCCCTCGCGGGGACCGGTCCCGGGGCCTGCGCGATTATTCGCCGCAGGCCTTTTTGACGGCCGTGAGCACGGCCTCGGGCTCGAAGGGCTTGTGGATGGCGGCCACGGCCTTGCGGATGGCCATGTCGTGGCCGGTCAGGCCGCTGATGACCACCACGGGAATGTGCTTGTACTCTTCCTTCTGGGAGAATTTTCGGTAGAAGCGCGGCCCCCACTCGTGGGGCATCTCCAAATCCAGGGTGATGCAGTCCGGATGCTCGCGCTCGAGCACGTCCATGGCCGCGTCGCCGTCGGAAGCGCTGCACGTTTCAAAGCCATTGTCCCCAAGCAGCGTGACGAGATAGGAGACGATCTGCGGATCGTCATCCACCACCATGATTTTCTTGGCCATCTCCGTCTCCTTGGTGGGCGCGCGGCCGGCTGCGGACGCGGTCCCGATGCGGTTGGTCGCGATGTACGCCATAGCCTTGCGGGAATGCCCGTTGCCTAGCACAGGGGCAGGCGCCCGGGAAAGGGCGCGACGACGGGATTCCACTTTCGGGCGTTGCTCCGGCACACGCCGGTTTTTCCCCTGCCTATTCCCACGTATAATAGTCTGAAATTACTTCCAAAACCATACACGTATCGCTTCATGCGCGCAACTCCCCGGCTTCCTGGCCGTTCTCCGAGCGTACGCGGGGCAGCCGGATAATGAAGCGCGCCCCTTGTCCGGGATCGTTGACCGCCTCGATGCTGCCCCCGTAGTCCTTGATGATGCCGTAGCTGATGGAGAGCCCGAGGCCCGTACCCTTGCCCACGGTCTTGGTGGTGAAAAAGGGCTCGAAGACCTTGTCCTGGATGTTGGGCGCGATACCGCCGCCGGTGTCGGCGATTTCCGCGGTCACGTCGTCGCCCGCGGCATGGACGCGCAGGGTCACGCGCTTTGCCGCGCCGGACCCGGCCGTGGCCGCGTGCTCCTCAATGGCATCGCGAGCGTTTAAAAGCAGGTTCATGAACACCTGCTCCAGCCGGTTTCCTTCGGCCATGACCTTGGGCAGCTCCGGGGCGATCTCGCAATCCACCTCGATGTTGCGCACCTTGAGTTGCTGGGTGAAGAGTTCGAGGGTGCGGGTAAGCACCTCGCCGAGGTCCACGGGCTCGATTACGAGGTCGGATTTGCGGCCGAATTCCCGCATATGGTTGATGATGCGCGTGGCTCGGGCGATGTGGCGGCTGATGCCCTCGGCCATTTCCGTGAAAAGCTCCCGGGGCACGGCCGCGTCGCCCTTGGTCTTGCGCAGAAGATAATCGGAAATGGTCTGGATGACGGTCATGGGCTGGTTGAGCTCGTGGGCGACGCTCGTCGCCATCTCGCCGAGCGTCGCCATCTTGCTCGCCTGGATGAGTTGTTGTTCGGTTTCCAGCCGTCGGGTGATGTCCGTGGCAGAAACGAGGTAGACTTGGTTGCCCGGGAACGCGGCCGTGGAAATGCGCATGGAGACGTAGATGGCGTCGCCGTTTTGTCTGATATGCCGCGCCCGGTCGATGGCGGCCTGTTCGCGAATGCGGCGCTCGTAGCCGGCGCGGTCGCGGTCGGCGAACAGTTCCGTGAAGCGTTTTCCCAAAAGCGCCTTTTCGCTGTAGCCATAAACCTCGAGCGCCTTCTGGTTGCACTCGAGGATGGTGAGCGTTTCCTGGTCGAGGACGAACAGCGCCGTGGGAATGCAGCTGAAGATGCCGAGGTACTTGCGCCGCGAGCGTTCGAGCTCTTCTTCCAGGAACTTGCTCGAGGTGATGTCGAGGCTGATTTCCATGACGGCGTTCACGTTGCCCGCGGCGTCGGTCATGGGCGCGGTGCTCACGAACAGGGCGCGCTTGGAGCCGTCCCTGGCCGTGGTCACCTCCTCGGTGACGTGGGGCAGACCGTCCTCGAAAGTGCGGATCACCGGGCAGTTGGGGCAGGGGGCGTCGAGGCCCTTGTAGGCCTTGTAGCAGTATTCGCCGGGCCGGGCGTGGAATTCGCCGGAGAAGAGCTGGTTGTAGCTGACCAGGCGCAGGTCGCGGTCCTGCACGGTGATGGTGCAGGGGACGTGCTCGAAAAGGTCCTGGTAGCGCTTCATCTGGCGGGCGAGCTCTGCCTGCTTGGAGAGCACCTCGCGGCCCATGGCGTTTATCGCCCGGCCGAGTTCCCCCATCTCGTCGCACTGGCGCATGTCGAGGCCCGCAAATTCCTCGCCCCGGGCGATGGAACGCGTGGCGCGCATCATCTTGCGCACGGGGTTGTTGACGAGCAGGTGCAGGCACAGAAAGAGGATGAAAAACAGCGCTCCGGCAATGGCCAACGCCATGAGGAAATTGATGCGCCCAAAGCGCGACAGGTTGGCCTGCGGCCCCTCCAGGGAGACGACCATGTCGAGCAGGCCGAGGATCTCCTTGCCGGGCGCGTGCACGTGGCAGGGATCGCCCGAGCAGGAGGCGTCGTTGCGGATAGGGAAGAGGATGCCGATGCATTTTTCGCCCGCGGCGTCGGTGAAGACGCGGGTGCGCTGCTTGATGTCCAGGCGCGAGCGGGGCGGCTCCAGGCGGTGGCAGACGTAGCAGGCTTCCTGCTTGATGTCCGTGACCGCGCCGATTTCCGTGGTCTGGTTGGAATACTTGATCTCGCCGCGCTTGTTGTAGACGCGGATGGAGCGGATGGCCCGCTGGGTGCCGATGTTGCGTACGATTTCCTGTGTGGCGTCGGGCGTGTAGGTCAGCATGGAGTCGTGCAGCCCGAGGATGATGGTAGTGCCCAGGCGGTCGATGTCGGAAATCGTGTTTTCCATGGACAGGGCTTCCATGGCCTCCATGTTGAGCGAGGACCACAGGAAGAAGAAAAACATGAGCGCCGCGCCGGAGACGATGGCGAGCTTGGTGATGAGCGAACAGCGGATGCGCGAGAAGAGGCCGCCGGCGCACTGGGCGAAGTGCTCGAGCGGCGGCTTGTTCGTTGTCGCACTGCGTGGCGTTTCACGCGGTTCCATGTTCCCTCCGACGGTTCCGGCCCGGGTTCAGGGCAGGCTGACCGTGATGGAAAACGCCCCGGTCATGGCCCATACGGGTTCGCCCACTTCCAGGCGCATGTTGGCCAGGCTCTCCGGGGTGACGACGGAGCAGACCCTGGCGCCGTCCTCGAGCTGCACCACCACCTCGGCCGTGTCCGCGCCGACCATAATGCGTTCGACCACGCCGTGGAAGCGGTTGGGGCCGGCGGCCGCGCCGCCGGCGTCGTCGCGGCTGAGGCGCGGCGGCCGGATGCGGGCCGTGACGGCGCTGCCGCGGCGCAGGCCCATGGCGCGCAGGTGGTCGTTGGAGAGTACCGAGACGAGCCTGTGCCCGCCCGGAGTCTCGACCTCGACCAGGGATTGCAGGTCGCCGGGGTTGATGGCCGCGATCTTGCCGGAAAAGACGTTGCGGTTGTCCTCGGTGGGATTTTTTTCCCGCTCGAGCAGGGCGAGGTCCAACGCGGCAGTGTCCTCGCCGGAAAGTTCCAGAAAGGCGGCCGTGGAATTGGCGGTCAGGTGCCCCAGGCTGCGTTGGATGGCGACGAGAGGCACGCCGCCGCGCAGAAGTTCGATGCCGCGCGAACGGCGCAGGGTATTGGGGTTGGCCAGGTGGCGGGGCAGGCCGCATTCGGCCGCGCGTTCGTAGAGCACCCGGCGCACGTAGCCCTGGTCCAGGGCGAACAGTGCGCCGCGCAGGGGGGCGTAGTCGGCGTCGCGCAGGAGCTGCCCGAGCTCGGCGTGCAGTTCGTGAGGCATGTAGACCTCGCGCCAGGTCCTGGCCTCTTCGCCGCGGCCGCCCAGGCGGACCTTGCGGGCGACGAGGTCGAAATCCTCGTCGTCGCGCACGGCGAGCACCTCGCCGAGTTTGGCGCCGGTGTGACGCAGCATCAGGAAGACGAGGCGGCAACGGTTTCGTGACATTCGTGACCGCTTGCCCCGGGCGTTGGCCACCCATGTGGCGAAGGCCTGGTCGAGCTGGGCGAGCTGTTCCGTGGTCAGAAATTTGGTCGCCGCTGCGGCCACGCCCTCTTCGGAGGCGTCTGGATCTTGCATTTTAATTAGTGATTCCAAACTGTTATCCTCTGTTATCCGTATCGGTGCGTCACGGTTGCATTTCGTGACTTTGGCGTTTCGTGACAAATTTCGAGGTGCTGTCCGCGGGTAATCAAAAAATCAGGTGACAAGTTTCACAAAACTCGCTAAGGACTAACCTCACGTATTGCAGGCAAATCGTGATAATTTTTTGCGACGCTGTCAAGAGCCTTTTTTGAAGCGGGTTTTCCCTCCCGGATGCGTTCCCACGGGGACGGGCCGGCAAGGGCCGCAGGACGGCGCGCCAAGGACCGTGGCCATGGGAGATGGGTGAAGTGAACACGTCAAGCAGAAGGTCGAAGATCGTATGAAAAATGCAAAACGGCGCACGGGAACACTGCTTGTCGCCCTGGTCCTGGCCGGGGCCGGCGGCTTGCTGACGCTGACCGCGGGACAAGGCGCGGCCAAGGAGCAGGGGGACGAGAAGCTTCGGGCCGACATCCTCTCCATCGACGAACTGAAGCAGTTCGGACCGCTCACCCAGCCTCCGGTCGTCTTCCTCCACGACAAGCACACGGCCGCGCTCGGCAAGCAGGCCAAGTTCTACCAGAAGGAATGCGGCACCTGCCACCTGTCGGACAAGGACGGGACCATGTTCCTGGCCTACCGGCGCGACGACGCGCCTGCCACGGCCGACAAGATCAAGGACACCTACCACAACAACTGCATCAAGTGCCATATGGACATGTCCGCCGCCGGCGTCAAATCCGGTCCCACGGACGTGCAGTGCAAGGGCTGCCACAATGGCAAGCCCGACGTCGCCTCCAACTGGCAGCCCATTGTCGTGGACAAGCGTCTGCACTTCCGCCACGCGGCCACGCAGGCCCAGGCGGAGAACAAGTGCGGCGCCTGCCACCATATCTATGACGAGGCCGCCGGCAAGACCGTCGCCGCGCCCGCGCCCGAGAAGGTGCCCGGCGCCTGCGTCTACTGCCATACCGAGTCCGGCTCGGTGGTGCCCGGCCGCAAGCCCGAAAAAATCCGGTCGCTGCGCCTGGCCGCCCACGGCGAGTGCGTGACCTGCCACCGCTCCGTGGCCGCTTCCGGCGGCAAGGACGTCGCCACGGGCCCGTCCACCTGCGCCGGCTGCCATGGGCCGCTCGACCAGAAGGCCATCGCCGAGACGTCGCTCAAAAAGGTCCCGGCCGACGCCGACCTGCGCATCAAGCGCGGCCAGCCCGACTACGCCATGATCCGCCCGGCCGCGGCCGCCAAGCCGCTTGTGGGCGCGGACGGCAAGCCGGTCAAGCCCTACGGCATGCCGCCGGTGCCGTTTGACCACAAGTACCACGAGGCCAAGAGCGAGACCTGCGTCTCCTGCCACCACGCGGCCCTCACGTCCTGCGCGGACAAGTGCCACACCGTGCCCGGCGCCAAGGAAGGCGGTTTCGTCACCCTGGAAGCGGCCATGCACAAGGTGGACGCGACGCAAAGCTGCGCCGGCTGCCACGCTACGCTGCAGAAGAAGCCCGAGTGCGCCGGCTGCCACAACGCGATGAAGAAGGGCGTGGGCGACAAGTCGCAGTGCGGCTCCTGCCACGTGACGCCGAAGGACGGCCTGGACGCCGCCGTGTCGGAGTTCATGGAGCGCAACGACAAGGAAGCCGCGGCCATGGCTCCGGCCCTGGCCGAGAAGCTCCTCGCCGGCAAGCGCGACCAGACCGCGACTTTCGCCGCCTCGGACATTCCCGAGACCGTGACCATCGGCTCCCTCGCCAAGGATTACGAGGCGTCGGTGCTGCCCCACCGCAAGATCGTACTCTCCATGGTGGCGGGCATGAAGGACAGCAAGCTCGCCGGGGCGTTCCACGCCACCGACGCGGCCGTGTGCCAGGGCTGCCATCATAACAGCCCCGCTTCCAAGACCCCGCCGCGCTGCGGCAACTGCCACCCCGCCGTCGAAGGCACGGCCGCCTCGCCGCGTCCTGCCCTCAAGGCCGCCTATCACAACCAGTGCATGGGCTGCCATACGGCCATGGGCATCGACGGCAAGGTCGTGGACAAGGCCCCGGGGGCCAAGCCCGTGCCCAAGGCCACGGATTGCACCGGTTGCCACGCGGCAAAGAAGCAATAGCACCCCAACCAGTCGAGGTCGCGATACGATGAAACGGAGACACTTTCTGGGCCTTATGGGAGCGGCCGGGGTGAGCCTGACAACGGCCGTCACGGCCAAGGCCTCCTCCAGCGCGGATGTCGCGGGCATGCCGAACGTCGGGGGCGTCCTTTTCGACGCCAGCCGCTGCATCGGTTGCCGCAAGTGCGAGGCCGCCTGCAACCAGGTCAACGATCTGCCCAAGCCGGCAAAACCCTTTGACGACCTCACGGTGCTCGACGCCACCCGTCGTACCGACGCGAAGAGCTACACCGTGGTCAACAAATACGTGCCGAAGCCCGGCGAAAATCCGGTCTTCCGCAAGATCCAGTGCAACCACTGCATGGAGCCGGCCTGCGCTTCGGCCTGCTTCGTGCGGGCGTTCAAGAAAACCGAGACCGGCGCGGTCGTCTACGACGCCTCGGTCTGCGTCGGCTGCCGTTACTGCATGGTGGCCTGCCCCTTCAACATCCCGGCCTACGAGTACGACAAGGCGCTGTCGCCGCGCGTCATGAAGTGCACGATGTGCTACCCGCGCCTGCTCGAAGGCAAGCTCCCCGGCTGCGTCGAGGCCTGCCCCAAGGAGGCCTTGCAGTTCGGCAAGCGCCGCGAACTCATCAACATCGCCTGGGACCGCGTCACGGCGAACCCGGACAAGTACGTGCAGCACGTCTACGGCGAGCACGAGATGGGCGGCACGAGCTGGATCTACATCGCGCCCAAGCCTTCCTTCGCCGCGATCGGCATGGACGAGGGCCTGGGCACGACCTCGGCTCCCGAATTGACGTCCGGGGCGCTGGCCGCCGTGCCGGCCGTGGCCGGCATCTGGCCGGTGCTTTTGACGGGCATCTACGCCATCAGCAAGCGCAAGGACAAAATCGCCGAGGAAGAGAAGAAGGCGGCGGTCGAGGCGGCTATCGCCAAGGCCAGCGCCGATGCCGAAGCCAAGCTGGCGGAGGAGCTCACCAAGGCCGAGGTCGCCAACAAGCGGCGCATCGAGGTCGAGGTGAAAAAGGCCCTCGAAGCGGCCGCCAAGGATCCCGAAGGCGGGGAGGACGCGTAATGTCGACGGAAAACAGCAAAAACGGTTCCCTGTTCACGCCGTTTAACATCGTCGCCGGCATCATCCTGGCCGCCGGCATCGTGGTGACGATCATGCGCTTCACCATGGGCCTTGGCGCGGTGACCAACCTCTCGGACAACAACCCCTGGGGCATCTGGATCGGCTTCGACCTCCTGTGCGGCGTCGCCCTGGCCGCCGGCGGCTACACTACGTCCGCCGCCTGCTACATCTTCGGGTTCAAGCGCTTCCACGCCGCGGTGCGCCCGGCGATCCTCACGGCCTTTTTGGGCTACGCCCTGGTCGTGTTCGCGCTCAACTACGACGTCGGCCGCCCCTGGCGCCTGCCGTACCCCATCTTCTACCAGCAGGGCACGACCTCCATTCTCTTCGAAGTCGGCCTGTGCGTGTTCATCTACCTGACGGTGCTCTTTCTCGAATACCTGCCTGCCGCGTTCGAGTGGAAGGGTGGCCTCGACAAGTACCGCAGCATCCTGGTCAAGCTGACCATGGGCCTGACCATCCTCGGCGTCATCCTCTCGACCCTGCACCAGAGCTCGCTCGGAGCGCTCTACCTCATCGTCCCGTCCAAGCTGCATCCCCTCTGGTACACCCCGTACCTGCCGGTGATGTTCTTCATGTCGAGCATGTTCGCCGGCCTGTCCATGGTCGTCTTCGAGGGCACGCTCTCCCACAAGTACTTCCATCACAAGATGGACGAGGACTACAACGCCAACTACCTGGACCTCCAGTTCGCCTTCGCCAAGGGCGCGGCCTGGATCATGGCCGGCTACCTGGCCATGAAGCTGCTCGGGCTTTCCATGGACAACCGCTGGCACTACCTCTTCACGGGCTACGGCGCGTGGTGGCTGCTCGAGGTGGTCGGTTTCGTCATGCTGCCGTGCTACTGCTACGCCGTGGGCTACCGCGACCGCAACATCGGTCTCGTGCGCCTTGCAGCCCCGTGGACGGTCATCGGCATCATGCTCAACCGCTTCGACGTGAGCCTGATTGCCTTCAACTGGCAGCTGCCGAGCGCCGAGCGCTACTTCCCGAGCCTGGGCGAAATCATCATTTCGCTGTTCGTGGTCACCGTCGGCGTCCTGGTCTTCCGCTGGATCGTCACCCGCATGCCGATCTTCTACGCGCACCCGGCGTACAAAGACTCGTCCCACTAGGATGAAAGGGGAGATACGCGATGTTTAACACCCTGCAAGATCTGATGCTGCACAACAAGAGCATTACCTATGTGCTCATGGCCGTGGTGCTCATCTGCTTCATAGGCTTCTGGCGGTTTTTGACGGGTCGCGAAGAACGCAACCGGCGCTACTAGCCCGACCGACCTCGCTAAAGGCAAGGAGAAGACCATGTATGCATTCCTGACGGGGCCGATGTTGTGGCTGTCGTTCGCCATCTTCATCATCGGCAGCGCCTGGCGCGTCGTCAAATACGTGAAGGGCCTCAACTGGCAGCTTGACCGCGTGCCCTACGGCTACTACCGCGAGCTGGCCGTCAAGGGCGCGCTCAAATCCATCTTCCACTGGCTGACCCCCTACGGCTCGCGCAGCTGGCGCTTGAAGCCCGTGTACGCGGCGGCCTTTTTCCTGCTGCACGTGGGCCTGGTCCTCGTGCCGCTGTTTCTCTTCGCCCACGTCATGCTGGTGTCCGAGCGCTTCGGCGTAAGCTGGCCGACACTGCCCGCGGGGCTGGCCGACACGCTGACCGTGCTCGCCATCGCCGCCGGGGCGTTCATCCTGCTGCGCCGCTTCGCCCTGCCGGAAGTGCGCATCATCACCACGGCTCATGACCTCTGGATCATGGCCATCAGCCTCGCGCCGCTGGTCACGGGTTTCGTGGCCGCGCATCAGGGCGGCGAGGGAAGCGGCTGGCTGCTCGCCCATATCGTCACCGGCGAGATCTGGCTCATCGCCATCCCCTTCACCAAGCTCTCCCATGTGGTGCTGTTCTTCTGTTCCCGGGCCCAGATCGGTGTGGACTTCGGCGTGAAACGCGGCGGACAGCGCGGCCGCGGCATCGTCTGGTAGAAACGGCCGACGCCACGTCGCCAAGGAGAGAATCGACATGCCTGAAGGAATCTACTGCAACAAGACGCCGATCACGACCGAGGAGGCCCTCAAGGCTCTGCTCTCGGACACCCGCGGCAAGAAATACTACGAGGAAATGGAACAGCTGGAAGTGGACCGCGAAAAGCTGTGGGCCACGATCCAGAAGACCTTCAAATCCCGCATGCAGACCTGGCTCGATGTCTGCGCCCGCTGCGGGTTGTGCGCCGACTCCTGCTTTCTCTACCTGGTCAACGACCGCAACCCCGAGCAGGTGCCGTCCTACAAGATCCACTCCACGCTCGGCGAGATCGTCAAGCGCAAGGGCGACGTGGACAACGCCTTCATGCGCCACGCCATGGAAGTGGCCTGGTCGCGCTGCACCTGCTGCAACCGCTGCGCCATGTACTGCCCCCACGGCATCGACATCGGCATCATGATGGGCTATCTGCGCGGCCTGCTCTACTCGCAGGGCTTCGTGCCCTGGGAGCTCAAGATCGGCGCCGGCATGCACCGCGTCTACCGTGCCCAGATGGACGTGACCACCGAGGACTGGGTCGAGACGTGCGAATGGATGGCCGAGGAGCAGCAGGACGACTGGCCGGGTCTCGAGATCCCCGTCGACAAGGAAGACGCGGACATCATGTATACCTGCAATGCCCGCGAGCCCAAGCACTATCCCGAAGACTTGGCCGAGGCGGCCATCCTGTTCCATATCGCCGGGGAGAACTGGACTGTTCCCTCCGAGGGTTGGGAGCAGACGAGCCTGTCCATGTTCGCCGGCGACTGGGAAGCCTGCAAGCTGCAGGTGCAAAACGTCTACGCCGCCATCGAGCGCCTGCGCCCCAAGCGCGTCATCGGCACGGAATGCGGCCACGCCCACCGCGCCACGGTCATCGAGGGCCCGTACTGGGCCGGTCGTCCCGACGGCCAGCCGCCCGCGCCCTACATCCACTACGTGCAGTGGGTGGCCGAGGCGCTGCGTACCGGCAAGCTCAAGATCGACCCGGCCAAGCGCATCAAGCAGCCCGTCACCTACCAGGACTCCTGCAACTACATCCGCAACTGGGGTCTGGCCGAGACCGCCCGCGAGATCCTTTCCTACCTCGTGGAACCCGGCTACCTGCGCGAGATGACGCCCAACAAGGAGCACAACTACTGCTGCGGCGGCGGCGGCGGCTTCAACGGCATCGGCAAGTTCCGCCCCCAGCGCAACAAGGCCCTGCTCACCAAGCGCGACCAGATCCTTTCCACCGGGGCCAAGCTCGTCATCGCGCCCTGTCACAACTGCTGGGACGCCATCCGCGACCTCGAGGAAGAGTACGAGATCGGCATCGACTGGTCTTTCCTCAAGCCGTTGCTTATCAAGATGGTCATCGTGCCGGAGCATTTGAAGCCCAAGGACGAGGACGAGGAATAGGGCGCGCTTGCGCCTCGCGGCTAGACACCTCTCACGCAGCTAACGCGATCACGTACCAGGGGGGTCCGGAATGTTTGGGAAAATAGTGTTTGCGACTTCGGGAGCGCCGGATTGCGACAGCGCCGCCCGTGTGGCCTTCGACATGGCGGGCCGTTACGGCTCGGAAATCATCGTCTTCCACTGCCTGGGCATTCCGGGCAAGGGCGACAGCAATCTGGTCCTCGACGTGCGCACGGGCGAGGAAGTGGACGCCGACGAGGAATACCTGGAGGGCGTGCGCGAGGAACTGCGCACCACCTACGCCATCCAGCTCACGGGCTGCAAAAAAGCCCGCATCGAAATCGCCGTGGGCAATCCCTCGCGGGAAGTGCTGCGCGTCGCCCGCAAGGAGGACGCGGACCTCATCGTCATGGGCGCGCGCGGCGCGGGCATGGAGGTCGGCGGCTTCTACAAGCGCGGCGTCATCGGCGGCACCCACGAAAAGGTGGCCAAGTCCGCCCGCTGTCCGGTGCTAACCGTGGCCCGGCCGGCCGCGTCCTTCTGGGGCGGCTTCTCCAACATCGTCTTCGCCACCGACTTCTCCAAGGCGTCGGAATCGGCCTTCCAGCTGGCTTCGACCATCGCCAAGGACGTGGGCGGCGACCTGCATCTGTTCCACTGTCTGGACCTCGACCGCCTGCAGTCGGCCATCGCGCTGACCCAGGAGGGCATCGAGGGCCGTCTGGCCGAGGCCCGGCGCAAGATCCAGGTTTCCTACGCCTCCAAGCTCGGCGACCTGGCCAAGCGCACCACCGTTGAGGTCTGGGAAGGATCGCCCTATGTGGAGATCGTCAAGTTCGCGCGCGAGCGGCAGGCCGACCTGATCGTCATGGCCCACCACACCCGCGAGCTCGATCCCGACGAGCGTCCTTTCGGCAGCACCCTGGAACAGGTCCTGGTGCGGGCCACGTGTCCCGTGATCAGCATCAACCGGCCGGACAAGCTCCCGGCGACGGCGGATGCCTAGCGCGATCCTCGCGTCTGCCCCTCCACGCAAAGGAGAAGTGGAACCATGAGCAAGAAAACCATTCTGACCGTGGATGACGATCCCAATATCCGCGACTACCTGGAAGCCGTCTTCACCGACCACGGCTACGAGGTGGTCACCGCGGAAAACGGCGACAAGGCGATGGAGCTGCTCGCGAATCTGCGTCCGGACCTCATCACCCTGGACGTGGAGATGCCCGACAAGACCGGCCCCTGGGTCAGCCGGGCCATCCAGAAGAACAGCGCCCTGGCCGCCATTCCCATCGTGGTCATCACCGGGCACAGCGAACTGCAATACATCATCCCCAAGGCGGCGGCCTTTTTGGCCAAACCCTTCGAGGCCGACGAAGTCGTGCGCGTGGTGCGCGGCATCCTCGGCGAATAACCCGGCCCGGGGGAGGCCGCAGCAATGCGGCCTCCCCCCAACCCTCCGGCCGGCCCGACACGACGAGGCGATGCTGTCATGAGCGAGACCTTGCTGCTCGTCGACGACGAGGAAGACATCCGCCGATTCCTGGGACTTTTTCTTGCCGACCTCGGCTACGCCGTCCATGCCGCGGCCAACGGCGAGGAAGCCCTGGCCATGCTCGACGAGGTCGATCCTTCCATCGTGCTCACGGATATCAAGATGCCCGTCATGGACGGCCTGGAGCTGCTCAAGCGCATCAAGGCCAAGAATCCCGACATCGAAGTGGTCATGATCTCCGGCCACGGCGACATGGATCTGGCCATCAGCTGCCTGCAAAACGATGCCGCGGACTTCGTCACCAAGCCCATCAACCACGATATCCTCGACGCGGCGTTAAAGCGCATCGACGAAAAGCTCGCCATGCGCCGCGAGCTGCGCCAATACACGCAAAATCTGGAAAAACTCGTACGCGAGAAGTCCAGCCGCGTGGTGGAGCTCGAACGCCAGCTCGCCGCCGGGCAGATGGCCGAAACCATGTGTCAGGCCATCTCCGGGCTCTCGGCCGACCTCGGCGAGGGCACGGGCTATTTCAACGAAATGCCCTGTTTCGTTGCCGTGCACAACGCCTCCCTCGAGGTCGTGGCCACCAACCAGCTCTACAAGGACCGCCTGGGGGACATGGTCGGCCGCCACAGCTGGGAGGTCTATGCCGGTCAGGCCCTGCGCGGCTTTGCCGGCCCCATCTGGAAGACGTTCGAAACCGGCAAGGGCCAGCGTTGCCGCGAGACCATGCTGTGCAAAAACGGCAACGAGCTACCGGTCATGGTCCACACCTCGCCCATTGCCGCCACCAACGGCAAGGTGGAGTTGGTGCTCGAAATGGCCGTGGACGTCAGCGAAATCAAGCGCCTTCAGGAAGAGCTGCGCGTCACCCAGCAGAAGTACATGGACCTTTTCGACGCCACGCCCTGTTACATCGCCGTGCGCGACAGGGACGGCACGGTGGTCGCCAATAACCACCGCTTCGTCGAGGACTTCGGCGAGGGAGTGGGCCGGGCCTGCCACGACGTCTTCGCGCACCGCAGCGAACCCTGCCCGGACTGCCCGGCCGAGCAGACCTTCGCCGACGGCGAACCGCACTACCACGAGACGGTGGTCACCACGCGCGACGGCCGCCAGCGCAACGTGCTCATCTCCACGGCCGCCATCCGCAACGCCGCAGGCGAAGTGGTCGAGGTCATGGAGATGTCCGCCGACATCACGAGCATCCGCGAACTGCAAAGCCACCTGACTTCGCTCGGGCTCATGCTCGGCTCCATCTCCCACGGGGTCAAGGGCATGCTCACGGCGCTTGAAGGCGCGGTCTACCGCGTGGAATCGGGCCTGCGGCGCGGCGACATTTCCCGGTCCCAGGCCGCGGCCGAGGCCGTGCGCACCCTGGTCGGCCGGGTACGGGCGCTCGTGCTCAATGTTCTCTATTACGCCAAGTCCCGGGAGCTGGCCCCGGAAACCGTGGATGTGGCCGCCTTCGCCACGTCCATGGCCCAGACCGTGGCCCCCAAGGCCGCGCGGGAAGGCGTGCACCTCGAAACCGCCATCGGCGCGGACCTGGGCGAGATGGCCGTGGACGCCGTCAATCTCCAGGCCGCCCTGGTCAACATCCTGGAAAACGCCGTGGACGCCTGCGTGGCCGACACGGCCAAGGCTGAACATCACATCGTCTTTCGCGTCTCGCGCGAGGACCGCACGCTCGTCTTCGACATCGAGGACAATGGTATGGGCATGGACCAGGAGACGCGCGAGAAGGCGTTCACGCTCTTTTTTTCCTCCAAGGGTCTGCGCGGCACCGGGCTTGGCCTTTTCATCGCCAACGACATGGTGGTCAAGCACGGCGGGACCATCGCCCTGACTTCCGAGCCCGGGATCGGCACGCATTTCTCGGTGTGCATCCCCGAGACGTCTCCTGCGCCTGTGGAAGCCGTACGCGAAGCGTCGGCCTCTTGAGATTGTCCTGGAAAGAGTGCTATGCGGCGTGTATGAGCGCCGAACCGGACTCTCCCCACGTCGACCCGGGCCTTGACGACGCCGTTTCCCTGCTTCTGGCCATGCCGGACCGGGAACGGCTTTTGCAATGCGTCATCGGCCTGTTGCGCCGCTTTACGGGCTGCGCCGCCGTCGGCGTGCGCCTCGCCCAGGGCGAGGACTATCCCTATTATACGACCGAAGGGTTTCCAGAGGCGTTCGTGCTGGCGGAATCCTCGCTGTGCGTCCGGGACGAGGCCGGGGAGCCCGTGCGGGATGCGGAGGGCCGCGCCGAACTCGCCTGCATGTGCGGTCGGGTGCTGCACGGCCGCACCGATCCTGCCTTGCCGTTTTTCACGCCCGGCGGTTCGTTCTTTACCGGTGCAACCAGCGATCTCCTGGCCCGGGCTGCGGCCAACGGCTCTCTGGGTGCCACCCGCAACCGTTGCAACAGCGCCGGGTTCGAGACCGTGGCCCTGGTCCCCCTGCAGGCCGAAGGGCGGGTACTGGGCCTTTTGCAGCTCAACGACCCGCGCCGTGACCGGCTGGATGCCGCGGGCGTGGCCGCCCTGGAGCGCCTGGCCGAGGGCGTTGCCATGGCCCTTTCCCGTCAGGAGACGGGAAAGGCTCTGGCCGAGGCCGAGGCGCGCTATCGGGCCATCTTTTTCGCCAACGTCGCGGTCAAGCTCCTGATCGATCCGGACACGGGACGCATCGTGGAGGCCAACCCGGCGGCCTGCGCCTTTTACGGCTATGCGCCGGAGGTGCTGCGCGGCCTCTCCATCTGGGACATCAATGTGCTCGGTCCCGAAAAGACCCGCGAGGAAATGCGCGCGGCCAAGGAGGAGGGGAGGCGTTTTTTTCGTTTTACCCACCGTCTGGCGGACGGCGCGTTGCGGGAGGTGGAAGTGTATTCGGGGCCGGTGGCGTTTGCCGGCCGCACGCTGCTTTTTTCCATCGTCCACGACGTGACCGAACGGGTGCGCGCCGAGCAGGCGCGGGAGCGGGTGGAGCAGATGCTGCGCCATGACCTGCGCTCGCCGCTGTCCGGCATCGTCGGCCTGTCCGCGCATCTGGCCGATGCCGGCCTGTGCCCCGACGGCGCGGAAATGGCCGCAGTGATCCGCGAGACCGCGGAACGGCTCTATTCCATGGTGGAGCGCAACCTCGACCTGCTCAAGATCGAGCAGGGGCGCTATGCGCTTTCCCCGTCGCCGGTTCCGGTGGCCGCGCTTCTGCAGCGCCTGGGGCGGGAATACGCCGCGCAGGCCCGGGAGCGGCGGGTGGCGCTGCGCATCGTCGGCCCGGGCTGCGACGCGCCGGCCGACGATCCCGTCGTCTCCGGCGAGTCCTCGCTTTTGGCCGCCATGCTCGCGAATCTCGTCGTCAACGCCCTGGAGGCCGCGCCGGCCGGCAGCGAGGTGCGTGTCGCCCTGTTCGTCACCGCGGGCGAGGCGCGCATCGTCCTGCACAACCTCGGTGCGGTTCCAGAGGATATCCGCGCGCGCTTCTTCACGAAATACGCCACCAGCGGCAAGAAGGACGGCACCGGGCTCGGCGCCTACCTGGCTCGGACCGTGGCCCGGTTGCACGGCGGCGACATCGCCATGGAAACCGACGACGTCGCCGGCACCACCCTGACCGTGCGCCTGCCCCTGGCCGGGGGTGCCGCCGCGGCTCAGTCCGCCTGATCGTCAAGCGCGGCCAGCAGGCCGTCCATATCCGCGACCACGCCCATGTCCATGCAGCTTCCGGCCGTGTCCGGAGCAGGCCGTCCCGTGGCCGCGAGGATGGCCGCATCGGCCAGAGCCAGTTCCCGGGCGATGTCCGGGGCGTGCAGGTAGGGCAGGCGCGCGCCGGTCATGGCCAGCGTCTCGAAATTGCTCGCTTCCATCGCCTGCTCCTGCTGGCGGGCGCGGCGCAGCTGGGCTGCGAGCCGGCCCCGGCGCGCCATCAGCGCGGGCAGGGGAAGCGCGCCTTGCGCCAGGCCGCCGAGGAAGCGCACGAGGTAGTGGAGCGTTTCCCCGGCGTCCGGCGCGTCCGCGGGCAGGCGCGAAGCCACCGTGCGCGCAAGCGACGCCGCTCCCGGCGTCCAGGACGCGGGCCCCGTACGCCGCGCGGCCACGGCCAGGGCCAGGGCGAACTCCTGGCCGAAACGCTCCGCAACGCGCGCAGCCGTTTCCGCAGGCAGCGTCCGCAGCGGCCCCAGGCGCGAAACGAACCGGGCGGCCGCGTCGGCGGAAACGGGTACGTTCAGGCGCGTGCCATCCGGCAGGATGGCGAGCGTCCGGGTGATGCGCCGCCCCAGCTTCGCGGCCAGGGCGGCGATCCCGGCGTCGTCCAGGGCAGCCGCGGCGAGTGCGGGTTCGAGCGCGCGGGCCGTGTCCTCGCCGGGGAAAAGCAGCAGCTCGGCGAGGCTTGCGCCTTGCGGGTCGTCGCCGTCGGCGACAAGGGCCTCCAGGCGGTCCGGCGGCAGGTCGCCGTGGGTGGAGCGGATGAAATGGGCCACGGACGCGTCCTGGGGCAGACCGGACGCGAACCGGGCGACAATGGCCTCGAGCAGGGCAAGGGCGGCATCCTGGCACATGCTCCTTTCTTAAGCCGGGCCGGGCGTCCTTGTCCACCGGCGCGCGGGCAGGGCGCAGGCGAGGGGATTCCCGTTGACAGGGCTTCGCGGCTTGGTTTACCAAAAAAGTCAATCAGGCCCAGGTCCTAGAGTCGCGAAAAGGGGCTTTGCGCGTGCCCCCCGGGGCTGAAGCCACGCCGTCCCCACGGTGGCAAGGGAGTCTCCATGGTGCAGAAAATGGACTTTTCCGGCTATGATCCAGGCCCCTATTACGACGAGATGTTCGACGCCGCAGGCGCGCCACGGCCCGGCTGCCGGATGCTCTACGAAAAAATCATCTCCCTGCCGCCGGGCGAGGTGCTGGCCCGGCAGGCCGCGGCCGAGCAGGCCCTCTACGACATGGGCATCACCTTCACCGTCTACGGCCACGAGGACGGCACGGAAAAGATCTTTCCCTTCGACATCATCCCCCGCGTCATCGAATCCGCGCAGTGGAACGCCCTGGAACGGGGGCTCGTGCAGCGCATCGCGGCGCTCAACCTCTTTATCGCCGACGTCTACGGCAGGGGCCGCATCATGGCCGACGGCGTGGTGCCCCGCGCGGTGGTGGAGTCCTCGTCGGGCTATTTCCCCGCCTGCGTGGGGCTTGCGCCGCCGCGCGGCGTCTGGTGCCACATCACGGGCACGGACCTCGTGCGCGACGATAGCGGCCGTTTCCTCGTCCTCGAGGACAACCTGCGCTGTCCGTCCGGCGTCTCCTACGTCCTGGCCAACCGCCGCATCCTCAAGCGCGCCTTTCCTCAGGTGTTCGAGGCCATCGACATCCGCCCCGTGGACGACTACGCGCCGCTTCTGCTCGACATGCTGCACGCCATCGCGCCGGCGGGCAGTTCCCGGCCGACGGCCGCGCTGCTGACGCCCGGCGTCTTCAACTCCGCCTATTTCGAGCACACCTTCCTCGCCCAGCAGGCCGGCATCGAGCTGGTCGAGGGCCGCGACCTCGTGGTCGCGGACGGCTACGTGCACATGCGCACGACCAAGGGCTTAAAGCGCGTGGACGTGCTTTATCGCCGCGTGGGCGAGGACTTCCTCGACCCCACGGTCTTCCGGCCCGATTCCCTGCTCGGCGTGCCGGGCATCATGGAGGTCTACAAGGCCGGCCGGGTGGCCATGGCCAACGCGCCGGGCACGGGCGTGGCCGACGACAAGGTGGTCTACGCCTACGTGCCGCGCATGATCCGCTACTACCTGGGCGAGGAGCCGCTGCTCGACAACGTGGAGACGTTTCTGTGCTGGGAGGACAAGGCGCGCCGGCATGTGCTGGCCAACCTGGACACGATGGTGGTCAAGGCCGCCGCGGAATCGGGAGGCTACGGCATGCTCGTCGGGCCTGCGGCCACGCCCGAGGAGCGCGAGGCCTTCGCCGCGAAGATCGAGGCCAACCCGCGCAACTACATCGCCCAGCCGACCGTGGGCCTCTCGCGCACGCCCGTGATCGTGGACGACCATTTCGAGGGCCGCCACGTGGACCTGCGCCCCTACGTGCTCTACGGCGAGGACATCCGGGTCATCCCCGGCGGCCTCACGCGGGTGGCGCTCAAAAAAGGCTCGCTCGTGGTCAATTCTTCCCAGGGCGGCGGCAGCAAGGACACCTGGGTCCTGGGCGGTCCGGCGGCCTGAGGCTGCGGCGTTTTTCCCAACCCGACATTTCCGGCAAGGAGCTCCCATGCTGAGCCGTGTGGCCGAAGCCATCTACTGGATGAGCCGCTACCTGGAGCGGGCCGAGAACATCGCCCGCTTCATCGACGTCAACTGGCACCTGACCCTGGATGCACCCGGGGCCAGGACCGAGCAGTGGACGCCGCTCGTGCGCGCCATGGGCGACTGGGACCTCTTTCTGGAACAGGGAGGCTCCCAGGACCGCGACGGCGTCATCCGCTTCCTGGCCTTCGATCCCGCCTCGCCCAATTCCATCGTCTCCTGCCTGTCCCGCGCCCGGGACAACGCGCGCACCATCCGCGAGATCATTCCCACGGAAATGTGGGAGCAGATCAACGTGTTCTACCATCTGGCGCGCAACGCCTCCCGCGACAGCCGGGCCATCCTGGCCAATCCCTACCAGTTCTGCGACGAGGTCAAGCGCCGCGACCTGACCATCAGCGGCATCGCCAGCGACGCCATGTCCCACGACGAGGCCTGGGATTTCCTGCGGCTGGGCAAGCTGCTCGAACGCGCGGACAAGACCTCGCGTATCCTCGACGTCAAGTACTTCCTCCTCCTGCCGCACCCCACAGACGTCGGCTCCAACCTCGACTACGTGCAGTGGGCGGCGCTTTTGAAAGCCATTAGCGCCCTGGAGGCCTACCGCCGCCGCCACGGCCGCATCCAGCCCGACCGCATCGCGGAATTCCTGCTGCTCGACCACGATTTCCCCCGTTCGGTCCTAGCCTGCCTGCTGCGCGCCCAGCAGTGCCTGCACGCCATCACCGGGACGCAGATCGGCTATTTCAGCAATCCCGCCGAAAAGCGTCTGGGACACCTGTGCGGCGACCTGGCCTACAAGGTCGTGGACGAGGTTTTCGCCTTCGGCCTGCACGAGTTCACCGACGATCTCCAGACCCGGATGAACCTCGTGGACGAGGCCTGTTATGCCACGTTTTTTGCCACGTTTCCGGCTATTGACGCCACCGGGCAACAGTGACAAGGATACGCCCATGACTTTTTGCCTGGGCATTACCGTGGAGGAAGGACTCGTCGGCATCGCCGACACGCGCATCACCTCGGGCAACGAATTGACCAGCGCCCAGAAAGTGACCACCTACCAGAACGGCAACGGCGCGTTTTTCCTCATGACCTCGGGCCTGCGTTCGGTACGCGACAAGACCCTCACCTATTTCGACGAAGTCCTCGAATCCTGCTCAACGCCTTTCGACAAGCTCTACAAGGCCGTCAACGCCTTTGCCGCCGCACTGCGCCGGGTGGCCGCCGAGGACAAGCAGTATTTGGCCGAATCCGGGCTGCACTTCAACCTGCACGTGCTCATCGGCGGCCAGCTGACCAACGACGACGTGCACAAGCTCTACCTCGTCTACCCCGAGGGGAACTGGGTGGAGATCAACCGCGGCACGCCCTACCACATCATCGGCGAAGGCGGTTACGGCAAGCCGGTGCTCGACCGCACGCTCAAGTACTCCGATTCCCTGCGCATGGCCCTCAAGGTCGGCTGTCTGGCCTTCGACTCCACCCGCATCAGTTCCGCGGACGTGGATTTTCCCATCGACGTGGTCCTGTACCACAAAGGTTGCCTGGATCTGGCCCAGCACCGTTACGAAAAGGAAGACCTGGCCGAAATCTCCTCCTGGTGGCAGGAGCATCTGCGCGGCCTCGTCCACGACCTGCCCTCGGAGTGGATCGACAATGTCGCCTCCAAACTGACCAAGGTCTCCGACCGTGCCTCCTGCCATCCCGCATCCGCCAAGTAATCCGTGATTTGCCTGATTTCGCACCACACGCGTTACGATTTTTCCCGGCCCGTGTTTCTGGAGCCCCATCTGCTGCGCCTTCTGCCCAGACCCGACGCCTGCCAGCGCGTCCGCGCCCTGGAGGTGGAAATTTCGCCGGAGCCGGCCGGCCGCTCCCCGTGTACGGACCTTTCCGGAAACGCCGTGCTCTCGGTCTGGTTCTCGGGCCTGACCGACCATCTGGACGTGCATGTCGCGGCCTCGGTGGAGACCTTGCGCAAAAACCCCTTCGACTACCTGCTGGAGGCGCGGCAAAGCGTCCTGCCCGTGCCGCTTGCGCCGGGCGAAGCTCTGGCCGCCGCCCCATTTTTGACGCAAACGGGCCTGCCCGACGGCGCGGCCGCGGCCCTGTCCGCGCGGTTGCGCCGGGACGGCGCGGACACGCCGCAGGCCTTCGTCCTGGCGCTTTTGGGCTGGATGTCGGAAAACCTCGTCTCCGTGGCGCGCGAGGAGCCCGGGCTCCGGTCTCCCGATGCGGTGCTGGCCGCCGGAGAGGGGGCCTGCCGCGACCTGGCCCTGTGCTACATCGCGGCCTGCCGCCATGCGGGCATTCCGGCCCGCTTCGTCAGCGGCTACCACGAGGGCGATCCCGAGCGCGAGGAGCGGGACCTGCACGCCTGGGCCGAGGTCTGGCTGCCGGGAGGCGGCTGGCGCGGCTTCGATCCGTCGCTGGGGCTGGCCGTGGCCGACCGTCATGTGGCGGTCGCCGCCGCGGCGGACCCGGCCGACGCCGCCCCGGTCGTGGGCGCGTTCCGGGGCGACGCGTCCTCGGCGCGGCTCACCCACGCCGTCCGCTTCCAATTGGCCGAAGCCGGATGAAGCGGCTTTTTTTTGTTGGGAAACTTGTCTGCTTGCGCTAACATTTAGCCATGGCGAACGGTGTTGTGACGTACCGGAACCGACCGGCAAACGCCCTGGCGGCGATGCGAACGCTTTTTTTTCTGTTGCCCTGGCTCCTGCTCCTGGCGGCGGCAGCGTCGCCGGCCCGGGCCGCCGCCCTGGAGCTGACTCCCGACGAGAAGGCCTTCATCGAGGCCCATCCCGTCATCCGCTACAGCGACACCGACTGGCGGCCTCTGTCCATCTTCGAAGACGGCCGCATGACCGGCCTTTTCCACGACTATTTCTCCCTGATCTCCCAGAAGACCGGGCTCGCCTTCCAGTTCGATCGCGTCGGCGACGGCCATGATTTCCAGCAGGTGCTCGACGCCTTGCGGGAAAAGCGCATCGACATGATCGACGGCACGGGCAAGACTCCGGACCGGGCCAAGTATGCGCTTTTCGTCGGGCCGTTCCTGCGTTTCCCCCTGGCGATCATGTCGCGCGACGACGCCACGGCGTATTCCCTGGCGACGCTTGCCCACAAGAAGGTCGCCGCCGGCCGGGGCGGCACGGCCTACGAATACATCGAGACCAACGGCCGCGACGTCACGCTCCTGCCGGCCAGGGACGCCGGCGAAGCCCTGTCCATGGTCGCCCTGGGACAGGCCGACGCGGCCGTCGAGAACCTCGCCGTGGGCGCCTACGCCATCCGCGCCTCGGGCCTGACCAACGTCAAGATTTCCGGTCAGCTCGATTACAATTTCGAGATATACTCCCTGGTGCGCGACGACTGGCCGCAGCTGGCGTCCATCCTCAAAAAGGGCCAGTCCCTGGTGACCGACGCCGAGATGGCGGCGCTGCTCGCCAAATGGCTGCCCGTCTACAAGGATGGCGTGGCCAATCCCGAATCCGGTCTGGACGCGGCCAGGCCGGCGACCGGCGCCATCGCGCTGACCGATCGGGAGCGCGAGTACCTGGCCCGCAAACAAGCCCTGTCCTTTTGCGTGGATCCGGACTGGGCCCCGGTCGAACGCATCGACGAGAACGGGCGCTACGTCGGCATCGGAGCGGATTTCCTGAAACTCATTGGCGAGCGCATCGGCGTGCCCATGGTCCTCGTGCCCACGGCTTCCTGGAGTCAGACCCTGGAGGCGGTGAAGAAGCGGCGCTGCGATTTTCTGCCCGCCGCCAGCGACACCAAGGATCGCCGTCGTTTCCTGCGCTTCACCTCACCCTATCTGCATTTCCCCATGGTCGTGGCCACCCTGGCCAAGGCCCCGTACATCGAAAATCCCGAAAGCCTCGCGGGAAAGACCCTGGGCGTGGTCAACGGCTATGCCAGCCTCGACATCCTGCGTGCCAAATATCCGGGCATGCAGCTCAAGGAAGTGCCGAGCGTCGCCGAAGGCCTCAAGCTCGTGGCCGACGGCCGGCTCTACGGCTACATCGACACCGTGCCGGCCATCAGCCAGGCCCTGGCCAGGGGCCACTACAGCGACCTCAAGATCGCCGGCCGTCTGGACGCCCACCTCGACCTGGCCATGGCCAGCCGCGACGACGAGCCGGAGCTGGCCTCGTTGTTCCAGAAGGCCGTCAACACGCTGACCAAGGAAGAATCCGACGCCATCATGAAGCGGTGGCTGGCCGTCACCTTCGAACAGGGCTTCGATTACGCCCTGGTCTGGAAGATCGTGGCCGGAGCCGTGTGCGTCCTGGTCGTCGTGGTCTGGTGGAACCGCAAGCTTTCGGGCCTCAACCGCGCCCTGCGCCAGGCCAACGAGGCCCGCGACGCCGAGGCGCGGCGCGTGGCCGCGCTGCTCGACAACGCCGGCCAGGGCTTCCTGTCCGTGGACCGCGACGGCATGGTGGACCCGCAGTACAGTGCGGAATGCCGCAATCTTTTCGGGCGCGACATCGCCGGAGACAACGTCGCCGCGCTGCTTTACCCCCAGGACGAGGCCGGCGGCGCGGCCATGTCCGTCAACGTCCGCCGGGTGGTGGACGAGCCCGATCCCTACCGCCGCGACCTCTACATTTCGCTCATGCCGCCCATGATCAGGCGCGGCGAGGCGTCGCTACGCCTGGCCTACCGGCCTCTTGGCGAGGATCGCCTGATGTTCGTCATCACCGACGTCACGGGCGAGGCGCGCCTCAAGGACGCCGTGACCCGGGAGCGCAACCGCCTGGCCTGCGTGGTCGCGGCCGTGCGCGACCAACGGGACTTTTTCACCGTGCTCGACGATTTCGCCGCCTTCCGGCGCGAGGGCGCGGCGCTGGCGCAGGCGGCGTCGGGCGGCCGTCAGGCCCTGGACGCCGTGTACCGCAAGGTCCACACGTTCAAGGGGCTGTTCCTGCAGCTCGAATGCGGCCACGTGGCCCAGGCTCTGGACGGCCTGGAGGAGCGCCTGTCGCAGCTGCGCCGGGACGGTGCGCCGCAGCGCGCGGCGGTATGCGCCCTGTTGGACGGAAACGACGTGGACGCGGCGCTGGAGCAGGATCTGGACGTGGTGCGCGAGGCCCTGGGCCGGGAATATTTCGACCGTCGGGGCGAAGTCTGTCTCGACGGCGAGCTGGCCGGCGCGCTGGCGTCCTTGGCCGGTCGGCTTCTCTCCCGCCTGGACGAACTCGGGCTCGACGCGGCCGACGCCGCCGTGCTCGGCGCGGCGCGCACCCTGCGTTTCGTCGATCTGCGCAGGATGCTCGCCGTCTATCCCCGCACGGCCCGGCGGCTGGCGGCGGCCCAGGGCAAGGCGCTCGCCCCCTTCGCCGTGGAAGGCGACGCCGTGCCGGTCGATCCGGTCCGCTATGCCGCACTGGTGAAAAGCCTGATCCATGTGATACGCAACGCCGTGGACCATGGCCTGGAGCCCCCGGCCGAGCGCGAAACCCAGGGCAAGGACGAGGTCTGCCATATCTCCCTGGCGGTGGAAGCCACGCCGGATACCGTCCGCATCGTCGTCGCCGACGACGGCAGGGGCGTGGACGTCGACATGGTCCGCTCCCGGGCTTTCGAACTCGGGCTCGTCGGCGCCGAGGAGCTGGCGGGCATGGATGACGCCGCCATCCTGCGCTTGGTGTTTCGCGACGGCTTCACGTCGCGCCGGGTGGCCGGAGACCTGTCGGGCCGGGGCGTGGGGCTCGCCGCCGTGCGGGCCGAGGCCGCGCGCCTGGGCGGAACGGTCGAGTTGGAAAACAATCCCGGCCGGGGGAGCCGATTCGTGATCGAGGTTCCCCTTGAGCCGCGCAAGACGTCCGTGGAGAGTGTATGACCGAGCACCTTGACCTCGCCGCTTTTCTGCGCGCCCTGGCCGACCGCACCGACGCCTTTTTCCGCGAGGAACTCGGCCTCCTCCTGTCGCCTCCGGTTTTTCATGTCGACGACGTGCAAAAGCTCGACCTGCGTCACACCACGGCCATCCTGAGCGCCGCCGGGCAGCTCAAGCTCTACCTGGCCTACAGCTTCGACGCCGCGCTGCTCGACGCCGCCTTCGTCGCCTACACCGACGGCCTCGACATCGGCGAGGAAGAACGCGAGGACGCCATCCAGGAAACCGCGGGCGACATCATCAACATCATCGTCGGCAACGCCCTGGCCGACGTCTCCGGAAAAGGCCCGGCCATCACGCTTTCCCCGCCCATCATCCTGACCGAGGCCAAGTCCGTCATGCGCCACCGGGCGGCCAAGTTCGCCTCGGCGGAACTGTCGGCCGATCCTGGCCGGCTCAGCATCCACCTCATCGGGCCGGGGGAACTTTTCAACGACTCCCTGGAATACGTGAAGGAGTAGGGCATGAAACCGCTTCGCATCATGGTGGTGGACGACTCCGGCCTCACCGTCAAAAAGATGGTCAAGATGCTGGAAGGTCTCGGGCACGAGGTGGCGTCCGTGGCCACGACCGGCCAGGAAGCCGTGGACGCCTACGCCGCCGTGGCTCCGGACATCGTGGCCATGGACATCACCATGCCCGACCTCGACGGCATCGAGGCCACCCGCCGCATCATGGCCGTCTCTCCCGACGCCCGCATCGTCATCGTCACCTCTCACGGCCAGGAGCAGATGGTCATGGACGCCATCGAAGCCGGGGCCAAGGGGTATATCCTGAAGCCGGTCAAGCCGGAGAAACTCAAGGAAACCCTCGAAACCGTGGCCGCAAAGTATCTCGCATGAACGCCTCCATGCTCGAAAGCGCGCTGCTTCAGACGCATTTCGACGTCATTCCCTTCGGCATCTATGTCGTGGATGTGTCGAGTTACGAAATCGTCTTCGTCAACAAGCATTTCCGGGATATGCTCGGCGCCGCCGAAGGGCGCAGGTGCCACGAGGTGATTTTCGACGAACCCGGTCCCTGTCTGCATTGCCGCATTCCCGAACTGCTCACTGACGCCGGCATGCCCAATGGCGTCACCGTGATCTACGACCATTACAACGAGCGCGAGGAGCGCTGGTACCAGATGCAGGAAAAGACCATGGGCTGGCCAGACGGCCGTGTGGTCAAGTACGCCATCGCCGTGGATATTTCCGAGCTCAAGGAGACGCAGAACCGCCTCGCCGAGGCCCATGCCGAGCTGGCCATCCGCAACAAGGAGCTCGCCGGCCGCAACCGCGTGCTGCAGGAGAACATCGAGCTGCGCGAACACGTCGAGCGCATCGCCCGCCACGACCTCAAAGCGCCGCTTTCTGCGCTCATCGGCCTGCCCCAGGTGCTGCTCGACAACTACGACCTGCCTCCCGAAGCCGAGAAGGTGGTGCGCCTCATCGAGCAGGCTGGCCATTCCATGCTCGAAATGCTCAACCAGTCCCTGGTGCTCTACCGCCTGGAAACCGGAGCCTACGACCTTTCGCCCCAGCCCCTGGACCTCGCGGACATCGTCCGGCGCACGGCCGCGCGCCTGGCCACCATGGCCGTGGCCCGCAGCCGTACGATCCGCCTGACGCGAAACGGCGCGCCCCTGGCCCCGAAGGATGTCGTCCCCCTCGACGGCGACGCGCTCCTGCTCGACCCCATGCTGCAAAACCTCCTGGTCAACGCCCTGGAAGCCTCGCCCCAGGGCGGCGAGGTAGCCATCGACATCCGCGACGACGATACCGCGACCCTGGCCGTCGTCCTGTCCAACCAGGGGGAAGTGCCCGCAGGCATCCGCGACCGGATGTTCGACAAGTACGTCACCATGGGCAAACGGGGCGGCACGGGGCTTGGCGCCTATTCCGCCGCCCTTGCCGCCAGGGCGCACGGCGGCGGTGTCGCCCTGGATGCGGGCGTTCCCGGCCGCACCAGCGTGACCGTCACATTGCCGCGCCGGCCGGGTCACGCGACATGATGGAAAACGCGCTCTTCGAGAGCCACTTCGACCTCATTCCCTTCGGCATCTATGTCGTGGACGCGGCTTCCTACACCGTCGTCTACAGCAACAAGGCCTTCATCGCGCGTTTCGGCGACCACCATGGCCGCGTCTGCCACAAGGCGCTCTTCGAAATCGACGCGCCTTGCCGGCATTGCCATATGGCCGAACTGCTCGCGCCGGGCGGTTTGCCAAGCGGTGCCACCCAGATTTTCGAGCATTTCAACGAGGCTGACGACCGCTGGTACCAGATGCAGGTGCGGGCCATGACCTGGCCCGACGGCAGGGTGGTCAAGTATTCCATCGGCGTGGACATCTCCGAACTCAAGGAGACGCAGAACCGTTTGGCCGAGGCCCATGCCAAGCTGGCGCTGACGAACCTCGAGCTCGTGCGCCTGTCCACCACCGATCTGCTGACAGGCCTGGCCAACCGGCAGCACGTGGACGCCTGCTTGGCCGAAGCCCTGGCCCAGGTCGCCGCGCAGGGACGGCCCCTTGGCCTCATCATGCTCGACATCGACCATTTCAAGGCCATAAACGACCGCTACGGCCATCTGCGCGGCGACGCGGTCCTTGCCGCCCTGGGCGCGCTGTTGCGCCGGGGCGTGCCCGAGGGCTGCGACATCGGCCGCTGGGGCGGTGAGGAATTCGTGGTGCTTTGCCCGGGGATGGCTCTGGACGCGGCGTCGCGGCTCGCCGAAGATTTGCGGCGCGCCACCCACGCCCTTGTCGTCGAAACCGCGGGGCTGCGCGTCACGTGCAGTTTCGGCGTGGCCACGGCACGCGCCGGCGATACCGGCGAAACCCTCCTGGCTCGGGCCGACCAGGCTCTATATGCAGCCAAGGCCCTGGGGCGCGACCGGGTCGAGACCGGCTGAAACCGTTTTCACGATTGTCAAGTCTTTACACTTGCAGATAAAATTCCTACCGCCAGTCCAGACTAGCCGAAGCGGACAGCGGCGGGTTCGCCCGGCCCTCCCTTTTACCCGTAAGGAAGGCGCGACATGGACCAGAGACTGGCGAACCCGGCACCCCTTGGCCTCATGGGCTTTGGCATGACCACGATCCTTTTGAACCTGCACAACGCGGGCTATTTCCCGATCGCTTCCATGGTGCTTGCCATGGGTATTTTTTATGGCGGGCTGGCCCAGATCATCGCAGGCATCCTGGAATTTAAAAAAGGCAACACCTTCGGCCTGACGGCTTTTACCAGTTTCGGCGTGTTCTGGTTGACGCTGGTCGGATTGATCGTTCTGCCCAAAATGGGACTGGCTGAGCCGACGTCCGAGTCTTTCATGGGCTGTTATCTTTTTTTGTGGGGTCTGTTCACGTTCTTTATGTTTCTGGGCACACTTGGAGCCAATTTCGTGCTCAAGTTCGTCTTCGGTTCCCTGACGGTGCTCTTCTTTCTGCTGGCAGCCAGGGACTGGCTGGAATCTCCACTCATTGGCCGGTTGGCCGGTTTCGAGGGCCTTCTCTGCGGCGTCAGTGCCTGTTATCTGGCCATGGCCGAGGTGCTCAACGAAAAGTACGGCCGCGTCATCTTGCCCATCGGCTGATACGCTTCGGGGAACGGGGCGTCGCCAGGACTCTGCCGGCGCGGCGGCGCCCTATTGGACTTTTCCCGGTTTCGGCCTGGAAATTTTGACCCCAATGCGGTATTGGCATCAGCAGGCCTGTCGAGGGCCGACCGAGGTTTCATGACTCAGATGATCATGCAGCGTATTGCGCTCGATTTCTCCTTTCCCGTCCGTTTCACCCGAAATGTGTTCGATCCCGCTAATCCCGTTCTGGCCGAGACGCTCCTTGCCGCCGGTCCTGGGCCCCATCGCCTGGGCGTGGTCGTGGACGCGGGAGCGGTAGCTGCCGATACCGGACTTCCTGCCCGCATAAGCGACTTTTTCGCGGCGCGCACCGATGTCTTCACCCTGGCCGCGCCGCCTTTGGTCGTCCCCGGCGGTGAGCGGGCCAAGGCGGATTTCGCCGTGGTCGAGGCCGTGTGGCGGCATGTTTTCGAGACGAGGCTGTGCCGTCAGTCGTTTCTGCTCGTGCTCGGCGGCGGTGCGGTGCTCGACGCCGCCGGCTTCGCCGCGGCCACGGCCCACAGGGGCGTGCGTCTCGTGCGCATGCCGAGCACGGCGCTGGCCCAGAACGACGCCGGCGTCGGCGTCAAAAACGGCGTCAACGCCTTTGGCCGCAAGAACTTCCTGGGCTCCTTCGCGCCGCCGTATGCCGTGGTCAACGACCACGCGCTCCTGGCGACGCTTCCCGCGCGCGAGGCGCGGGCGGGGTTGGCCGAGGCGGTCAAGGTGGCGCTCGTGCGCGACGCGGCCTTTTTCGCGCGCTTGCGCGAGCTCGCCCCGCGCCTGGCCGTACTCGACGATGCGGCCCTGGAGGAAGCCAACCGGCTCTGCGCCCTGGCGCATCTCACGCATATCGCCACGAGCGGCGATCCGTTCGAACTCGGCTCGGCGCGGCCCCTCGATTTCGGGCACTGGGCCGCCCACGCCCTGGAAGAGGCCACGCACGGGGCGCTGCGCCACGGCGAGGCCGTGGCCGTGGGCGTGGCCCTGGACACCGTGTATTCGGAGCTGACCGGCCGCATCGGCCCGGAAGTGACCGAGGCCGTGCTCGGGCTGCTTCGTGCGCTGGGGCTATCCGTGTGGCATTCCGCCCTGGACTCCCTCGACATGGAAGCCGCCGTGGCCGCGTTTCGCGAGCACCTGGGCGGCCGGCTGCACCTGTGCCTGCTCGACGGCATCGGCCGGCGCATCGAGGTCCACGAGGTGGATTTCGCGCAGATGGCCGCCGCCCGGGAACGGCTGCGGCCCCGATCCTGACGCGGGAGGACGTCATGGGCGCGGTCACCTACTGCACCAACATCCATGCCGGGGAGAGTCTGGCCGAGACGCGCGCGGCCCTGGCTGCGCATACGCTGCGCGTCAAGGCGGCCTGTTCGCCGGACGCACCCTTCCCCGTGGGGCTGCGCCTGTCGGGGCGGGCCAGCCTTGAACTTGCACAGGCAGGGCAGGCGGAGGACCTCGGGCGGTGGCTAGAGGAAAACGGCCTCGCCGTGACCACGGTCAACGCCTTCCCATACGGCCGCTTCCACGACACGCCGGTCAAGGAGGCGGTCTACCTGCCGGACTGGCGCGACCCGGAGCGTCTGGCCTACACCCTGCGCCTGGCCGAGGCCCTGGCCTGCTGGCTGCCGGAGGGTGCGACGGGATCCCTTTCCACGGTGCCCGTCGGGTTTCGCCGGGGATTTCCCGCGAAGGACCGGCCGGCAGCGCTTGCGCAGATGCGCCGCGCCCTGGCCGGCCTGGCCGGCCTGGCCGAGCGCACCGGGCGGGTGATCCGCCTGTCCGTGGAGCCCGAGCCGGGCTGCCTCGTCGAAACCACGGACGAGTGCATCGCCCTGTGCGCGGCCCTCGATCCCGAAGGCGCATACCGCCGGCATCTGGCGATCTGTTACGACTGCTGCCATCAGGCCCTGCAATACGAGGACCCGGCCGTGTCCCTGGCGCGGCTTGCCGCGGCGGGCATTGCCGTCGGGCATGTGCAGGTTTCCTCGGCGCTGCATCTGGAAGGCGCGGCGCTTTCGCGCTTGCGCCGCTTCGTGGAGCCCGTGTACCTGCATCAGGCCGTGGCGCGGCAAAAGGACGGAAGCCTGCTGCGGTTCGACGATCTGCACGAAGCCCTTGCCGCAGCGCCGGCCGACGTTGCATCCTGGCGTGTGCACTTCCATTTGCCTGTGTTCGTGCACGCATTGCCGGAATGTGAGACGACGCAGCCTTTTTTGCAGGAGATACTGCCGCTTTTTCCGCCTGATACGCCCATGGAGGTGGAAACCTACACCTGGAGCGTCCTGCCGCCCGACTTGAAGATAGCGGACGTGGCCGCGTCCATCAGCCGTGAAATCGCATGGGTGGAGGCAGCCATTGCTTCCCGGGCGAGCGTCCGGTTGAAATAGAGCTCCGGGTCGTTCGGCGCGATGATCCTGTCGGAGTCGGCCATGGCTCGGTCGAGGGCGCGCACGGTCTGGTAGGTCAGGGCGCGGTTGAATAACGCCACGTTTTCGCTCGGGCTGCCGAGGCGTTGCGCGGTGTTGCAATCGGCCAGTGCGTTTTCGTACGGGCTCAGGGCGAAGGCGGGGACGCCCCGGTTGTCGGAGGCGCGGCCCATGCCGCCGTCGCTGGCCAGGGCGTCGCTGAAGTGCTTGGGGGCGTCGGCGTAGTCGTGGCGCATGTAGGCCGCTACCCCGAGGTCGTAGAGTGTTTCGGCCGAGGTGCCGCCAGCGGATTGCGCCTTTTCTAAATCCTTTTGCGGCAGTTCGAACTGGCCGAGGCGGATGACATCTTCCGGGACGGGTCGTACGCCGCGTACGGCCCCGTCGCTGCGTCTTTTCCCAACGATGCAGGAAAAAGGCGCGTTGACAAGTCGCATTTTGCGCGCGGGAAAAGGCCCGGCCGGCGTCGCGAGCGGGGGGGCAGTGCGTCGCGACGCCGGTCGGGCTGGGGGGAGGGCTGGGTGTGGATCAGGCCGGCGTGCCGCCGTCGCCGTGGCCGCCGGTCAGGCGCTTGGCCCATGCGCCGAGGCCCATGATGAGCTTGAAGAACACGGGGATGAAGAACGGCGCCAGCAGCGTTGCGCCGAGCATGCCGCCGATGACGCCCGTGCCGATGGCGTGGCGGCTGTTGGCGCCTGCGCCGGTGGAGATGGCCAGGGGCAGACAGCCGAGGATGAAGGCCAGCGAGGTCATGACGATGGGGCGAAAGCGCAGCCGGGCCGCCGAGAGGGCGGCGTCGGCCAGCGATTTGCCGGCCTTGACCTCGAGCACGGCGAATTCCACGATGAGGATGGCGTTTTTCGCCGCAAGGCCGATCAGCGTGACCAGCGCGATCTGGAAGTAGATGTCGTTGGAGAGCCCCCGGCCGAAGACGGCCAGGATCGCGCCGAAAAGCGCGAACGGCACGGCCATGACCACGGCGAAGGGCAGGCTCCAGCGTTCGTACTGGGCGGCCAGGATCAGGATGACCATGACGATGCCCATGGCGAAGATGAGCGCCGAGGAGCCTTGCGCCGCCTTTTCCTGGTAGGCCGAGCCGGTCCAGGCCAGGGTGTAGTCCGCCGGCAGGGCCTTGGCCGCGGCCTGCTCCATGGCGGCAAGCGCCTCGCTCGAGGTGTGGCCGTCGGCGGGCTGGCCCATGATCTTGGCCGCCGGGAACACGTTGAAGCGCTCCATGACCTCGGGGCCGGTGGACTTCTCGATGGTGGCCAGGGCCGTAAGCGGAATCATCTCGCCCTTGCTCGAGCGCACGTACACGTCGCGCAGATCCTCCGGCCGGTCGCGAAAATCGGATTCGGATTGGATCTGCACCCGGAAGGTGCGGCCGAACTTGTTGAAGTCGTTGACGTAGTAGGCGCCGAACGTCGACTGCATGGCGTCGTAGACATCGCTTATGGCCACGCCCAGGGCCTTGGCTTTCTGGCGGTCGAGGTCCACGCGCAACTGCGGCACGTTGGCGCCGAAGGTGGTGGCCACGCGTCCCAGGGCCGGATACTTGTGGGCCTCGGCCACGAGCTTGTCGGTCATGGCGGTCAGGTCCTGGACGCTGCCCTCGCCGCGGCTTTGCAGATATGCCTCGAAACCGCCGGTGTTGGACATGCCGGTAATCGCCGGCGGGTTAAACGCCAGGGTCATGCTTTTGGGCAGGGCCATGCCGCGTCCGAAGATGCGCTTGACGAAGGCAAAGGAGCTTTCGTCCTCTTTCTTGCGTTCATCCCAGGGCTTGAGCGGAATAAACAGCGTGCCGTAGTTGGAACGGTAGGTGGAGGTCAAAAGGTCAAGGCCGGTGATGGTGATCAGGTGCTCCACCACCGGGTCGTTGGCGTTTAGGGTGTCCATGGCGTCGTCAATGGCCTCGGTGGCCCGCAGCGAGGTGCCGTCGGGCAGGATGTTGATGCCGATGACATAGCCCTGGTCCTCGTCCGGGACGAGACCGCCCGGCACGACCTTGAAAAGGGACAGCGCCCCGACGCACAGCACCGCGAAAAGGACCAGGGCTATGACCATGTGGCGGAGCAGAAAGGACACGCCGGCCGTATAGCCGTTCGTCACCTTGTCAAAAAGGTGGTTAAAGGCCCGGAAAAGGCGGTTGGGTTCCTGGTGCCCGGCCTTTAAAAGCGAACCGCAAAGGGCCGGGGTCAGCGTCAGGGCCACCAGGCCCGAGATGACCACCGACACGGCGATGGTGATGGCGAACTGCTTGTACATCTGGCCGGTGAGGCCGCCGAGGAAGGCCACGGGCACGAACACGGCGCAAAGCACCAGCACGATGGCGACAACCGGTCCCGTCACTTCCTCCATGGCCTTGGCCGTGGCCTGCCGTGGCGGCAATTTCTCCGTGCTCATGATGCGCTCGACGTTTTCGAGCACCACGATGGCGTCGTCGACCACGATGCCGATGGCCAGCACCATGCCGAAAAGCGTCAGGGTATTGATGGTGAATCCCAAGGCGTACATGCCGGCGAAGGTGCCGATGATGGACACCGGCACGGCCAGACAGGGAATAAGCGTGGCCCGGAAGTTTTGCAGGAAAATGAAGACCACGAAGAAGACCAGGATCATGGCCTCGACCAGGGTGTGGATGACCTCCTCGATGGACACGCGCACGAAGGTGGTGGTGTCCAGCGGCACCTTGTACATGATGCCGTCGGGAAAGCGCTTGGAGAGTTCCTTGAGTTTGGCCGTGACCAGATCGGCGGTGTCCAGGGCATTGGCGCCCGGGGAGAGATAGACGCCGATATTGACCGCCGGATTTCCGGAGATCTTGGAGCGTGTGGTGTAGTCCTTGGCGCCGAGTTCCACCCGGGCCACGTCTTTTAAGCGCAGCACCGAACCGTCGGACTGGGCCTTGAGGATGATGTTTTCGAATTCCTCGGGAGTCAGGAGGCGTCCCTTGGTGGTGACCATGTAGTTGATGGCCACGGGATGGTTGGGGTCGGTGGGTTCGGCACCGATGCGTCCAGCCGCGAACTGGGCGTTTTGTTCCTGGATGGCGGCCGAGACGTCACCGGGTGTGAGTTTGAGCTGGGCCAGCTTGTCCGGCCGCAGCCAGACGCGCATGGAATAATCCTTGGCCCCGAAGATGGAGGCATCACCCACGCCGGGAAGGCGCTTTAATTCGTCAAGGATGTTGACCAGGACATAGTTGCTCAAAAACACCTCGTCATAACGCTTGGACGGGGATTCGAAGCTGATGACCTGGAGGATGTTGGAGGACTTCTTGCGCACGGTCACGCCCTGGCGCTGGACTTCGGCGGGCAGGGTGGTGAGTGCGGCCTGGACGCGGTTGTTGACGTTGATTGTGTTCTGGTCGGGGTTGGTGCCCACGGCGAAGGTCACTGTCATGGACAGCGACCCGTCGCCGGAGCTGGTCGAGCGCATGTAGAGCATGTTGTCCACGCCGTTGATCTGCTGCTCCAGCGGCGCGGCCACGGTTTCGGCGATGACCTCGGGGCTGGCCCCGGGGTAGGCGGTGGCGACGTTGACCTCGGGCGGGATGATGTCCGGGTACTGGGCGATGGGCAGGTTGTGGATCGCCGCCAGGCCGGCCAGGACGATGACCAGCGAGATGACGATGGAGAAGACCGGGCGGCCCAGGAAGAAGCGTGAGATCATGAACGGGGCTCCTTGGCCGGCTCGCCGGCGTCGGCGGCCTTGGTCGCCGCGCCGGAACCGGCGGGCTGGGCGGCCGCGGCGGCCGGGGCATCCTGGCGCACGCGCACGGTCATGCCGGGGCGCACCTTGATGACGCCTTCGGACACGATCCGCTCGCCGTCGGAAAGGCCTTTTTCAATGAAGTAGTCGTTGCCCACGGCGTCGCCGAGGACCACGGGGCGCGGCGAAACCTGGTTTTTCTCGTCCAGGGCCCAGACCATCGCCCCTTGCTGGGTGTTGAGCACCGCGCCCTGGGGCACGGCCAGGACGTCCTTGTAGCGCGCGCCTTCCAGGCGCACGCGCACGAACTGGCCGGGCAGCACGGCGGCGTCCGGATTCTTGAACTCGGCCCGGACCTTGACCACGCCCGTGGTGGGATCGACCTGGGTATCGGTGAAGTTGATGCGGCCGGGCTCCTTGTATTGGCTGCCGTCGGGCTGCACCAAGCGCACGATGTAGTCGCCTTCGTGGCCGAAGACCACCTTGCCCTCGGCCAGCAGCTTCCGCAGCCGCAGGGACTCCTGGCCGGACATGGAGAAGTTGACGTAGAGCGGATCGACGCGGTTGATCGTGGTGAGCAGGCTCCCGTCGCTCGTCGTGGTGATGAGGCTGCCTTCGGAGCGGGCCTCCTTGCTGGTCAGGCCGGAAATGGGGGCCGTGACCTTGGTCCACTCGAGATTGAGCGAAGCCTCGCGCACCTTGCCCCGGGCGGTCTCCACGGCGGCCGTGGTCGACGCCAGGGTGGTCTTGGAGTCGTCGTAGTCCTTTTTCGCCACGACGTCGCCCTTGTAGAGAGTTTCCATGCGGGCGGCGTCGCGCTTGGCCTGGTCCAGGGTGGCTTCGGCCTGGCCCAGCGCCCCCTTGGCCTGCTCCAGCGCGGCTTGGTACGGCGCCGGGTCGATCTCGAACATGAGGTCGCCCCGGCGCACGGGATGGCCTTCCTCGTAGTTGCGGCGCAGCAGGATGCCGCCGACCCGGGCCCGGACCTCGACCTCGCGCGATCCCGCGGTCTGGCCCATAAAGGCCATGTCTAAGGGGATGTCGGCGTGGCGGACGGAATAGGCCACGATTTCGGGCGGCGGCGGGGCCTGCGCGGCGGTCTCCTGGCCCGAGCTGTCCGTGGCGCAGCCGGACAGGTTCACGGCCAGCAGGGACGCCATGCCCAGCGCGGCCAGAAAACGGAATTTCGCGGACAAACGGAAAACGGTCATGCTCTCCTCCGAAACGAGCCGCGTTGCGTCCCCGGAATGAAGGGCGCAGGCGGACTTGCGGGCGTCATCGGTTAGCGTATCTGCCGCTGCGGGGCGTCCCCCCGGGCAAGGAGCGGCATCCAGGCGGCGGCGAAGCGGTCGGCCGCCCGGGACGTGAAATGGTAGCCGTCGCTGCGGTCGAACCAGGGTACGAGCAGGTCGGTGTTGGGGCCGGCAAATACCCGGCGTTCGGGGTCGGCGGCCTCGGTCTGGGCGGCGGTGACGGCCGGACAGGAACGGTAGCAGCCGGGGTTGCGCCTGTCGCCGCAGGCGGGGTCCAGGAACAGGGAGGCGCGCGAGACGAAGATGTCGGCGCGCGGGCCGGCGTGGTCGCGGACGTCCCCGAGCAGTTCGGCGAGTACCGCGCCGTATTCCTGGCGGGAGAGCCCCATGGCGCAGTCCGCCTCGCCCTGGTGGAACAGGACGTGGGTCGCGGGCAGGCCCCGGGCCGCCAGTGCGTCCAGGGAGCCGGTCAACAGGTCGTGGAACTGGCCGCCCCGGCTCCAGTGCAGGACCGACGAGCCGCCCCGGGCGATGTCCACGAATACCACGGCGTCGTACAGGCCGCTGGCGACGACGCGGTCGCCCAGGCGCGCCCAGGAACTTCCCTTCGCGCCCGTGGCCCCGGGGATGGCGTCGCGCACGCGGCGGCAGCTGCCGTCGGAAAAGGCGTAGACCGGCTTGACCGCGTCGTAGCCCGTGTCCACCGTGTTGGAGGCGTTGGATTGGCCGAAAACCAGGGCGACCATGGTGCGCTCGGCGGGCAGCGACGCGCAGTCCACGACCGGCAGGTCGGGATCGCCTTCATACACGGCCAATTCCCCTTCGCTGGAGACGACCGGGAGAAATGGGGCATATTTTGCCCGCACGGCCTGCGGTTGCGGCGCATCGTTCGCCGCGCCGGCCGTCTCGGCCGCAAAAAGCGCCAGGACCGTGAGGCCCGCCAGGCCCGCGACGAACCCGAGCCGGGCGCGTCTGCGAGTGAACGGACGTTCACCTGTTCGGCAAAAAAAATCACGCAGTGACGGCATGGGCGAACAACTCCCAGTTGGCGGCGGTCTGGAGGGCCATGTCCACGTCCTCGGGCGTGCGGGCGCACATGAGCGCGGGCATGGCCACGAGGCTGATGAAGTGGTTGACCAGCTCCTGGGCGCGGATGTCGGCCCGGATCTCTCCCTGCTCCTGCCCCTTGAGGATCAGTTCCATGAGGACGTCCCGGATGGCGGCGTGGTGGCGCATCTTGAGATCGCGCAGGCGCGTCTCCTCGAACCAGACCACATCGGAGAGGAAGATCACGGGCAGGGCCCGGAACCGGGCCACAAGCTTCATGATGTCTTCGTAGAGGATGCGCAGCGTGTCCATGGGGCCGTGTCCCGCAGAGAGCGCCCGGCGGACGTTGGCCATGTGGAGTTCGTGATGCTCCTCCAGGATGGCTGCCAGGATGTCGCCCTTGTTCTTGTAATGCCGGTAGAGCGCCGCCGCCGAAATGCCCACGGCCTCGGCCACGCGGCGTACGGTCACTGCGCCGATGCCGTGCTCGACCACGATGGCGAGCGCCGCCTCGGCGATCTGCTCCCGGCGCAAAGGGGATTCCAAGCGTTCTGCCATGGAGGGAAGTTAACACCTGTTTACGTGGTGTCAAGGAAAGAATTTCAATGTGGAAGGGGGCTGATAGCCTGTCCTGCGCAAGGCCGTCAATGCCTGCATTCACGGGGGAAAGGGGCGGGTGGCGCGGTTTCTTTCTGCGGCGGCGTCGTGACGCCGCAAGCCTGGACGTTCCTCGCACGGGGTCTGCGGGGCGTCCAGGCTTGCGGGTGTAGCGGGTGTTCGGTCTAGAAGGTGTAAAGGAAGCCGAGGGAGCCCATGAAGGCGTTTTCGGCCTGATTTGTGAAACGGTGTCCCCAGATGCTGGTCTTGAGTCCCTGGGGGGCGGCGAAACCGGTCTGCATGATCAGGCTCAGCTGTTCGGTGATGGCGTAGGAATTGTCGAAGTTGACGCCGAGCACCCATTCGCCTTCGGCCAAGTTGCGGCCCATGGTCACGTATTGGCCCACGCCGCCCGTGGCGACGACGGCCTTGCGCAGGCCGGCGGCGCTGTTCGTGCCGGCGATGACGGCCACGGTCAGGCGGCTTTTGAGCGCCTCGATGAAGCTCACGTCGCGCAGGCTCGCGGCTAGGCCCCAGGTGCCGGTCGGGTCCACGCCGATGCTGTTGTTGGCGAATTCCTGGTCGTTGTCGAAGAGAAACGACGTGCCCGGGCCCCATTTCGGCGTGATGACGGGCAGGCGCTCGCTCCCGTTGCCGATGCTCGAATCCTCGCCGCTGGCCACCCAGCCGAAGACTCCGGGCAGCATCCAGTCGAAGCCGGAATAGGTGACGCCGGCGTCGATGAAATAGCCGCGGCGGCGGTTGCGCTCCCGGTCGCCCGGGGCGGCGTCGCCGTAGATGGCGTCGGCGTAGAACTTGACGGGGTCGAGGGCTTCCACGGTGAGCGCGAGGCCGCCCCACCACATGGCGTTCTGGTTGTCCTTGTAAGGATAGCCTGTGGTATTCAAGTAGCTTCCGGCCGAAAGCAGGCCGGAGTTGAACAGGCCTTCCGGATCGGCGTTCTTGCCGTAGACGCCGACCAGGCCCCAGGGCGTGGCCGCGAAACCGTCCACGGTCACGGGCAGGGCGAGGTGGTAGATGTCGAAGGCGTCGCCGACCTGCGTGGTGGTCTGCTGGAAGGTCCGGTTGGCGGAAAGCAGCCTGCCGTAGGCGGCCTGGACCGAGAGGTTTTCACTCACCGGGATGTTCACGTGCAGCGCGGCGCTCGACTGGTCGCCGTCGTCGGCCGCGAGCACGATGCTGTCGTAGAAGACCTCGGTATGGGGCACGGACAGGGGCTGGTAGCCGGCCGTCACCTCGATGTCGGTGCCGGGAAACTTGAATTGCAGGTACGCGAGGTAGGGCTCGATGGCCACCTGCGGGTTGGCCGCGGTCAGGTAGCCGTGGCCCCAGGCTTCGTCGTCGACGCGCATGCCGAAGCGGAACTTGAGGTTTTCGTTGGCCACGAAGTCGCTGCGCAGCCGCAGGCGCTGCCAGATGGTCATGCGGTCCTCGGTCTGGGTCCCGGTCTCGTCCCAACCGGTGAAGTTGCGGTTGGCGAAGAAAACGCCGTAGACGCGGGTGTCGCCGGCCATTCGCACTTCCGTGGCGGCTCGCGCGCCGGTCGCTGCGGCCGCCATGAAGAGCAGGGCGGCGAAAAGGTGCCTTACTCGCATGCTGGATGTCTCCCTTGAAGTATACGGTGAGGGTAAGTCATTTTTTGGTAACACTATTTTTATATTCGTATGGTGTCCAGCAACTCCTCCCTCCGGTTGCGGGTTGGGGCCGGCTCACCAGGCGCGGGCGATCCGAAAGACGGCCACGGCCACGGCAAAGCCCAGCGACGTGTTGGCGACCACGGCGAAAGCGGCCCATTTCCAATGCGTTTCCCGGGCCATGACGGCGACCGTCACGAAACAGGGCGCGTACAAAATGGTGAAGGCGAGAAGCGCCAGGGCCACGGCCGGGGTGAAGTCCGGATCGGCGGCCAAGCGCGCGGACAGGGTCTGCGGCGCGTCGGGCGAGGCTTCGCCCAGGTCGTAGGCCGTGCCCAGGGTGGACACCACGACCTCCTTGGCGGCGAGCCCGCCGATGAGCGCGATGTTGACGCGCCAGTCGAAGCCCGCCAGGCGGCTTGCGCCTTCCAGGGCCACGCCGAGCCGGCCGGCGAGCGAGGCACGCAGGGCCTCCTCGGCCCGGACGTTGCCCAGGGCGTCGATCTCCTGCGAAAGCACCGCGCGGGCCTCGCCCTCGGGCAGCGCGTCGCGCGTGGCCGCGAGTTCCAGGCGCTTGGCGTCGAAAGCTTCCTGGCGCGCGGCGGGCAGGCCGGGAAAGGTCAGGGCCGCCCACATCACGATGGAGATGGCCAGGACCACGGTGCCGGCCTTTTTGACGTACTGCCAGGCGCGCTCGAAGGTGTGGATGCAAAGCCCGCGCAGGGTGGGCAGGAGGTAGGGCGGCAGCTCCATGAGAAAGGGCGTCGAGGCCCCGGGGATGACCGTAACGCGCCACAGTTTGGCCACGCCCAGGGCGGCGGCCCAGGAAGCGAGGGTGACGGCGAACATGACGAGCCCCGGATGCTCGGGGAAAAATGCTGCGATCAGAAGGAGATAGACCGGTATTTTCGCGCCGCAGGCCATGAACGGGGCGCTTAAGATGGTGGCCAGGCGTTCCTTGGGGCTGCGCAGGGTCCGGGCGGCCATGACCCCGGGCACGGCGCAGCCGCCGGGGATGCCGCCGGAGATGATAAACGGCATCACCGACGCCCCGTGCAGGCCGAAGGCCCGGAACACACGGTCGAGCATGTAGGCCATGCGCGCCGTGTAGCCCAGGTCCTCCAGGCAGGAGAGCAGGAAGAACATGACGCAAATGAGCGGCACGAACCCGAGCACGCCGCCGACCCCGGCAATGACGCCGGATACGGCCAGGGAGCGCAGCAAGCCCTCGGGCAAAAGCGCCCCGACCGTCTCGCCGAGCAGGCCGAATCCCGCCTCCATCCAGGCCATGGGATAGCCCGAAACGAGAAACGTCAGCTGGAACATGCCGAACAGCACGGCCAACATGATGAGCGGGCCGGCCACGGCGTGGGTGAGCACGCGGTCGCAGGCGTCGGTGATGGCGACGCGGTCCGGGGAAGCGTTTTTTCGAAGCACGCCCCGGCGCAGCAGGGAGGCAATGAAGCCGTAGCGGTAATCGGAAATGACGGCCTCGGGAAAAGTGTTCTGGCTGGCCTTGATGTGGTGCGCGAGCGCGGCTGCTGTCTCCTCGAGAAAGGCAGCGGTCGCGCCGGCGCGGCGGCCCAGGGCCCGGACGTCCTCGTCGCCCTCCAGGTATTTGAGCGCGAGCCAGCGGGCCGGGAAGCGGTCGACGAGGAAGCGGTCGGCCTCGATGCGCGTCTGCATGGCGAGAAGCGCGCGGTCCACGTCCGCGCCGTAGGAGAGCTCCAAAGGCTTCCATTGGCCGCGCCGCGCCCGGGCGAAGTCCAGGGCCTCGCGCACGAGCGTGTCCGTGCCTTCGCCCACGCGGGCCACGGTTGCGACCACGGGCAGGCCGAGCAGGAGCGCAAGCAGGCCCGTGTCGAGGACCATGCCCCGGCGGCGGACCTCGTCCATCATGTTGAGCGCAAGAACCACGGGCGCGCCGAGTTCGAGCAGCTGCACCGTGAGATAAAGCCCGCGTTCCAGGGTGCCGGCATCGACCACGTCGATGACGCAGCTCGGTTTTTCCTCGATGAGAAAGGTACGGGCGGCCTCTTCGTCGGCGCAGTAGGCGGTCAGGGAATACATGCCCGGCAGGTCGACCAGGGTCAGGTCGCGGCCGGAGCAGCGCACCCGGCCCTCGCGTTTTTCCACAGTGACGCCGGGGTAGTTGCCCACGTGCCGGCGCGCGCCGGTCAGGGCGTTGAAAAGTGTGGTCTTGCCGCAGTTGGGGTTGCCGGCCAGGGCGAAGGTGAGGGAGGAGGACATGGCTTATCTTTCCTCCGCAGGCGTCCTGGATCCGTGCGCGCCGTCGCCGGGGGCGACGGACACGGCGTCGCCGCCGCCGGCCTTGGCCGCATACAGGGCCGCGTCGCAGCGAGCGGCCAGGGTGGCGGCGTAGGGTTTGGCGTCGCGGCGGGAGTCGAAGCGGGCCAGGCCGATGCTGGCCGTGACGCCGTATTCCTGGCAGGCGGCGAAGCGGCGGCGGATGCGTTCGGCCACGGCCAGCGCCGCTGCGGCGGGCAGGCGGGTGAGGATGACGGCGAATTCGTCGCCGCCGAGGCGAAAGGGCATGTCCAGACCTTCGCGGGTGGACTCGATGAGGGTTTTTCCCATGGCGGCCAGCACCGCGTCCCCGGCCGGATGGCCGAAGCGGTCGTTGACGCCCTTGAAGGCGTCGCAGTCGAGGAAGGCCAGCCACAGGGAGTGGCCGCCGGATGCGGCTTCCTCGGCGAGCTCGGGCAGGGTCGCGTCGAAATGGCGTCGGTTGAAGAGTCCGGTCAGGCCGTCGGTGCGGGAGAGGTCGGCGAAATGGCGTTCGCGGCGCTTGGTCTCGTCGAGCAGGGCGGTCAGCCAGGTTTCCCGGGTTTCCACGCCGTGGGCCAGCCAGTTGAGGTCGCGCTTGAGGCGCAGGAGCTCGTGCTCCTCGTCGCCCTGGGGCGGCAGGGGCAGGCGGCGCTGGTATTCGCCCCGGCGCAGGGCCGCGCAAAAGGCGTTGATGGCCGCGACGTCGCCGAGGACGACGAACCGCGCCGCCAGGCGCGACAGGGGCAGGGTCAGCACGAGCGCCCCGGCCAGCCACAGGCCGAGCATGCGCCCGGGCGAGGCGACCAGGTCGTTTTCCAGAAGATACAGGGCCACGCCCGGGGGCAGGGCGAAAAGGAGCAGGAGCACCAGGCGCATGCGCGTGGTGACGCCGACGCCGCTGCCTGGGCGCGTTTTCCCGGCGGCCCCGGTCCGGGGCGTCGCGGCGGCCTGTCCGGCCTGCAATCTGTCGGCGGCGGATACGGTCTGCATGGGCCCGTCCTTTCTCTCGTGCGTCATGGCCACGGCGGCGCGGACGTCAGGCCCGTGCCGGGGCGTCGCGAAACGTCTCGGTCAGGCGGCGCAGGGCATCCTTCGCCGCCGTAAACGCCGCCACCACGTCCGGGTCGAACTGCGAGCCGGCGCAGGCGACGATTTCGCGGCTGGCTTGGTCGAAATCCATGGCCGGACGGTAGGGGCGCGTCTGCAGCATCGCCGAGAGGCTGTCGGCCACGGCGATGATGCGCGCCCCGAGCGGAATGTCCTGCCCGGCAAGACCGGCGGGGTAGCCGCGGCCGTCGAAGCGTTCGTGGTGGGCGCGCACCATGGCGACCACGCCCATTTCCGCCAGGCAGGACAGCGGCGCGAGGATCTCGCCGCCCATGGCCGGGTGCGCCTGCATGCACGCCCATTCTTCGGGCGTGAGGCGGCCGGGCTTGAGCAGCACCGCGTCCGGCACGCCGATCTTGCCGATGTCGTGGAGATGCCCGGCCACATGGACCATGTTGACCTCGGCCTGGGGCAGGCCCAGGCCGCCGGCCAGCAGCCGCGCCACCTCGGCCACTTCCTCGGAGTGGGCTTGCGTGTGGGCGTCCTTGGCGTCGATGGCCCGCCCCAGGGAAGCGGCCAACTCGTGGACCAGGGCCATGACCGGTCCGTGGTCCCCGTGCGCGCCGGCGAGGGACGTGGCCGCGGGAAGGACGGCGTCGAGGAAGGAGGGCTTGAACACGGTCATCTCGGTGGTTGGCTGCAAGACGATACGCCGCTTAGGCCAGAAACCGGCGGCGGTACTGGAAGAGGTGCCAGGAGGTGAAGCCGACGAGGCCGAGGCAGAAGGTCAGGTGCGCGGCCTTGGAATCGGCCAGGCCCGTGGCCATGGCCCCGGCCATGCAGGCGGCCAGGCCGATCTTCTGGGTGCGGCGTTTGAGCTGGCCCTTGCGCAGCCCGGGGCGCGCGGGCTTTTTCGCCGGCAGGGCGGCCTGCTCCGGGACCAGTTTGGCGGCCATGGCTTCGGCCATGGCCACGAGGTCGTCGGAACGGATGCTCGCGTCGTGGGTGACGAGCAGGCTTCCGGTGCGGGGGTTGCCGTCGACGCCGGTGATGCCGGGCAGGGCGGCGACCTGTTCGGCCACGGCGCGCAGGAGTTCCGGGTCCGTGAGGACCGGATGGCGGAAACGGATGCGGCCTTCAATACGGCTGGCGATCATGGGATGAGCCTCCGAGTTCGGGTTGGCGGGGCAGGTAGGGGCGCAGGCTGGCCAGGGCCACGCCCACGGTGGCCAGGTTGTGGGCCAGGGCGGAGAGGCCCGGCGTGAAGCGGCCGGTGAGGCCGAGCACAAGGATGACGGAGTTGACCCAGCAGATGGTGCGGAAGTTGGACCTGAGACGGACCATCAGTCCCGAGGCGAGGTCGCGCAGGGGCACGAGGCTCGCCAGGTCGCCCTCGGCCAGGAGGATGTCCGCCGCGGCCCGGGCGATGTCCGCGCCGTGGCGCGGGGCGATGCCGACGTTTGCCGCGGCAAGCGCCGGGGAGTCGTTGATGCCGTCGCCGACCATGGCCACCACGTGCCCCTTCTCGCGCAGTTCGCGCACGATGCGGGTCTTGTCCGCCGGCAGGACCTGGGCGTGGAAGTCGGTCAGGCCCAGCTTTGCGGCGGCGATGGCGGCCGGGCCGCGCGCGTCGCCGGTCAGCATGACCAGACGCCCGACCCCGCGTACGGCCAGTTCGCGCAGCACGGCCGGGGCCTCGGGCACGAGCGGGTCCTCGATGGCCAGCACGCCGGCCACAGCGTCGCCAACGGCCAGATACAGGGTGGACAGGCCGGAAAAGCCCGCCGCTTCGATGGCCGCGTCTGCCGGCGCGACGTCGAGGCCCTCGTCCTCGGCGATGAAATGCCGGCTGCCCAGGCGCACCCGTTCCTGCCCGACGCGGGAGGAAAGGCCGTGGGCCAGGATGTAGTCGACATGGGCGTGGAATTCCTGGTGGAGCACGCCTTCCTCTTCGGCCTGGCGCACCACGGCGCGGGCCACGGGATGGGGGAAGTGCTCCTCCAGGCAGGCGGCGAGCTTGAGCACGGCGCGGCGGTCGAAGCGGCCGAGGGCCGCGACGGCCGCGACCCGGGGCCTGGCCTGGGTCAGGGTGCCGGTCTTGTCGAAGACGCACACGTCGGCCGAGGCCACGGCTTCCAGGAATTTGCCGCCCTTGACGAGCACGCCGCCTGCGGCGGCCTCGCGCATGGCGGTCAGCACCGCAAGCGGAGCGGAGAGTTTGATGGCGCAGGAGAAGTCCACCAGCAGCACGGCCGAGGCGAGGCGGGCGTTTCGCGTGAGGGCGTAGACCGCCGCCGCGCCAAGAAGCGTCCAGGGGACCACTGCGTCGGCAAAGCGTTCCGCCAGATCCTGCGCCTTGGCCTTGAAGTTCTCCGACTCCTCGATGACGGCCACCATCTGCTGGATGCGCGTCTCCCCGGCCGCCTTTTCGACGCGGATGACGATCGAGCCTTCCTCGACCACCGTGCCGGCGAAGACCGTGTGCCCCACCCGTTTGTGGACGGGCAGCGGCTCGCCGGTCATGGACGCCTGGTTGACCATGGCCTCGCCCTCGACCACCACGCCGTCCACAGGAATGGCGCTGCCCATGCCGACCAGGGCCAGGTCGCCGGGCACGACCTCCGCGGCGGGAATGTGCGTCTCCTCGCCGTCGCGGTGCACCCAGAGGCCGTCGAAGGAGGCGGTCAGGGACGCGGCCAGGCTCTCGCGGGAGCGTTTGCGCGTGGAGTGTTCGAGCACCTCGCCAAGCCCGAGCAGCAGGGCGATGCCGGTCGCGGCACGGTAGTCCTTGCGGGCGATGGACACGCCGATGGCCAGGGCGTCGAGGACCTCGACGTTGATCTTGCCGCGCGCAAGCGCCGCCGCGCCGCGCTGCAGGAAGGGGAACACCCGGCGCAGCAGCAGAAACGGCCGGAGAACCGGCGGCAGGAGCCTGCGCAGCACGAACATCCCGGCTTCGCGCGCAAGCGTCGCAGCGGGCGTGGGTTCAATCCCGGCCGGGGGAGTTGCGAGCACGGCCTGGGCCTGGGCCAGGCCTTCACTCACGGCGCGGCCGGCCTCGCGAAGGGCCGCCCTCGCCGCGCGCAAGGACGAGGCCGGCGGTGTTTTCGCGCCAGCGTAGGGCGAGGAGCCGTTCTGGGTGACGGCCAGGATGGCCACGCGGGCCGGGCCGAGGGCGTAACGGACCAGGACGCCCCGGGTGCGTGGATTGGCTTCCACGGTCGCGACGCCGGGCAGGGCGGACAGGGCTGCGGCCAGGGGCGACGCCCCGGCCGCGAAGGCCGCGGCCGAGGCGTAGCGCAGGCGCATACGGCCCGGGACGTCGGAGACGATGGCGCAGTGGCTCATGGGGCGGTGCGCGGCTTACGCCGACTCTCCCTCGGGAGCGACGGCGGGGGCGTCCTTGCCTTCGCGGGACTCTTTGACGTGTTTGGCTTCGGCGAGGAGGTCGTCGATGTTTTCCTTGGCGCGCTCGAGCACGGCGGCGGTCTTCTCCTTGAGGTCCATGCCGTGGGACAGCAGGTCGGTCATGGCCGGGCGGATGGAGAACTTGCCCTTGCCGAGCGCCACGGCGCCGAGCGCGCCCACGGCGACGCCCGCCAGCAGAAACAGTCCGTTTTTCATGGATTCGTTCATGATGCTCCTCTTGTGTACGGCGGTTTGAGGTCTTTGCTGTGCACATGCCGCATGTGTGACGATTTGGCGGCGGATCGGACGGGACATCTCTATCGATGATGATAATCGTTGTCAATATCAATAATGGCGCCGACAGGCCGGAGGCTTGCGCACGAAAAAGGCCGCCGACGGGCGGACCCGCCGACGGCCTTCATGGCCTTGGGAAAGGAGGCGGCTTAATAGGCCTCTTCGTAGTCCAGGTCTTCCTTGGTCACCGGGTGACGGAAGGTGTGGATGGCCCAGACCTGGTAGATGATGACGATGGGCACGAAGACCAGGGCCACGCCGAGCATGATGGACAGCGTCAGCGGCGTGGAGGAGGAGTTCGCGATGGTCATCGAATAGGCCGGGTTGAGGCTCGAAGGCAGAAGCGCCGGGAAGATGCCGACCACGCCGAAAAGCGCCGCCCCGCCGATGAGCAGGGCCGAGCCGACCCAGGCTGCCAGCGGCCGCGCCTGGCGGCGGTAGCTGTAGGTCAGCAGCAGCCCGACCACGGGCACGAGCAGGATGGCGAAAAGGACCGGATGCACGAGGTAATTGGTGAAAAGCTGCGTCATGCCCCAGGACATGATAAGGAACAGCACCACCAGCACGGCAACGATGGGCCAGAGCTTGCCGGCCAGGCGCATGGCGCGGTCGCGGATCTCGCCTTCGGACTTGAACGCCAGCCACAGCGCGCCGTGGTGGGCGAAGAGGAACACGAACAGCAGGCCCCCGGCCAGGCCGTAGGGGTTGAGCAGGGTAAAGAGGTTGCCCTGGAGGATGCCGCCGCCGTCGATGGGCACGCCCTTGAAGATGTTGGCGAAGGCCACGCCGAGCAGCAGCGCGGGCAGGAAGCTGCCGATGAAGTTGCAGGTGTCCCAGAGCTTGCGCCAGCCGTCGCTGTCCACCTTGGAGCGGAACTCCAGGGTGACGCCGCGCAGGATCAGGGCGAAGAGCAGCAGCATCAGCGGTGTATAAAGGCTCGAGAACATGACGGCGTAGGTCTTGGGGAAGGCGGCGAAGGTGACGCCGCCGGCCGTGATGAGCCACACTTCGTTGCCGTCCCAGAAGGGGCCCATGGCGTTGTACATGATGCGGGTTTCAGTGTCGTTTTTGGAGAAGAAGGGGCGGATGATGCCGATGCCGAAATCGAATCCGTCCAGGACGAAATAGACCGCCCAGAGCACTCCCCACAGGATAAACCAGGTGGTTCCGAGATCCATGGCCATTCTCCTTAAAGCTTGCCGCCGGCCGGGCCGGGGTTCGGGCTTGTTGCGTCGATAGGATTCCCGTGTCGCCGGAAGGCCCTATGCCGGTTCCTTGCGGGCGTATTTGGCCAGCAGGAAGATGTCCAGGGCCGCAAGCAGGATGTAGACCACGAAGAAGGCCACGAGGCTTATCGCGACCTGTTCGACGGCGATGGGCGAGACGGCGTCCTTGGTACGCATGAGGCCGTAGACGATCCAGGGCTGGCGGCCGACCTCGGCCACGGCCCAGCCGGCCTGCAGGGCGATGTAAGGCACGGGGATCATCCAGACGAGGGCCTTCAGGAGCTTGGGCGAGCTCTCCACGGGATGGTGGCGGGCGATAAAGGCCAGCACGGCCATGATGAGCATGAGCGTGCCGAGTCCGACCATCAGGCGGAAGGCGGAGAAGGTCAGCGTCACGGGCGGACGGTCTTCCTTGGGGAAGTCCTTGAGGCCCTTGACCTCGGCCGAGGGGTTGTTGAAGGCCATGAGGCTCAGGATGCTCGGAATGCGTCCGATCTGGATGCTGTTGCCCTCGTTGGCGGGGTCGGGCACGGCCAGGAGATACATGGGGGCGTTCTTCTGGGTTTCCCAGTGGGATTCCATGGCCGCGAGTTTGGCGGGCTGGACTTCGGCCACGATGTTGCCCTGCCGGTGGCCGACCAGGGCAACGACCAGGGAGAAGATCAGCGCGAACGCCGCGCCCACGCGGAAGGACTTGGTGAAGAAGTCGACGTTCTGCTTGCGCAGCAGGTGGTAGGCGGAGACGCCGACCACGAAGAAGCCGCCGAGCGCCCAGGCGCCGGTCACGGTGTGGAAGAATTCGTTCCAGCCGTAGGGATTGGTGACGACGTCAAGAAAGTTGCCCAGTTCCGCGCGGCCGTTTTGGATCACGTAGCCCACCGGGTGCTGCATGAAGCCGTTGGCCAAAAGGATCCACAGGGCGGAAAGGTTGGCGGCGAAGGCCACGAGCCAGATACAGACGGCGTGGAGCTTGGGCGAGAGCTTTTCCCAGCCGAAGACCCACACGGCGATGAAGGTGGATTCCAGGAAAAAGGCCGCCGTGGCCTCGATGGCGAGCAGCGAGCCGAAGATGTCGCCCACGAATTCCGAATAGCGTGACCAGTTGGTGCCGAACTGGAATTCCAGGGTGATGCCCGTGACCACGCCCAGGGCGAAGTTGATCAGAAAAAGTTTACCCCAGAACTTGGCCATGCGTTTGTACGTTTCGTCGCCCGTGCGCACGTACTTCGTCTCCATGACCGCCGTGATGAACGACAGGCCCAGGGTGAGCGGCACGAAGATGAAGTGAATGAATGTGGCGAAGGCGAACTGCAACCGGGAAAGCATTAATACGTCCATGATCCGTCTCCTTTTCCTCCGTCTGGTCCAAAGGTCTTGACTTCCCTTGGCGCATCGTCCCTGGCGTTGCCGTATCCGGCGCGGGGCGGCCCTTCATGCCGCCGGCCGCACGTCTTTCCGGCCCTTTCCTAGCACCCCGCCGGGGAAAATGCACCAACCCCACGGTTTTTTCCGCTTGCGCGGCCCTGTATTTTTACGGTCCGGGAGACCGTTTCGCGCACCCTTGCGCCTCTTCCTCGGCCAAGCGGGCCAGCGTCGTGCCGGCCAGCGTCTCCCGCAGCTGCGTGCGCGCCTTTTCCCACACCAGGTGCACCGAGCAGATGCACTGCCGGTCGCAGCTTTCCGGGCGATGAATGCAGTCGTTTAAATAGATTTCCCCATCGATGGCCTCGACCACGGAGAGCAGGGTGAGCTCTTCCGGCCGCGTGACGAGTTCGTAGCCGCCCTGCGCGCCCTGGCGGATGGCGATGATGCCGGCCCTTGCCAGCTGCTGCGCCACCTTGCCCAGGAACTGGGCGGGAATGTCCATGGCCTCGGCGATTTCCTTGCGGCCGATGACCTCGCGGTCGCGGTGCATGGACAGGTAGAGCAGGCAGCGGATGGCGTATTCGCCGGCGCGGGTCAGACGCATGACGGACCTCAATTTGGATTAATCGGACTTGATTGATCCTATATATGGCCCACGTGGGCCTGTCAACGGAATTCCCGTCGCCCCATGCCGTTATTTTTTGGCCAGGACGGCCGCAGCCAAGTCCGGGGCGTAGCGGTCGATGAGGTGGCGGGCGATGCTCGAGGTCGGGGGCAGCGCGGCGGGGGGATTTTTCACCGAAAACCAGGCCGCGCTCTCCAGTTCCATGGTGTCGACGGTCAGTTCGCCGCCGGCGTAGCGGGCCGTGAACCCGGCCATGATCTGGCTCGGGAAGGGCCAGTTCTGGCTGCCCGCGTAGCGGATGTCGGTAACGGTCAGGCCCGTTTCCTCCATGACCTCGCGCACGACGCATTCCTCGAAGGATTCGGCGAATTCCACGAAGCCGGCGACCATCCCGTACTGGCCTTCCGGCCAGCCGGGCTTGCGCACGAACAGGTATTCCTCGCCGCGGCCAATGAGCACGATCACGGCGGGGTGGATGCGGGGGTAGTATTCCCGGGCGCAGTCCGGGCAACGCGCGCCGAAGCTGCCGGGAATCTCGCGCGGCGCGCCGCCGCAGGCCGGACAGACGCGGCTGCGGTCGCGCCAGTGCAGCACTTGCCGGGCAAGCCCGGCCAATGTGAGCAGGGCTTCGCCGAGGCCTTCGGAGCGGTAGCCCGAGGGCACGGCGCGCAGCGCGTGGGGGATGTCCGCCTCGGGTTCCAGGCGCAGGGCGCGAAGTGGTTTCCCCCGCCACGTGCCGACGTAGACCGGCGGCACGGCGAAGGGGCCGGCCGGGGCTTCGGGGCCGAAGGGCAGTTCCGAGGCTTGGCCCGGTTCCGCCGTGCGCACGAGCAAGGCGCCCTCGCGCAGGGCCAGCCAGTAGCCGGGCGCGCCGGGCACGTCCGCATCCGGGGTGCCGAAAGCGTAGTCCTTGGCGATGACGGCGCGGTTGAAGGCGAGGTTGACGGCTTCGGGGTAGGGCATGGCTTCCTCGTGCGTTTGCGCGGGCCGCCTTCCCGGCCCGCGTCCCGAAGGATACGCCGCCAGGCGGGATTTGGCCAGCGCGCGCGGCCTTGACGCCGCGAGCGCGCCCTGGCACAGCCCGGAAACGGGAGCACAGGGAGGACGCCATGCGCGACGCCGTCGCCGATGCCGAGGCCATTTTCCGGGCGGGGCTCGCCCGGGTCGATCCCCTGGCCATGATGGGCCAGGTGCTGACCTTGGACGGGGACATCCTGCGGGTGACCACCGAGACCGAATGCCATGCCTACGACCTGGCGCGCTACCGGCGCATTTACGTGCTCGGCGCGGGCAAGGCCGCGGCGCGCATGGCCCTTGGCCTCGAGCGGATTTTGGGCGACCGGATCACGGACGGCGTGGCGGCGGTCAAGGAAGGCTACCTGGAGAAGCTCTCCCGCGTCCGCCTCATGGAGGCGGCCCATCCCGTGCCCGACGCGCGCGGCGTGGCCGCGGCCCGGGAGGTGCTCGCCCTGGCCGGAAAAGCCGGCCCGGACGACCTGGTCATCGTGCTCGTTTCCGGCGGCGGCTCGGCCATCCTGGCCGCGCCCCTGGAACTGCCCGGGCGCCGCCTGACCCTGGCCGACAAGCAGCAGACCACGCGGGTGCTGCTTTCCTGCGGCGCGACGATCCAGGAGATCAACTGCGTGCGCAAGAAGCTCTCGGCGGTCAAGGGCGGCAGGCTCGCGGCGGCCATCGCCCCGGCCCACTGCCTGGGGCTGCTTTTGTCGGACGTGGTCGGCGACGACCTCGACGTCATCGCCAGCGGTCCCACCGTGCCCGATCCGACGACCGGGGCCGACGCCCTGGCCGTGCTCGCGCGCTACGGCGTGACGGACACCGTCGCGCCGGACGCCCTGGCCGTGCTAGAAGACGTGGCCGCGGGGCGCGCGCCCGATACGCCCAAACCCGGCGACCCGGCGTTTGCGCACACGCGCACCGTGCTCGTGGGCACCAATTTCCAGGCGCTGCTCGCGGCGCGGGACAAAGCGGCCGCGCTCGGCTACGCAACGGTGATCGTCACCTCCCATCTGACGGGCGAGGCGCGGGAGATGGCCAACCTGTTTCTGGGCATGGCGCGCGACATCGCCGAATACGGCGTGCCCTTGCCGCGCCCGGCCTGCGTCATCGCCGGCGGCGAGACGACCGTGACCCTTCGCGGCCATGGCAAAGGCGGGCGCAACCAGGAGATGGCCCTGGCCTATCTGGCGGGACTTGGTCGCGACGCCAAAAACGCCGAGGACGCCGTGTTCCTGGCCGCCTCCACGGACGGCTCCGACGGCCCGACCGACGCCACGGGCGCGTTCGCGTCGCTGCCCATCCTGCGCCGCGGGCAGGCTCTCGGGCTCGATGCCGGGCGCTATCTCGCCGACAACGACGCCTACCACTATTTCGAGGCCGTGGGCAGGCTGTTGAAGACCGGCCCCACCAACACCAACGTCTGCGACATCAAGGTGCTGCTCACGCCGTAACGCGGTTTTGGGCATGAAAAAACCCGGCCGGGGCGAAAACCGGGGCCGGGCGTCGGGGCGAAGCGGGAGTCGCCGGTATCAGCGCAGGACTTTCTTCACCACGGCCACGAGCTGGTCCGGGGTGAAGGGCTTGACGATCCAGCCGGTGGCGCCGGCGGCCTTGCCTTCGGCTTTCTTGCCGGCCTGGGATTCGGTGGTGAGCATGACGATGGGGATGAACTTGTAGGCGGCCTGGGCGCGGATGCCCTTGATGAGGCCGATGCCGTCGAGATTGGGCATGTTGAGGTCGGTGATGACCATGTCCACGGTGCCGCTGAGCTTGGACAGCGCGTCCTTGCCGTCGGACGCCTCGATGACGTCGTATCCTTCCTTTTTGAGCGTGAAGGCCACCATCTGGCGCACGCTCGCCGAGTCGTCCACGGTCATGATTCTTTTAGCCATCGCGTCCCTCATCGGCGAAAAAAGTTTGGAGTTGGGGCGTGCGGTCGAACCCGGAAACGCGGGCCGCCTGGCCGGCCGCCTCGCTGACCGGACCATGACGAAGCAGGGCCTTGCCGTCGCGTTGCAAGGTCAGGGCCGTGGCCAGCACGAGCTGCAAAAACGTCACGTCGGCTTCCTCGACGTCCGAGACGTCGAGGGCGAGCGCGCCGCCTGCGGCGACGGCCTGGAGCAGCGCCTCGCGCAAGGCCGCGGCGTGCTCCACCGTGCATCTTCCGGAAATGGCCAGGGTCAGGCTGTCGCCTTCCCGTTTCTGGTTGATTTCCATGCCTTATGGCCGCTCCTGTCGCCCGATTCCGGGGCTATTGGGTCAGTGTACGGGAGGCTTTGGCCGCATGCAAGCGGGAGTCTTCCTGTCCGCGCACGAAACGCACCAGTTGCGGCACGTCGAGGATGAGCGAGATGCTGCCGTCGCCGTTGATCGTCGTGCCGGAAATCCATTTGAGATGGCGGTAGCAGTCGTCGAGGCTCTTGATGACGGCCTGCTGCCGGCCCACTACCTTGTCCACGCAAAAGCCCACCATTTCCCCTTCGACCTCGGTGACGACCACCCGCTCGTAGCCGGGCTGGTCCCCGGGCACCTCGAAGAGCCGGCGCAGGCTGACCACCGGAATCAGGTCGCCCATGCGCTCCATGTTCTCCACGATGCGCACCTCGCCTTCGGGGAAGCGTTCCTGGAAGCCGCGCAGATTGACCAGGGGCACGATGAAGGAATCGCCGCCGACGACCACGGAGAAGCCGTCGATGATGGCGAGCGTGAGCGGCAGCTTGATGGTGACCGTGGACCCCCGGCCCTCGGCGCTTTCGAGTTCCACCATGCCGCGCAGGGCCTCGATGTTGCGTTTGACCACGTCCATGCCCACGCCCCGGCCGGAAACGTCGGAGACCTTTTCGGCCGTGGAAAAGCCCGGGGCGAAAATCAACTCCATGACTTCCTTGTCGCCGATCTCCGCATCGGGGGCGAGCAGGCCGCGTTCCACGGCCTTTTTGCGCACGCTCGCGATGTTGATGCCCCTGCCGTCGTCGCTGATGGAGATGACGACGTTGCCGCCCGAGTGGCTGGCCGAGAGGGTGACGCGGCCGCGGGCGGCCTTGCCGGCGGCCAGGCGTTCGGCCGGCGGCTCGATGCCGTGGTCGAGGCTGTTGCGCAGCAGGTGGACCAGCGGATCCTTGATGCGGTCGATGACGGTCTTGTCGAGCTCCGTGTCGCCGCCCAGGGCCTCGAATTCCACTTCTTTGCCGAGCGTTGCCGAAAGGTCGCGCAAAAGCCGCGTGAACTGGCTGAAGACCGTGCCGATGGGCAGCATGCGAAGGCCCAGCGCCACGTCGCGCATGGCATCGGTCAGGCGTTCGAGGTCCTCGTCCACGGCGGCGGCGGCGTCGAGGTCGCGGGCCTGCACGGCCTGGCGCAGGCGCGACTGGAGGATGACCAGTTCGCCGGCCATGCTGACCACGCTGTCCAGGCGCGCCGCGTCCACGCGCAGCGTGGTCGAGGCGGCCGGCGCGTGCTTCTGCTTTCCTTCTTCGGCCGCGCCGAGGCGGGCGCTTTTTTCGGCCACGCGGGCCTTGGCTTCGCTGATGCTGGCGAGCTTGGCGGCAAGGGAACGGGACAGGGTGTCGAGCACGACTTCCGGCGGCGCGGTGTCGAGCCCCTCCAGGGAGTGCAGCAGGTCGCTCAAGTCGCTGTCGCGCAGCGCCCCCTGGTGGATGCGCTCGATGCTGATGTCGGAATCGCCATCGACGAAGATGAACACGTCCTGCAGGCTGTTTGCGCCGCAGGGGGTGCGCACGAGCAGGTCGAAGACGCCGTAGGCCTCCTCGGGGTCGAAGTCCGAGGCGTCGAGGTCGGGCATGGGGCCGTGTCGCAGGGCGCGCACGCGCCCGAGGGCGTCGCATTCGGCCAGCAGGCGCACGGGGTCGTTGCCGGTATGCAGGATGCGCGCCGTGGGGCGGAAGCGCAGCCAGTAGATGGAAGGCGGCCCGGGTTCGGCCACGCAGGCGTAGCTTTCCGCATCCAGGACGGCGAGGGGCTCTCGCGCGGGCGGCGGCGCGGCGGCCGGGCCCTCGCGCTCTTCGGGCAGAAAGGCCGCGAAGGAGGCGAGCAGGTCGTTGGACGCCTCGCGCAGGTCCGGGGAGGCGCCTTCCGGAGATTCGAGCAGGGCGAGGATGTGGTCCTTGGCCGCCAACGTCAGGGTGAGCAGTTCGCTGGTCACCGGCAGCACGCCCGCGCGCACGCGGTCGAGCACGGTTTCCACGTCGTGGGTGAAGCGGGAGATCTCCTCGAAGCCGAACATGGCCCCGCCGCCCTTGATGGTATGCATGGCCCGGAAGCAGGCGTCCACGCGCTCCATGTCGCCCGGGTTTTTCTCGAGTTCGAGCAGGGCCCGTTCCAGTTCGCCGAGCAATTCCCGCGTTTCTTCCACGTAGAGGGCGATGGAGGGATCGATTTCCGACATGGCGCGCCTCCGTCTGCGCAAGGATCGCCCACGCTGCCGCGCGGGTGCTAGAAGCGTTCAAACTGTTCGTCGTCGTTGTCCATGTCGATGCTGACGGCGGCGTTTTCCCGCGCCGTCGTCGACGCGGCGACAGCCTTGCGCCCCGGTGCGGCGGATTTGGCCGCGGCTGAACGTCCTGTCGGCTTGGCCCGGTTCGCCTGGGGCAAGGGCTTGGGCGAACGGGCGGCCGCGTCCAGGCGGAAAAACGCGATGCTGGCCTGCAGCTGTTCGGCCTGGGCGGAGAGTTCCTCGGATGTGGAGGCGAGTTCCTCGGACGCCGAGGCGTTTTGCTGGATGACCTGATCGAGCTGTTGCAGGGCCTTGTTGACTTGCGCCGAACCGGTGGACTGCTCCTGGCTTGCGGCGTTGATCTCCTGGACGAGGTCAGCGGTGCGCTGGATGTCGGGCACGAGCTTGGCAAGCAGTTCGCCGGCCCGTTCGGCCACGCCGGTGGTTGTGCGCGAGAGCTGGGTGATTTCCGAGGCCGCCGCCTGGCTGCGTTCGGCGAGCTTGCGGACTTCCGAGGCCACGACCGCGAATCCCCGGCCGTGTTCGCCGGCCCGCGCCGCTTCCACGGCGGCGTTTAAGGCCAGCAGGTCGGTCTGTCGGGCAATTTCCTCGATGATCGAAATCTTGCCGGCGATTTCCTTCATGGCGGTCACGGCCTGGGTGACGGCCTGGCCGGATTCCCGGGCGTCGCCAGCGGCCTTGACGGCGATGGCCTCGGTCTGGCTCGCGTTGTCGGCGTTTTGGCTGATGCTCGACGCCATTTCCTCCATGGCCGAGGACGATTCCTCCACGGCCGAGGCCTGCTCCGTGGCTCCTTGGGACAGGGATTCGGCCGAGGCGCTCATCTCCTCGCTGCCCGAGGCCACGTTTTCCGCCCCGGACTGGACCTCGCCGACCACGTCGCGCAGCCGGTCGATCATTTCGGCAAGGCTCAGGAGCATTACGTCCTTGTCCGAGCGGGCGGACACGGAAACCGTCAAGTCGCCGTCGGCCAAGCGGCCGGCCGCTTCGGCCGTGGTTCGTTCGGCTTCGATCATGCGGCCCATGGCGGTCAGCAGCTGCGCGATTTCGTCGCGGCCGTCCACCGTGACGTCCACGTCGAGGTCGCCGTGGGCGACGGACTCCGCCGCGACGATGGCCTTTTTCACGCCGCGCAGGATGCCCCTGGTGATGAGCGTGGCGAACAGCACGCCGAGCAGGATGGCGACCACGGCCGTGGCAAGGGTGATGGTATTGGCGGCGTTCGATTCCTGACGCATCTGTTCCTGCTGCGTCTCCACGGCGGCGTCCGCGACCTTGCCCGCCTTGTCGGCGGCGGCGGCCATTTCCTTCGTGATGACCGCCTGGGCCTCGGAGGCCGTGACGAAGCCTTCCATCCGGGTCTTGTAGGTTTCGGCGCGGCTGATGATGTCTTCCAGCATGGTCCGCTCGTCCGACGTCGCCATCAGGGGAAGGGCCTCGCGTCCCGCTGCGACGAGGTGTTCGAGGATGCCCCGGGCGGTGTCCATGCGGGCCTTGTCGCCCTTCCAGAGATAGTAGAGGACTTCGATGCGCGAACGCAGGAACTGCTCGACGAGGACGTCCACCTTGCGCTGCACGGTCGCGGTCTTGCCCACCGCTTCGACGCCGAGGCCGGCGGCCTTGTCCATGGCCTCCGCCTGCCGCTTGACCAGGGCCTCGCCCGCCTTTTGCAGGGCGGTTGCCGCGTCCACCACGGTCTTGAGCGTCTCGTCGCGCGCCTTTTCGCTCTCCAGGTAGCGGCCGAGTCCGCTTTCATAGGCGGCGGCATCGGTGACGATGGCGTCCATGCGCTCCCGGTTGCGCGGGTCGTTGAGCTCGCGTTTGAGGTTTTGCGCCATGTCCTTGGCCGAACCCAGGTGCTTGCGGAAGCTCTCGAGGCGTGCCGCGTCCTTGTTGCTCATATAATAGAGAAAGTCCATTCGGGCGCTCGTGATCGCATCGCTGATGGAATTGACGGTCTCCATCTTTTTCGAGCGCGACAAAAGCATGTCCAGGCTTTTGTAGCCGACGCCGGCCACTATGACAGTGAAGAGGATCGCGAGACCGAATCCCAGGCCGAGTTTGAAGGCAAGACCGCGATTTTTGAACATGGGACACCTCTTCCAGCTGTTGCGCATTGTCGATTTCCGGGGCGCTTCAGGCGAAGACGAAGCCCCGGCGCGCCGGTGATGCCGGCAATCCCCTCGCAGGCGTCGTGATCAGCGAAAAAAGTCTTCGTCGGCCGACGGCGGCGGCGTGGCCCCGACGGACGGCCCGCCTTCGGCGAGCAGTTGCGACATGTCCTGGATCTCGTCGCTGGAAAAGACCTTGTCCACATCGAGGATGAGGATGAACCGGTCGGCGTGCTTGCCGATGCCCCGGATGAAGTCGGCGCGCACGGCCGCGCCCATGCGCGGCGGCGGGTCGATGCGGTCGGTTTCGAGCTCCAGCACTTCCTTGACCGAATCGGCCAGGGCGCCCATGACCGACACCGCATCGTCGCGGCGAATCTCCACGATGACGATGCGCGTGTTGAGCGTGCGCTCCACCTGGCCCAGTCCGAATTTCATGCGCAGGTCCACCACGGGCACGGCGCTGCCGCGCACGTTGACCACGCCGCGCATGAAGTCCGGCGTCTGGGGGATGCGCGTGATGTCCGTGTAGTCGAGGATTTCACGCACGGAAAAGATGTCGATGGCGAAGATCTCATGGCCAAGGGTCATGGTGAGAAAGCGCTGGCTTTCCGTTTGAGCGATTGCGGCCATGGCGAGTCCCTTTTCCCTGACGGGGTTTCGCATGTTGGGCGAGTTGCGTTCCTATGGTTGCACCAGAATCGGTTCCTGAACGTCAGCCTACACGGATGCCATTGCCGGGACAATGTTTTTTTCGTTTTATTTGTGCTGCGGACGCCCGTGTTTCATGGCGCGCCCGTGTCCTTTGCCCGTATCTTGGAAAGCGGTGACCTGCCGGGCTGCGCAGGATGCGCGGGGCGGCTCCGGCATGCGCGACGCGGCACGCCAAACGCATTTTCTTTCTCCGCGCTCGCCTTCGCGGGGACGATGCGGACTTTATACTCCACATTCGGCGCGTTTGGCCCTACACTTTAGGAAAAACGAAGCGAGGTTGCGATGCCCCCGAAACGCGCCGCTACGGCGGCTGTCGGCAAGGCCCTGGAAGAGCGGCGCGAGGCCGCCCGCGATGCGGCGCTTAGGGAACTCAAGGCCCTGCGCGGCGATCTCGCCGTGCTCGAAGCCGTGCTGTCCGGGCGGCGCAAGAAGGGCGATTTCTCCCTGTTCGACGTGGCCCACGGCGCATTCGAGATTTTCCGCAACGCCGAGGCCGTGTTCGAGGCGGACGCCTTGCTCGCCTCCGTGGCGGTGGAACTCGAATCGGTGAAGGCTTTGGAGTTTTTGGAAAAGCACGGTGCGACCGAGCTGGTCAAGCCAGCCGGCTGGCACTGGATTTCCCCGCGCGGGGAGATGCATTTCCTGGGCAAGGCCGACGACGCGGGCAAGGCCGCAGAAAAGCTGGCCGCGCTCCTGCCCGGCGGCAAGCGGGGCAAGCGCAGGGAAAAGGCAGAACCCGATGCCGGGGAAGCCGCTCCGGAATCGGACGACAAGGATGCGCCCGGGGAGCCGGGTGCGGCATGAGGCGGGGCGAAATGCGTCGCCTTGCGCGCCTCGGGGCGGCGGGCCTTTGCGCATTGTGCCTTGCGGCCGCATGCGCCCTGGCGCTCTCCGGCTGCTCCGACGACGCGCCGCCCGAGGACAGGGAATCCGTGACGGGCAAGACCCCGGTGGTGCGCCCCGAGGACGTACACCGGCGCAGCCCCGGCGGCGCGGCGGTGCTTTCCCCGGACTACCGCCAGTCCCTGGCCGCCGATCTGGAACAAAAGGCCGAGAACGTCCCGGCCGCAGGAGCGGAGCCCGGTGCGAACCGCCTGTTTACGGGCAGGCCTTCCACCGTCCCGGCCGTAAAGGCCGAACAGGCCGCGTCGCCGCCTGTCCCGCAGGCCGCGCCTGTCGCCGCGCCGCCGCGTGTGGCGCAAGTCGCGCCGCCTGCCGCGCCCCAGCCCGCGCCGTTGCCGGCCTCCGC
>JAEWPX010000159.1 GCA_023399375.1 Pseudomonadota bacterium | reverse complement strand
CCCGAGTTGTACCCCCGCACGAAGGCCTCGCGGCACTTGGCCATGGATTCGCCGTGCTTGCGGCCCCACGCCTTGGCCTCGAGGTAGGCTTTGACCAGGTCGGCCTTGAAGGCCGCCTTGTCCAGCGCCGCCGGAGGCAGGGCCGGCTCCGGCGGCGCTGGCAAGGGGGAGGCGGGCATGGATGCGGAGGCAAGGGTGGGGCTGGCGGCGGTGGCCGCCTTGCCGCCCTGGATGATCCCCAAGGCGGGGCGGGAAATCTGTCTGGCCAGGGCGATGCGGACCGGCTCGGGCAGGGAGGCGATGGGGTAGCGGCTTTGCTGGCCACCCCGTACGGCCTTCACGGTGCATTCCCAGTTTTCCCGTTCGGCCCTGCGGCGGATGGAGCGCTCTGTGACGCCCAGCGCTGCCGCAATTTCCTTTGCCGTGACCGTGTCGTTCATTGCCGTATCATTCTTTATAGGTTGCTCATCAGGCCGGCAGCGGGATCGATTCTTCGGGATCGTTCAGAAAACAAAATTCAAAGCCACCGAACTGTTTGGCAAGACGACGCACCATCCGATACATGTCCTTCCAGGCGTTACGACCGACGCGTCTGGACGAGACGAAAAGACGGAAATCTTCCCAGTTGTCGTGAGGAAATGGTGTATCGGCGAAGTATGTTGGATATCCTCCACAGAGCCATATCTCGCAGCAGTCGCTGTCAGGCATTACGACCAAGCCAGCGCGTTCAATTTTTTTCATGCAGGAACGCAACATCTTAAAAGAAATATGGCGCTTCTTCGCTTCGTTAACGATAACACCAGCCCCTTTGTAGCCAATCGGGCCATTCTCCTCGCAAACGCCTGCCATCACAGCTCGTAACGTCCGTTGAAACTGCAATTCTTTCTTTTTCCGAATACGTTTGTTCATCACGCAGCCTCCTTCCCTTTCTTCATGTCTTCCGGCAGTGCCAGCAGCTCCTTGCGCACCCCGATGGCGACCAAGGCCCGCAGCACCTTCCGGTTGTTCGCCAAGCCGTTGACAGTGCGGCTGGCCAATGCCCGGTTCACTCCGGCAAGGGCGGCCACGTCGGCGATCGTCTTGCCACCGCGCAGCAGCAATTCTCCCCGGATTTTCACCCCGTCTCGCGTACCGGCCATTACAGCTCCTGTTCCAGCCGCCGCTTCTGGCGTTTGAGGTTCGCAATCTCGCGCTCGATTTTGGCGGCCTGAAGGATCTTCAAGTCGTCGCCGCCGACGAGGGCCATGCCGTGGATGCCGGCCGCGACCTGGAGCGGCTCCGGGTCGCCCGTGGCCGAGACAAAGGCGTGGAGGGCGTTGTGCCCCGGCACGTAGTCTCGTTCTCCCGGGTTGAGCCACTTCTCGAGGGTATCCAGGGAGAGCGTGCGGGCGTTCCTGTTTAGGCGATAACCGCCCATGGCTGCTATTTCATTCATCTTGTCCACAATCTGATCGCGCGACAGCCCACACCGCTTGGCCACCCGGTTCATGGCGGCCTTGATGAGCGGTTCCGTGTCCGGCACCTGGTTTTCAAACAGGGAGAGCTGCCGCATCCGATCTTCCTAGCCCCTCGGACATTGACCCGGAGATTCTCTCCGGGGTAGTTTCGCGCCGTGAGGGCACAGTCCGTGACCCTTTGTTTGATTTTTAAGCTCAAAAAATTGAGTAGTCAACGGATTTTTTGTGTCCGACTTTATTTTCTAAGGCACCAGCTCTGCACGAGCTAACTAGCCGCAATCTTTTAAAATAAACAGAAAGCCCAATGTCCGACTTAGAGTCCGACTTCGACAGCAAAAGAGGGACACTAAACTCTTTCGGTGAAAGACTGAGAGAGAGACGTGATTTTTTGGGGATGACCCAAGGGGATATAGTTAAAAAATCAGGGATTAGCTTGGCATCCATCCAGTCGTATGAACGGGGCAACATCCCCAAAGGCGACTACCTGCTCATCCTATCGGATTTGCTCGATTGCTCCATCGACTGGCTCCTGAAGGGGACGGAGGCACGCGAAAGCGCCTCGCCGGCAGCACAGCCGGAACCCCAGGCAGCACCTGCGTCTACGCCGCAGCCTGAAGAAGATTTCAAGATGTCGGACATGATCACCAAGACCGTCGAGGTCTTGGAGTCTGACACGATTTACAGGACGGCTTTAGCCAGCAATATAAACGCGTTCCATCAAGCCGTTCGAAGCGAGCGGCTGCTCGCGCAACTTGTCGTACGGATGGAGGCAATGGAAGCGAAGCTGGACCGCATGGCTGAAATAGAAGCGCGCATGACGGAATTGGAGAAAGAAAACGCGGAGTTAAAGCGCAGATTAGAACGCCAGGATGAGAACACCGCAAAGGCGGTGGGTGCGGACGGGTAATCTGATAAGCGTTATATTTCGCTTAGATCAGGCACCAAATACTGTCAAATACTTAATGTAATTATATTCACGATCGCGTGTCTTCACCGCGAACGCATTTCGCCGGCAAAATTCTCAATCTATCCTGAAGAAACCCGGCAAAGTCGGCAAAAATTCTCAAACTTCCCTTTCGCCTGGCGCGCCCCGCAAATCCCCTCCCCACGCGGCTTCCCGGCCTCTGGCCCTCTCTGCTCAATTCTCATTCTTTCCTGAAAAAACTACCAACAAACAGTGCGCTCCCGATCAAGACATGGACGGGATAGAGATACAGTGCGCGATGCGGCAGGATCGTCGGCAAAAGCGCCAGGGCGAAGGCCGGCGGCGACGCAATCCCCAGGCGGCGGACAAGCAGGAATACCGAGGCCACGGCCAACCCGGCGGCGAGCCACATCGGCCCCTGAAACACCTGCGTCACGGCCAACACCCATAGCATTCCGGACAACGCCGCAATTGAAAACAACAAGAGCAGCCGGAACATGGACTTTTCCCGCAAGACGCTCCCAGGTTCGGCGAGCTCGACAAAAGCAACGATCAATGGCGGCGACATCACAAACAGCCACTCCGATTTGACGGAGAAGATGGCGACCAGCAGCACGAACAGCAGCAGCTTGCCATAGTGCAGCATTTCCATACCCAGGCTCGCATGTCCATCGGACTTTGCCGCAGCGGCAGGCGGCAGGTCGCCACATTCACCGGCTTTGCCATTATCCCGGCAATGCGCGGCGCCTGCGATGATTGCGGCCATCACGCAGACGGATACGGGATAGACCCAGCTGGTAATCCCTGTGAGAATCGGCAGGATGGCGGCGGAGAAAGATGGAGACATCGCCGAACGGAACAGTTTGAGTTCGATCAGTATGAACAAAAAGGCCAATCCGACCATCGGAAGCAAGGCATGCGGGGCCAAGCGCAAGAGAACAACGCCCGTGAGAGCTCCCAGGGTCGGCGAAAACCAAATCTTCCAAGCTGGGCCGCGCCAGGGACGCTCCTCCATGACCCAGGCCCCAAAGGTTAGGGCCGCTATTTCAGGAAAAATGATTTCGTTTACTTTGAGATGTTCGGCGACAGCCACCATGCAGACAACAAAGAGCATTGTGATATATTCAGATTTTGTGAACACGGCCACGCCCCTCCATTTATCATATCACAAACAGTAGCTCGTCAATCAAGAAACACACGCGCACAAGATAAATCGCGGACAAGATGCAAAGATAAATTCATAACGACAAAATATTCCCATCATTGCTTAATGATGTGTCTTCGCAGCATCTTTTTTGTTAAAAACAAAAGGATAATTATGCTTTTTCTGGCTTCCCCTGGGCTTTTATCCTTCTCTTGCCGCGCTCATATATCCTCAGGTTCATTTTTACAAGCCTGCAAACACCGATCCCGCACACAAACAAAAGGCCCCGGCCGCTGCCGGGGCTTGCGCTCATCCCTTCGGTGATCATCCTATCCTCGTATCCCCACGCCACACACTCCACGGCTATGACGCCGGCCGTTCCAACCCGGGGCCCGGCAACATCCCCGGGCATATTGATACCGCTCGACCACCTTGCCGCTTGCCGGGTCGCACAGGGTCTCGACCTTGTGCCCTGCCGACGTGTCAGAGGTTGCGTTCCGGTTCCTTTATCAGCCTTTCACCCCCCTTTCTTTCTAATGCTAAAGTGATCGCTTCCACGGTCAGGCAATTCATCTATGAATATGGGAAAAATTATTTTTTTCATCAAAAAAGTCTGTCACCTCAGACAATCACATTTTCTTCACTGTCATCTAAACGTATATTATATAGGCATAACGCTTGCAATGTCAGCGCGTCGAAAACGAACAAAAAATTATATCCTCAGATATTTTGGTTTCAATATCATTCTTTGTACTTTTCGTGTACACATACAACCACTTCAATAGAACTTAAACTTATGCCACTGTTATCATACAAAGTATATAATACCAAATCGATACGAGATAGTTATTATCCGTACAGTACTTAATACTCCATTTATTTTACAATAAATAAGATTCGCTCCTTGTTTTTGAAAAACTCATATTTATTATATTAAAAAAGGAGTCGAGCCATGGAAACCATCACACGATTCCTTCTCGCCTGCTTTATAGTTATTTCCATGTTCATTGTTATTGCCTCGCACCCGGTTCATGCGCAATGCCCGCCTGGCACGCGGTGGTCAGAGGGTGCCTGGGCCTGTATTCCTCTTGGCCCGCCTCCACTGTGGTGGGGAATCGGCCCACCGCCACCCGGCTGGGGGCCTGTTCCTCCACCGCCACCGCCCGGCTGGGGACCTGCGCCAGGGCCCGGCTGGGGTCCGCCGCCACCAGGCCCTCGCGGCGGTTGGGGGCCGGCACCAGGTCCACGCCCCCCTGTGCCGCCTCCTGGACCGCGCCCCCCCATGGGTGGCCGAGGTTGGCGTTAAACGAGGCCATGACGGGGCCAAGGGAAGGACAGCATACCCAGGAACAGCCTCGACCAGGAATTGCCTGTCGCTGACAGGGATGCTACTCGCCTGGACAGGCACAGCTCCCGGCGCCCGAACACGGAACAAGCTGAGTATCCCACTGTTTTTTCAAAAAAAAAGGGAACGGCCAGAAGGCCGCTCCCTTTTTTGCAGTAGCGCAGTGGAAACTAGGCGAAAGCCTTCTCGAAGGGCGGCACAACCTGCTTCTTGCGGGACAGCACGCCGTCGAGCCACACGGAATCGCCCTTGACCTCGACGCCGAAGGCCTTGGCCACGTAGCTCGGATCGTCGGAGACGATCAGCATCTCGGAGCCTTCCTTCATGATGTCGGTCAGGAGCAGGAACACGCTGTGGCGGCCTTCGGCCTTGACCTTTTTGCACTCTTCGAGCAGCGCGGCCTTGACCGGCTCGAGGATGGACAGATCGACCACTTCCAGCTGGCCGATGCCGATCTTTTTGCCGCCCATGTTGAAGTCCTTGTAATCGCGGAAGACAAGGTCCTTGGCCGGGGTGCCGCCAACGGCCGACTTGACCTTGAACATCTCGACGCCAAGGGACATGTAGTCGGACACGCCCGCGATCTTGGCCAGGGCCTCGACGGCGGCCTTGTCGTCGGGGGTGCAGGTCGGCGACTTGAACATGACGGTGTCGGACAGGATGGCGCACATCATGATGCCGGCCATGGGCTTGGAAATCTCGATCTTGGCGCAGTCGTACATCATCTTAACCACGGTGCAGGAGCAGCCCACGGGCTTGACCAGGATGTCCAGAGGATTGGGCGTGGTCACGTCGCCAAGCTTGTGGTGGTCGTAGATGCCGACGATCTCGCCCGCAGCCAGGTTGTCCAGGCTCTGGGCCAGGTCGGAGTGGTCGACCAGGATGATCTTCTTGTCGGTGGCGTCGGTGACGATCTCCGGAGCGGCCACGCCGAACTTCTCCAGCACGAAAGCGCTTTCGGGGTTGAGCGCGCCCTGGGTGGCGGGCTTGGCTTCCATGCCCTTTTTGCTCATCAGATCAGCCACGGAAATGGCGGCGGCGACGGAATCGGTATCCGGATTTTTGTGACCAACGACATACACGGCCATAGCAATGTCCTCCTGGTGTTTTTTCCGAAACCCTGACGGGTTGGCAGCCTCTTGTCAGAACTTGTGAAGAATATCCCAAAAGGCAATTCTTGCCAAGTCAAATTCCCGGGACGGGCAATGCTTTTTTCCCCGACCCTCTCGACCAAGACGGATGCGTGCTCCCGGCGTTACAAGAGAAACCAGGCCATGGCCAGCCCCATGCCGCCGGCCAGGACCATGTAGGCCGGACGATAGCGCAGGGACAACACGCCGCCGAGGCTGCCCAGGATCCACAGCTGGCTCCAGGTCGCGCCCGAGGAAGCGAGAAACGGCCATGCCCGGGGCAACAGGGCGGCATACAGGGCGATGAGCCCGGCCAGAGCCACGCTGAAGGCCACGCCGTTGAGCAAGACCATGTCGCACAAGGCTCGGCGGATCAGCTTGCCGGGAGAGAAAAAGGCCCTGGTTCGCTCGCGGGCCGCGGTGTAGCGCGACAACACGATGTTCTCCACCATCCGCTGCACTCCTTCCAGGGCGGCGAACAGGCGGCCGAGCATGGCCGTGGTCGCGACCACGAACAAGGCCTCGGCCGGCGAGGTCAACCGGAAGACGTGCACGAGCGAGAGTCCCGCCAGGGTGGAAGCGGCGGCGTTGGGGGGAATGTGCGTGCCCGCGGGAATGCCGTCGAGCCAGAAGAGTTCATAAAACAGGCACAGCTTGAGCGTGAGGTCGAGGTCGCCGTTGAACGCCGCCCAGGCGAAGCCGATGATCAGCGGCCGCTCGAGCAGCGCTGCGTTTACGAAGAAGCGAAACGACGAGAACAGGACAAAAAAAAAGCGACGCCAAACACGTGCAGCAGGATATCGGCCTGGTGGGTCATGTCGTCATGCGCTCCAAAGGGTCGTCGCCTCCCGCAGGGGCATCCCCGCCGGCGGCGTGGCAAAAACGGGCCGCGCTACATGGTACGCAGTTGTTGCGGGTCGCCGGGCACGCAACGGTAATCCAGCCGTACGCCCTTGTCGCGGAAAAAATCCAGGCAGGATTCGTCTTCCTTGGACAGGGCCACATGGGGGCAGACCTGCTTCTTGCCCGGGGCGTAGTGCAGGTTGCCGAGGTTGAGGTTGCCGAAGCCGAAACCGCCTTCATAGGCCGCGCGGGCGTCGCGGCAGGTGGCGAAGAGGATCAGGGCGTCGTCGGAATCCAGGGGATTGCGTGCGAGAAACGGCATCAGTTCGGCCACGGGAAGGAATTCGATGCGAACGCCCGCGGGGATGGCCAGGGACATGATCTCCTGGCGCAGGAAATCCGCGGCCAGGGCATCGTTGGCCACGAGGATCGCCCGGGCATGGGTGAACGGCAGCCAGGTCTCGATGATCTGGCCGTGCACGAGTCGGTTGTCCACCCGAACGAACGCCATGGCCTAGCCCTCGGCCACTTTTTTGCGCAGCACCTCGCCCGCCACGACGATGCCCTGGCAGCCGGCCTGCTTGGCCTCCACGGCCAGCGTCTCCAGGGGCTTGGTCCTGGAACCGAGGATCTTGATCAGCATGGGCAGGTTCACGCCCGTGAGCACCTCCAGGCGTCCCGTGCCCAGAAGCGACAGGCTGAGGTTGGTCGGCGTGCCGCCGAACATGTCGGTGAGGATCAGCACACCCGCGCCACGGTCGGTCTCCTTGATGGCGGCCTTGAGCGTCACAAGCGTCGCGTCCACGGGATGGGTCATGTCCACGCTGACACAACGGCAATGCTCCTGGGGCCCCAGGATGAATTCCGCCGCCTTGAGCAGCCAGGTTCCGTATTCGGTATGGGTGACGACGACCACGCCCACAGGCGCATCGGACTGGATTTGCCCGCTCATGCATCCTCTTGCCGGGCTTGCCGCCCCGGTGACATGTTCGCGAAACGCGGTTGCGGCGCGCCGCTACCCGCGTTCGATATGGCGATGTTCCAGCGAAATATTGTAGCCAGCCTTGGACAGCGTGTCAAAGACCGACTCGGCAACGGCCACGGAGCGGTGGCGGCCGCCCGTGCAGCCGAAGGCCACGGTCAGCCGGTAGCGCCCTTCCCGGGCGTAGAGGGGCAGAAGGTAGAGCAGGAAGTCCGTCAAGCGCGCCAGGAACTCGCGGCCGGGGTCTTCGGCCAGCACGTAGTCACGCACGGGCGCGTCCTTGCCGGTCTTTTCCCGCAGTGCCTTCTCGAAGTAGGGATTGGGCAGGAAGCGCAGGTCGAAGATCATATCCGCTTCGGACGGCGGTCCGTACTTGAAGCCGAAGCTCATGATATGGACCTTGAGCGTGCCCTTGGCCGGACGGATGGAGGCCCACTTCTCCTGGAGCTTGCGGCGCAGGTCGTGGATGGAGAAATCCGTGGTGTCGATGACCATGTCCGCGGCGTCGCGTAGCGGGGTCATGCGCTCGCGCTCGGCGACCACGGCCTGTTCCAAGCCCATGGTCGGGCTTTCCAGGGGGTGGGGCCGGCGGGTGGTGGCGTAGCGGCGGATGATCTCCTGGGTATCGGCCTCGAAGAAGATGATCTGCAGGCCCACATCCCGGCCCGTGAGCTGGGCCAGCGTCGCGCCCCAGTCCCGGTCGAGGTCGGCCTGGCGCACGTCCATGCCGAGCGCCAACCCCTTGTAGCGCTTGCCGCCCTTCTCGTCGAAAAGCCCGATGAGCTTGGGCACGAGGCTGACCGGCAGCCCGTCCACGCAGAAAAAGCCCAGGTCCTCGAACACCCGCAAGGCCGTGCTCTTGCCGGACCCGGACAATCCGGTCAAAATGACGATCGTCAATTCCGCAGGCGCGTCTTCCATGCCTTCTCGCCCTCCGGCCGCGTGCGTCGCACCGTCCGTGCCGCACACGCGGGAAGCGAAAATACGTTACAGTCCCGATTTTACTCGAAAAATTTCCATCAAAAAAAAAACAAAACCCGCGGCCGGCGCGCGTCGCAGGCTTTGCCCCGCCGCCGGTCCGCTTCCCGACTCGGGGCAAGCGCCCTCGCCCGGCATGTGCGGCAACGCGAAAATACCCGGCCGCCGCGGGCGTGCCGGACACCCGCAAACAATACCCCCTGTCCGTCGCGGTTGCATGACAGCCGCCGCGAGGACAGGGGGTGCTTCGGGTCTTTTTCAGGCCGCAGCCGTGAGCACGCGCCACAAGGCCGCGTCGTCCTCGGCGCCGAGAAAGGCACGCCGGAACGATTCGTCGGACAACAGCCTGGAGATGTGGGCCAGGATGCGCAGGTGCAGGCCCGCAACATGTTCCGGCGCAAGGACGAGAAAGAAGATGCGGCAGGGTTTCAAATCCAGCGCATCGAAGTTCACGCCCTTGAGGCTTCTGCCGACGACGATGACGATTTGCTGGAGGCTCTCCATCTTGCCGTGGGGAATGGCCACGGCGTCGCCGATGCCTGTGGTGCCGAGGCTCTCGCGGTCCAGCAGCACCTGGCGGGCCCGGGCGTCGTCGAAATCGGGCCAGCGTTTCTTGATCGGCGCGACCAGTTCGGCCAGCACGTCGGGCTTGGACTCGGCGGCAAGGTCCCCGATGACGAAATCGGGCTGGAGATAATCCTCAAGCTTCATTTATACGCCCGTTCCAGGATCGATCAGGCCGAAGTCGCCGTTGCGCAGACGGTAGATGACGTTGGGCCGTTCGGTTTCGGAGTTGAGGAACACCAGGAACTCCTTCTTGAGGCTCACGAGCTGCTCGGCGGCCTCTTCGACGGCCATGGGCTTGGGCTCATAGGCGTCGGTCTGCACGATGGTCGGCGTGCGGCCGCCCTGGGCGTCCTCGCTGATGCTGATGACCTGCGTGAGCACGGTTTCGGCGGCCTGGCGGCGGCGGTCCTTCTGCTTTTCGCGGAACTTCTTGGCCTGCGCCTCGACCTTGTCGAGAATCATGTCGATGGTGGAGTACATGTCCTCGGACACTTCGTGGGCCGAGATGTGCATGTTGTCGGCCAGGAAGATGACGTCGGCCATCTGCCGGGTCTTCTCCACGGCAAGGTTGACTTGCAGTTCGGAAGCATCGGTGGCGACGGTATATTTGGCGAGCTTGTCGAAACGCTTGCGGGCGTAGTCGCGCAAATGATCCGACGGTTCAAAATTCTTGAAATTAAAGGTGATGTTCATGGAGTCCTCCGGGGTGGCGTGTATTGGGCCGGGAGTCCCGACCCGAAGCATCAGAAAACTTCCTTGCGCTTGGACGAGGATTCGATCCCCATGGCCGTGCGGTACTTGGCCACGGTGCGGCGGGCGATGTTGATCTGCAGTTCATCCTTGAGCATGTCGGCGATGGCCTCGTCGCTGATCGGACGTTTGGCGTTTTCGCCGGCGATGATGCGCTTGATCATGGCCTTGACCGATTCGGAGCCCACCGTGCCGCCGTCGTCGAGATCCAGAGAGCTGTTGAAGAAGAACTTCAGTTCGAAAATGCCGTGGGGCGTGGCCACGTATTTGTTCGAGGTGATGCGGCTGACGGTGGATTCGTGCATGCTGATGTCGTCGGCCACGTCCTTGAGGATGAGCGGCCGCAGGCGCGTCACGCCGTGCTCGAAGAATTCCCGCTGAAATTTGACGATGCTTTCCAGCACCTTGTAAAGCGTGCGCTGGCGCTGATAGAGGCTTTTCATGAGCCACATCGCCGAGCGCATCTTGTCTTGCAGGTAGTCCTTGTCCTTGTCCGTCTTGGGATTGACCCCCTCCATGTAGGAGGCGTTGAGGTTGAGCCGCGGCATGCCCTCTTCGTTGAGCAGGATGACGAAGTCGTCGCCGTATTTGTAGACGAAGGCGTCCGGGCTCACATAGATGGGGTCGCCCGAGCCGTAGCTGGCCCCGGGCATGGGATTGAGCGTCTGGAGCAGCTCCAGGTATTCCTTGAGCTTCTCCATGGTCAGACGGAACTTCTTGGCCAGGGGCTTGTAGCGCTTTTTTTCCAGGTCTTCGAGGTGGTCGCGCACGAGCTCGATGAGGATCGGGTCGTCCCAACCGTAGACTTCGATCTGGGTGAGCAGGCATTCGCTCGGCGTGCGCGCGGCCACGCCCACCGGGTCGAAGCGCTGCAGGCGGTGCAGCACCTCCTCCACCAAGTCTTCCGAGGAGCCGGCCATCTGCGCGAGCTCTTCCACGGAGGCGCGCAGATACCCCGAGGAATTGAGGCTGCCGAGAATGGCTTCGCCGATTTCGAGCTCTTTTTCCGTGAAGTTGGAAAGCCGCATCTGCCAGCCGAGGTGCCCTTCCAGGGACGGCTTCGAGGCGAGCCTGGCGTCGAAGGCCATGCCCTCCTCGGGAAGCTCGGTCTCCCGGGCCAGGGATTGGCGGCTGGTGCTGGCGAAATCGCCGATGTAGTCCTCCCACTCGGCGTTTTTCAGCAGTTCCTTTTCCATGGCCGCGTCGCTGGAATCGCCAGTGGGGCCGAGGTTGTCCTCGGCCATGGTGCGTTCCGGCTGACGCTCGTCCTCAAGGGATTCCTCGAGAAGAGGATTTTCCAGAAGCTCCTGCTGCACGCTTTCCAGGAGCTCCAGCCGGGAAAGCTGCAGGAGCTTGATGGCTTGCTGCAGTTGGGGGGTCATCACCAACTGCTGGGAGAGTTTGAGCTGCTGTCGCAGTTCGAGAGCCATTTCTACCGCCGTGCGCGCTTTTGCAGGTTCGTCGAGACCATGCGGGGCCGGTGTCGCCGGCCCCGCCCAACAAAAAGCATGCCACAATTGAAGGGTTGTGGCAATCCGCCAGATTGTCCGTTGTTGTGGCGGCCACGGCGGCGTTTCGCCCCGCCCTGCCTGGGAAAACGGCCGCGCCTAGCCCTTGGCCCGCTTGGCCGCTGCCACGAATTCCCGGAAAAGCGGGTGCGGATGCATGGGGCTGGACTTGAACTCGGGATGGAACTGGCAGCCGAGGAACCATGGGTGGTCGGGCAATTCGACCATCTCGACGAGTTCGCCGTCCGGGGACAGGCCGCTTAAGACCAGCCCCGCCTCCTCGAACTGCCCGGCGTAGGCCTTGTTGAACTCGTAGCGGTGGCGGTGGCGTTCGGAGATCTCGCCGGGGCCATAGGCGCGCTCCGCCTGGGTGTCGGGCTTGACCACGCAGGGATAGGCGCCCAGGCGCATGGTGCCGCCCTTGTCGCAGGAAGGGTCGCGGCGTTCGAGCTTCTTCGTGCGGAAATCGAGCCACTCGCGCATGAGGTAGATGACGGGATGGGGCGTGGTCAGGTCGAACTCCTCGGAATTGGCTCCGGCCAGACCCAGGACGTTGCGGGCGAATTCGATGACCGCGCACTGCATGCCGAGGCAGATGCCGAAAAAGGGAATGCCGGCCACGCGCGCGTGCTCGATGGCCGCGATCTTGCCCTCGACCCCGCGCGAGCCGAAGCCGCCCGGCACCAGGATGCCGTCGATGCCGGCGAAGGTGGCGGCGGCGTTCTCCCGCGTGACCTCCTCGGAATTGACGTAGACGAAACGGATGGACACGCCGCAAACGCCGCCGGCGTGCACCAGAGCCTCGTGCAGGCTCTTGTAGGCCTCCTTGAGGTCGACGTACTTGCCGACGATGGCGATGGAGACCGTGCCGGCCGGATGCTCCAGGCGGTGGAGCATGGCGCGCCAGGCTTCGAGGTCGGCGTTTTTCGCCGGCAGGCGCAGAAGGATGGCGATCTTTTGGTCCACGCCCTCGGCGTAGAGCTTGAGCGGCAGCTCGTAGATGTTGCCGACATCGACGGCCGTGAACACGGCATCGGCGTCCACGTCGCAGAAAAGCGCGATCTTTTCCTTGAGGTCGCGCCCGAGTTCCACCTCGCTGCGGCAGATGATGATGTCGGGCTGGATGCCGATGGAGCGCAGTTCCTTGACGCTGTGCTGGGTGGGCTTGGTTTTGACCTCGCCGGCCACGCGCAGGTACGGCACGAGCGTCAAATGAATGTAGAGGACGTTTTCCTTGCCGAGGTCCATGCGCAGCTGGCGGATGGCCTCGAGGAACGGCTGGCCCTCGATGTCGCCCACCGTGCCGCCGATCTCGATGATGGCCACGTCCTCATCCGTGGCGAGGCCGAGGATGGCGCGCTTGATCTCGTCGGTGATGTGCGGGATCACCTGCACGGTGCCGCCGAGGTAGTCGCCGCGCCGCTCCTTTTGGATGACGCTGAAATAGACCCGGCCCGACGTGTAGTTGTTGTTCTGGCTCATGGGCACGCCGAGGAAGCGCTCGTAATGCCCGAGGTCCAGGTCGGTTTCGGCCCCGTCGTCGGTAACGTAGACCTCACCGTGCTGAAAGGGGTTCATGGTGCCGGGGTCGACGTTGATGTAGGGGTCGAGCTTTTGGATGGTGACCTTAAGCCCCCTGGCCTGGAGCAGCGCGCCGATGGAGGCGGCGGCCAGCCCCTTGCCCAGGGAGGACAGCACGCCTCCCGTCACGAAAATAAACTTGGTCTTCATGATGCTGCCGTCCTCACGGAAATCGGGTTCATGCCGCGTCGGCAGCCCCGGCGGCCGCCGCTGACGCGGGCCGGGCGTCCGTCGCGCGCGTGTTGACGCGACCGGGACCGCCCCTTATGTTCAGCCGCGCAACGTATGCCTTCGGGCGCAATTTTTCAAGGAACCCCCGGGAGGATTTCCCCTATGGCCCAGGTGCGCACCCTTGTGATCACCGGATTCGGCACCAATTGCGAAGTGGAATCGGCCCATGCCGCCAGGCAGGCCGGTTCGGACGTTACGGACATCGTGTTTTTTTCCGACATCGTGGCCGGGCGCACGCGCATCGACGCCTACAATTTCCTGGTCTTTCCGGGCGGCTTCCTCGACGGCGACGACCTCGGCGCGGCGCAGGCCGCGGCCGTGCGCTGGAAGCACGCCGCAACGGAGGCAGGCGAGGCGCTCCTTGACCAGCTCAAGACGTTTTTTTCCGCCGGCGGGCTCATCCTCGGCATCTGCAACGGCTTCCAGCTCCTGGTCAAGCTCGGGCTTCTGCCGGCGCTCGGCGGCGACTATTTTGCCCGCCAGGTGAGCCTGGCCAACAACGACTCGGCCCGGTTCGAGGACCGCTGGGTGACGCTGGCCGCCAATCCCCACAGCCCGTGCGTGTTCACCAAGGGCGTCACGCGCCTGGACCTGCCCGTGCGCCATGGCGAGGGCAAGCTCGTGCCCATGACGCCGCAAGTGCTCGAGGAAATCGTGCGCACCGGGGCCGTCGCCCTGACCTACGCCGATCCGGCCTCGGGCGCCGCCACCATGGACTACCCGGCCAACCCCAACGGCTCCCCCCACGCCATCGCCGGCCTGACCGACCCCACGGGCCGCATCCTCGGGCTCATGCCCCACCCCGAAGCCTTCAACCACCCGACCAACCACCCGGGCTACACCCGCGGCGAACGCCCCACCCTCGGCACCGTGCTGTTCGACAACGCCGTGGCGTACTTGCGGGCGAATTGAGTTACGAAGCAAAAAAAGAAGGAAGATGCCTCCGGCGGCCAGGAGGGGCGACGGCCCCTCCTGGACCTCCCGAAGGGGGGGCTGAGAGGAAAGGGGCATCGGGTTCCGCAAAAAATGGGTTTGTTGCCGGCAAGACGTTTCATGGCGGGTGATCCCGCCCTGCCCGCTCCGCCGTCGGGATTTTCCGATTTCGAGGCGGTCATGGCGCTTGCCCTGGCCAGGGCCCGGGAAGCCGGGGCCGCGGGCGAGGCTCCGGTCGGCGCGGTGGTGCTTTCGTCCGCGGGCGAGGTCCTCGGCGCGGCCGGCAACGCGCCCATCGCAAGCGCCGACCCCACGGCTCACGCCGAAATCCTGGCCCTGCGGCAGGCGGCGGCCGCCGTCGGCAACTACCGGTTGCCCGGGGCGCTCCTCGCCGTCACGCTCGAACCGTGCGTCATGTGCCTGGGCGCGATGATCCACGCCCGGGTTGGACTGCTCGTCTACGGCGCGTCCGATCCGCGCACCGGAGCCGTCGCATCGCAATTGCCGGGGCCGGATTTGCCCTTTTTCAACCACCGTTTCGACGTGGTGTCCGGGGTGCTGGAAGCGGCCTGCGGCGGGCTGTTGCGGGATTTTTTCCGGGAGCGCCGGGGCCGCCTCCCGAATGTAGGCGCATAAAACGCTTGCCAGCAACGAGGTCTGGGTGTAGTTTCTCAAATTCCTTCCGGTTCTTTCGTGCGGAGAGGTACCGAAGTGGTCGTAACGGGCCCGACTCGAAATCGGGTTGCGGGTTAATAGCCTGCACGTGGGTTCGAATCCCACCCTCTCCGCCAATCACTCATCCAGCCAAGTCCGATAAAGTCCGAAAGTCCAGCAAAATCAACGTCAAGTCGGCTAGCGATAGTCCGATAGCGTCCGTTTGCGTCGTTTGGCATCCGAGGATCCGCCGGTTAGCTATTCGGGCAACGGGCTTTCTCATGGCGACCCAAACGGGTAACTGACGGAAATCCCGAACCCCAGCCGGCATCAGGCGGATCTCCATGAGGAAAAATACACACGGGTGACGGTCTCTGATTTGGGATGGCCGTTTCCTTTTTTTACCGGTCTGGTTGCCGTACAGGTGGTCACGGGAACTTACGTTTACAGTCACGTCATCGAACCGCATAACAGGATGATGATAACAGCCGCCACGATCCTTGACAAACCTGGGCGGATGCGGATGATGCTGCTCTATGTTCTTTTGAAAAGACAGGTCGGATCGTAACCCATCTTCGGTTCGTGCGAGTGTTCGGGAGGACGTATGCCCCGGGACAGAATGCTCTTTGTGGACAACATCCGACTGGTGATGATCATCCTCGTCGTCTGCCACCATGCGGTCATCAGCTATTGTGATATCGGGGCGTGGTATTACAAAGCGCCTCTCACGCCTGGACCCGTCACGGATTTCTTGTTCTTTCTGTTTGTGAGCTTCAACCAGTCATTTTTCATGGGCACACTATTCGCCCTGGCCGGCTATTTCGCGGCCAACACCCTGAAGCGCAAAGGGAGTGCGGATTTTGTCCGGGGACGCCTGCTGCGCCTGGGAGTGCCAACGCTTTTTTACATGGTCGTCCTCGACCCGTTGACCGTCTATCTGGCCCATGCCCGGGAGTTTCATTCCCTCGGCGACTTCACGGCCGTGTATGGGCGTTTCCTGTCCACGGCCGGCATCCTGGCCGGGACAGGCCCCATGTGGTTCGCCCTGGCCTTGCTGCTTTTTTGCCTCATGTACGCCGGTTGGCACGCGTTATGGCAGGCCGCGCAGGCGAACGGCGGGCCCCGCCCCCTCACCGCGCAACTGCTGGTCTGGCTGATCGTTTGCAGCACGGTGGGCACCTTCGCCCTCCGGCTCGCCTATCCGATCGGGAAGACCGTAAGCAACCTACAGCTCGGCAATTTCGCCCAGTACAGCATCCTGTTCATTTTCGGCATCCTCGCCCAGACCAACGACTGGCTGCGCACTCTCGACGCACGGCTGGGGCGGCGGTGTCTGCTGGCGGTGTTCGTTGGCCAGCTGGCCTGGACGGGATGGTGGCTCCTGCTGGGGCTGGGCGAGAGGACAGCCTCCTACCAGGGCGGTTCCCATTGGCAGAGCCTTATTCCGTCCTTGTGGCAGTCGGTCAACAGCGTGTGCATGACGGTGGGACTGATCGCGCTGTGCCGCGAATACTGGAACCGCCAGGACGGTCTCGTGGCGCGAATGTCCGAGAGCGCTTTCGCGGTCTACGTCTTTCACCCGCCGATCCTGGTCGCCCTGGCCCAGATGCTCGGGCCGATTCCGCTCGGAGCCCTGTCTAAAGCGGCGCTCTTGTGCGCGCTGGCGGTGCCCATCTGTTTCGTGGCGGCCTACGGCGTGCAACGGGTGCCGCTGCTGCGGGACATGGTGCCGCAGTAGGGTGGCCCCATTCGACCTCTTCGCGCGACGTTTCGTTGCGATGTTGAGGGAGCGTTGTCGCAGGCGTCGGCCCGGTCCGGAACCACGCCGTTCGCGAGATCACGTACATTCCCAGCCGGGAGGGAGTCGAGACCCCGACGGCTTCCCTGTGGACAGGGAGCGGACATTGGCGGAGCCGACAGCGGCGCGTAGAATGAACGGCCAGAGGGCGTCGGGCAAGCGCTTCATGGCCCGCCCGGTTTCCCGGGCGGGCCTGACAGAGGGAAGGGGGCAGGCTAGAACTGCTGCTGCACGCCCATGGGATCCTTGAATTCCTGCTGTGGCTGGTTCGCAAGTTTCTTGGCGCCGCGCCCTTCGAGGTACTTGGCCAGTTCCAGATCGACCTGCACCGGGACGTCCACGCCGGCCTTGGCCAGGACCTGGCGCAGGTAGCCCTCGGCCTTGGAGGCGAAGGCGATGGAGTCGCCGAGCACGCGCATGGCCTCGGTGGGGTTATGGAAACCGATGGAGTTTTCCGCGCCGATGAACAGCGAACGGTAGAAAGCCTCCTCGTAGAAATCCTTGGCCTTGTCGTAGAGAGCCTTGTCGATGGGCTTGCCCGCGTCCCTGGCCTTGTGCGCGGCCTCGAACAGCTTGGCCGCCGTGGCCGTGGCGTTTCCGGCCCGGATTTGCAACGACACCGTGCGGTCCTGGATGGCCACGACCTGCTCCTTGAGCCAGTCGGCCGTCTCGGTGTGGCACTGCATGCAGGCCTTCATGTCGTTTTTGAGCGGGCTCATGACCCGGTGGTCCGAAACCTTGTGCACGCCGACCTTGGTGTAGGGCATGTGGCAGTCGGCGCAGGACGCCCCGGCCTTCCAGTGCACGCTCTTGTTGGAGAAAAGCTCGAATTCCGGATGGCGGATGAAGGCCAGCTTGAAGCCCGTGACCGTCTGCTTCCATTCCTTGAGCGTGTCGTCGTGGCCGATGCGTTTGATGATCTCTTCGATGGTGATGCCGCCCCACTTGCTGTTCTGCCAGGGAAAAATAATGCCGACAGACTGCATTTCGGCATCTTTTTTAATATTATATGTCACGTGGCACTGGGCGCAGATCACGGAACGCATGTCCTGACGCGTCAGGTCCGCCTGGTTGACGCCCATGTCCTTGAGCGACTGGCCAAGGGAAAAGCCGCGGCTGATTTTGAGCGACATGTCCTTGTTGTCATGGCAGTCGATGCAGGCCACGCCCAGATCCTTGAATTTTTCCGGTATCTTGCCCAGCACTTCCTTGTACGGCATCTTGTAGTACGTGACGCCCATCTCCTTTTCCAGCAAGGGCGCATAGGGCGTCTTGCAGGTCAGGCACACGCCGCCGGCCTTGAGGCGCGAGGCGTCGATCTCCACCTGGTCGCGCACCATGTGGGCATGGCCGCGGGGCTCGTTGTATTCGACGCCGAAGCCCCAGCCGCTGAACAGCAAGGCCATGTACGGAAACTCGGCCAGCTTGTCGTAGGTGATGCCGTCGGCGTCGAAGCCGCGTTTGTACTTGCTCTTGCCGGCCGGTTCGGGCTGCTCGGTCTTTTTCCAGCTCTCGTATTCCTCGGGATAGGCCTTGCCCCACACGGCCGGATCGATCTCGCCGTCGGGGATGGTCACGGTCTTGACCGGTTCGGGCTTGGGCGGCGAACAGGCGTAGGGCACGAACAGGAATGTGGCGATCCCCAGGGCCACGGCGACTTTGATGACGGTTTTGCCTCGCATGGTCTTCCTCTCTTGGATGGTTGTCTGTCCGTGTCAGCGCGTTTCCACGGTCCCGGTCCGGGCATGGGTGATGCGGCGGTGGCAGTCGGTGCAGGGGCGGCCCTGATTGATCATGTCCACGGCCGTCTCGTGGCAGCGGATGCAGTTGGCCTGCAGCACCTCCTTGCCATGGGCGGAGATGCGGATGTTTTCCGGCACACGGCCGGAGTTGAACACCACCACGTCCTTCATGCCGTCGATGGCCTTCCAGACGTAGTGCCCCGCCATGTTGTCATTGGGCAGGTGGCATTCCACACAGGCCTTGCGCCGGTGCGCGCCCTGGTGGAACCAGGCTTCGTACTGCGCCTCCATGACGTGGCAGGAGGCGCAGAAGTCCGGGCTTTCGGATTTGGCCAGAAGCCGCGGCGGCCCCAAAGCCAGAAAGAGCCCCGCTGCGGCCACGACCAGGCCGGCCAGAGCCAGGTGGATTTTCTTCGGCATCTCGTCCCTTCCTTCCTTTGGCCAAAAAATCGGGAGGCCGCCCACCGGCATCCCGGTCAAACGGCCTGTGCAAAAGGCAAACCAGCCCGCGCCGCCGCGAGGCCGGCCGCAACAACGCCGCGCCGAAACGGCCCGGCGCAAGCATCGGGCCGCCTTCCCCCCCCTTCCCGCAGGGCGAAGGCGCGTCGCGAAGACACCCTGAAAACTGTCATCTCCATCCGACAGTGTCCGTTTTCCATGACAACAATCAGGTAAACCGGACACCAGACACTGTCACGCCAAAAGGACAAAGCCGCGATTCCCGCGTCTTCCCGAGCATCCCCCCCTCGTGGCATGTCTCTTGCTTTTCGCCTGAAACAATCGGCAATTGGTCAGATGCAGACAAGGAAACGCAGGATACTCCCATGAAAAAGACCGCTGTCGTGACGATCGTCTGCCTTGCGGCGTTTATTGCGCTCAGCAGCGTGTACGCCATCAAAAAGACATCGACCACGGAATTCTGCCTTTCCTGCCACGAGATGGAGACGCAAGGCTTCGAGCTCAAACGTTCCGCCCACGCCGTGGACAAGGACAAGAAGCCCATAACTTGCGTTCAGTGTCACATGCCTCCAGGATACGGTCTCGACTACTTCATGGTGAAGTCCTACCTCGGCGTGCGCGACGCCGCCGTCCATCTCTTCGGCGACGCCGATGACCTGGATCGGCGGGAAATGCAGGGCGTGGGCCGGCGCTTCGTGGCCGACACCAGCTGCCTGGCCTGTCACGCCGACCTGACGCGAAACGTCAAGGGCGAGCCCATAAGCCCGGAAGGCAGAAAGGCCCACGACGCCTGGCTCGGCAAGGACGGCAACGCCCGGCGGACCTGCGCCGGCTGCCACGCCAACATGGCCCACCTGCCCGTCTTCGACCGGCGCTACGCGGTCAACGCCGCCTTTGCCGCCAAACTGCCCCAGGCCGGGGAATAGGCCCGGCAGGCCACGAGGGAAACGTCATGAAAAAACGCGCCTGGATACTCGTCCTCCTGGGGCTGGCCGCCCTGCTCGCGGCCTACTTCTCCTACCTGACCTTGGGGTTCACCGGCACACGCTGCGAGGGGGCCAAGGTCCGCCACGGCGAAATCGCCGACGACCAGAGCGACTGCTACACCTGCCACAGAAAGGCCACGCCCAAGGTGGCCCAGGACTGGTACGAGAGCAAACACGGCATGCTGCTGGTCAAATGCTACGTCTGCCACGGCCAGCCCGACGGTAAGGGCTCGGTGCCCTTTTCCGCAAACCCCAGCGCCGCGGTGGCCTGTCAGCGTTGCCATGCACCGGCCATGCAGCGCATGGCCGAGAAATTCGGCGTGCGCGACCACTGCGACGGTTGCCACGGCTTCCACACCAATTCCCTGCACCACGACACGTACGCCAAGTCCTTGTCCAAGGAGAAGGCCGAATAGCGGACGGCTGCGCCCGCCGGCATCGCGCTGGCGCAGACCGACCAAGCAACCGTACTGAAATCCGCCGTCCCGGCCCCGCGCTCGCGACCAGGGCCGGCCGGGCCAAGGAGGCACGACATGCCACTGAGCAGACGCGACTTCATAAAATATTCCGCAGTAATGGCGGCATTTTCACTGCTCGATCCCACACGCGCCACGGCCGCGCCGGAACAGGGGCCGCAAACCTGGGTCAAAGGCGTGTGCCGTTACTGCGGCACGGGTTGCGGCGTCATGGTGGGCGTGCGCGACGGCAAAGTGGTCATGGTCAAGGGCGATCCCAACAACCACAACAAGGGATTGCTCTGCCTCAAGGGGGCGCTGTTGCCGGCCGTGGTCAACGCCCCGGACCGCCTGACCAGGCCGCTTGTCCGCAAAAACGGCCAGTTGACCCCGGCCGGTTGGGACGAGGCGCTGACCCTCACGGCCGCGCGATTCAAGGACGTGCTGGAAAAGCACGGCCCCAAGGCCGTGGCGTTCTATGGGTCGGGCCAAGCGCTGACCGAAGAGTCCTACCTGGCCAACAAGATTTTCAAGGCGGGGCTGCGCTCCAACAACGTGGACGGCAACCCGCGCCTGTGCATGGCCTCGGCCGTGGGCGGCTACGTCACCACCTTCGGCAAGGACGAGCCCATGGGCTGCTACGAGGACATGGACGCCGCGACATGCTTTTTCATCATCGGGTCCAATACCTCCGAATGCCACCCGGTGCTTTTCCGCCGGCTGGCCGCACGTAAGCAGGCCGATCCCAACGTCAAGGTCATTGTTGTCGATCCAAGGCTCACCAACACCGCCCGCATCGCCGACATGCATCTGCCCATCGTGCCGGGCACGGACCTGGCGCTTTTAAACGCCATGGCCCACGTCATCATCAGCGAGGAGATGGACGACCCCCGTTTCCACGGCAAATACGCGGTGTTCCGACAGATGGTGGACGGCAAGCCCGAGGAGCGGACCTTCGACGAGTACCGGGCGTTCGTGGCCCAGTACCCGCCAGAAAAGGCGGCGGAGATCACCGGCGTGCCGGCCGCCTCCATCGTCGCGGCGGCCAAACTCTTTGCCGGATCGAGCGCCACCATGTCGCTGTGGTGCATGGGGCTCAACCAACGCATCCAGGGCGTGTGGGCCAACAACCTGGTGCACAACCTGCATCTGCTCACGGGCAAGATCTGCAAGCCCGGCTCCACCAGCTTTTCCCTGACCGGCCAGCCCAATGCCTGCGGCGGCGTGCGCGATACCGGCTCCCTGGCCCACCTCCTGCCGGGGGGCCGGAACATCGCCAACAAGGCGCAGCGAAACGAGATGGAAAAAATCTGGGACATCCCCCAGGACAGCATCGCCCCGGAGCCCGGGCTTTTTACCACGGCCATGTTCGGGGCGCTCGGCGACGGCGTCAAGGCCATGCTGGTCCTTTGCACCAACCCGGCCCAGAGCCTGCCCAACGTCAGGAAGTATGCCGCCAATCTCAGGAAGGACACCAAGTTCCTGGCCGTGATCGAGGCCTTCGGCGACGCCGAAACGCTCAAGTACGCCGACGTGATCTTCCCGGCGGCCTTCTGGTGCGAGCGCGACGGCGTCTACGGCTGCGGCGAGCGGCGTTACGCGCTCATCGAAAAGGCCGTGGATCCCCCGGGAGAAGCCCGCCCGAGCGTCAATATCCTCGTGGACCTGGCCCTGCGCATGGGCGTGGACCCCAAGCTCGTGCCTTTCAAAAACGCCTCGGAAGTCTGGGACGAATGGCGCGAAGTTTCGAGCCACTCGGCCTACAACTTCAAGGGCATGACGCGCGAACGGCTGCGCAAGACCTCGGGCCTGTTGTGGCCCTGCCCCACCGAGGACCACCCCGGCACCAAGATCCGATACGCCCGGGGCGAGGATCCCAACATTCCCCCCGACCATCCCGACAAATTCGTTTTCTACGGCAACCCGGGGGGCAAGGCCATCATGTGGCTGCGGCCCCACAAGCCCGCGGCCGAACCGCCGGACGCCGCCTACCCCTTCGTCCTGACCACCGGCCGGGTCATCGACCAGTGGCACACCGGCACCATGACCGGCAAGGTGCCGGAAATCCACAAGGCGTTTCCCACGGCTTTCGTGGAGGTCAACCAGGAGGACGCCAAGCGCCTGGGCGTCGCCAACGGCGACACGGTGCGCGTGGAGACCCGCCGGGGCAGCGTGGATCTGCCGGCCCGGGTGGGCGAAATCTGCCGTCCGGGACTCGTGTTCACGCCTTTCTACGACGCGAAGAAGCTCGTCAACGAACTCACCGTGGACGCCATCGACGACATTTCCAAGCAACCGGAATTCAAAATCTGTGCCGCCAAGGTGACCAAAGTCTGAGGCAGGGGACGCCAGGACGTACTTTTTACGAAAAAGGGGCCGAGATGCTTGCGAATCTGAAGATGTCCAGCAAGCTCAGCTTGTTGCTCGCCCTCCCCATGGCCGCGTTCCTGTTCTATGCCGCCACGGAAAGCTACGGCCGTTGGCAGGCGCTGCGCAGGCTGACCCAAACCGAACAACTGCTTCGCCTCACGCAATCGATCGGGGAACTCGTCCACGAGCTGCAAAAGGAGCGCGGCCTGTCTTCCGGCTACGCCAGCAGCCGGGGGACGCGGTTCGGACAGGAGCTCGAGCAGCAGAAAAAACGAAGCGACGCGGCCCGCGAACGGCTCGAATCCGTCATGCAGGCCGTCGCGCGCCAAAAGGACGCCCTTTTTCAACCCATCTTCAGCCCCGTGCTGTCCCGGCTCCAGGAACTCAACGCCGCACGGGAGGCGGTGAGCGGGCTGCGCTTCGACGCCCTCGAAGTCATCGCCAGCTACAACACCTGCATCGCCAGCATGCTCGACGCCGTGTCCCAGGGAATGGCCCTGGCCGGCGGCACGGGCATGAGCCTGCCCTGCGCGTCGATCCTCCAGCTCATGCGCGGCAAGGAAATCGCCGGCCAGGAGCGCGCCAGTCTGAGCGGCGCCTTCGCCGCCGGCACGTTCGGCAAGCAGCTTTACCGGGACTGGCTCATCCGCGTGAGCGCCCAGGAAACCTATCTGCGCTCCTTCGCCGACATGGGCGGCAAGGAGGCGCGGACCTTGCTTGAGGAGAAGCTCAGGAACGCCGACGCCGAGGTGGAGCGCTTCCGCGAAGTCGCCTACGCCAATTCGGACAAGCCGCGCCTCGACGTGGACCCGGCAGCCTGGTTCGCCGCCGCAACCAGACGCATCGACCTCATGATGCAGGTGGAAAAGGCCTGGGATGCGGCCACCGGCGGCCAAGTCGCCGCCCTGCTGCAAAGCGCCAGGAGTTCCCTGCTCTGGATGGCCAGCAGCGCCGTGCTGGTCGCCCTCGTCACCGCGACCCTCGGCTGGCGGATCTGCCTCACCGTCGGACGCCCCCTGCGCCGCACCCTCGATTTCGCCGAAAAAATCAGCCGGGGCGAACTGGGCGCTGCCCTCGACGTAAACCAGACGGACGAAATCGGCGGGCTGGCAGTGGCCCTGCGCGGCATGGTGTTGCGGCTCAAGGAGCAGATCGACAAGGCGCGGGAGCAGTTCGCCCTGGCCCAGGAACGGGGGAAGGCCGCGGAAGTGTGCCGCCTGTCCGCCGAGACCGCCGGGCGGGAGGCCGAGGTGCGTGCGGAAAGCCTCGCACACGCCGCCGACAGAATACGGTCCGTGGCGGAAAACGTCGCCGCCGCCCTGGCCCAGTTGTCCGAGCAGGTCGACCTGTCCGGCCGGGGGGCCGAGGGCCAGGCCCGCCGCATCGGCGAAACGGTCACGGCCATGGCGCAAATGAACGCCACCGTGCTCGATGTCGCCGCCAACGCCGCCAGCGCCGTCCGAACCGCCGAACAGGCCAGGTCCAGGGCAACTGACGGCGCACGGGCCGTGGGGGAGGTCGTGTCCGGCATCGCCCAGGTCCAGCGCCAGTCCCAGGCAATGAAAGGCGACATGGACACCCTGGGCAGCCAGGCCCAGGGCATCGGCCAGATCCTTGACGTCATCTCCGACATCGCCGACCAGACCAATCTCCTGGCGCTCAATGCCGCCATCGAGGCGGCACGCGCCGGCGAGGCCGGACGCGGCTTCGCCGTGGTCGCCGACGAGGTCAGAAAGCTCGCCGAAAAGACCATGACCGCCACCAAGGAAGTGGGCGAAGCCATCCGGGGCATCCAGGCCGGAACCCGCAAAAATGTCGACCACGTGGAGCGCGCCGGCGAAACCATCGAGGCGGTCACCGGCCTGGCCGGTCATTCCGGCGCGTCCCTTCGCGAAATCGTCTCCCTGGCCGAGGCCACGACGGATCAGGTTCGCTCCATCGCCACGGCCTCTGAACAACAGTCCGCCGCGAGCGAGACGATCCACCACAGCCTCGCGGACATCAACCGAATCGCCACGGAGACTTCCGAAGCCATGGCGCGCTCGGAAAAAATCCTTGGCGAACTGACGGACCAGGCCGGCATCCTGGAAACACTCCTTGCGGACATGCGCCACGGCGGCGGCGCGCCCGCGCTCCCGGCCGCCATGGCGGCTTGAAGCCGCCCCGAAGGAGGATAGTCCCATGGCCGTTGCCAGCTTCATCGTGCAATCGAGCGAGGATTCGCTTTCAGGCGTCAAGGAGGCCCTGTCGCGCCGCCCCGACGCCACGGTCCTGCCCTGGGAGGGCTCGCCGGACCTGGTGGTGGTCATCGAACGGCCAAGCGACGAGTTGCCCGCTGTCGAGCGGGCCATCCGGGCCACGCCGGGCGTCGTGGCCGTTGCCGCCGCGTATTTGAGCCTCGAGGACGAACTGGGCTGAAGCGCCGCGCCCTGCGGGCGGGTTTAGCGTCGAGCCCTCATGGAGGGGCTGGCGTTCTTTTGGAGAACAACCAGTTGAAGAGTTGTTTTTTCAAAATATACTGACGTATTTTTCAGGGTCGCAGCGCGAAACGGCCGGCGGCCGGAAAGGGGAGGAAAATGCCCGACGGACACCTGTTGCGGCCGCCCGGGGCCCGGGATGAAGACGCTTTTTTGCGGCGCTGCGTCCAGTGCGGCCGCTGCGCGCAATTGTGTCCCTTCGGCAGCATCTTTCTCGAAGCCGGCTTCGATCCGCGTACCTGCGGCACGCCGCGCATCGATCCGCGCCGCACGCCCTGCTGGCTGTGCATGCGCTGCCCACCGGCCTGCCCCACCGGCGCCCTGCGCCCCGTGGCCGAGATGGCCAAGGCGGACATGGGCCGGGCCTGGCTCGACAAGGCGCGCTGCTCCACCTACGAAGGATCGATCCTGTGCAAAACCTGCCACGAGAAATGCCCACTGCGCAACACGGCCCTGATCATGGATATGGGGATGTTTCCGGTCGTGACCGACGCCTGCGTGGGCTGCGGCGTGTGCGAGAGCGTCTGTCCCCGCCAGGCCATCGTGACCCTGCCCCGGGCCTCCCTGCCCCTGGACGCAAACGGAGGGGCGGCATGACGCGCCCGTCCCTTCGCGCCGTCCGGCGCGCCGTCCAGATCGGCGTCGCCCTGGTCATGGCCGCCGTCCCTTTCGCCAATGCCAAGGGCGTCAGCTGGATCAGCGGCAACTTCCTGGCCCTGGACGTCCTGGGCCTGCCCCTCGGCGACCCCCTGGCCGCGGCGCAGGTCGCGCTCTCGGCCCGGGAGCTCGCCCGGCCCGCGGCCCTTGGCGCGTGCCTGGCCCTGGGACTGGCCCTGGTCTTGGGGCCGGTCTTTTGCGCCTATGCCTGTCCCTACGGGCTGCTGTCGGAATGGAGCCACGCCCTCTCCCGCCGCCTGGGCCGCGTGCGCGCCGGCCGTTTTCCCCGGGGAGGCATTCTCGCCCGGACGCTGCTGGCCGGAATCGGGCTGGCCGCGATCGGCGTCTTCGGCCTGCCGCCGCTGCTCAATTTCCTGTCGCTTCCGGCCGCCTATTCCAGGCTGTGGCAGTACGCCGTTTCCTGCTCCTTCTGGCTCCCCGTGCTGGCCGTGCCGCTCCTGCTTCTCGTCGAGGGCCTTTGCGACGCGCGGCTGTGGTGCCGGTTCGTCTGTCCCCAGTCCGTGCTCCTGGCCCTTATCCACCGGCTGACCCCATGGGGGCTTCGCACGGCCTTCACGGCCGGGCGCTGCCGCTGCGGCCGGGACGACAGGGCTTGCCGCACCGCCTGTTCCTTGGCTCTCGACCCCAGGCGCAAGGCCCCGCCCGCCGCCTGCACCAACTGCGGCGACTGCGTGGAGGCCTGCCGGGAGCGCGGCCGGGCGCTGCGCTTTGCCCTGGGCCGACGCCGGGAGGGTTCCGGGGAATCGGACTCGACAAGGCCGGCCGACGGATCGTAAGAGCAAGGGAATCTCGCCGAAACGCTGCGACGCTCCGGACTGGGGACGGGCCATGAAGCGCATGATCATCATACCGGTGCTGCTGGGGCTTTTCTGGACCGGGCTGCTCCTGGTCCTCTTCCTGTGGAACGTGGCCGGCGAGCGCCGCCACATCATGGAACTGGCCGAGTATCAGGCCAGGGCGTTCTTCCAGCAGATCCTGGCCGCGCGGGCCTGGAACGCCGCCCACGGCGGCGTGTTCGTGCCCGTGGGGCCGGGGGTCGCCCCCAACCCCCACCTGCCCGCCTCCGAGCGATCCCTGGAGACCGCTTCCGGCGAGATGTTGGTGCGGGTCAACCCGGCCTACATGACCCGGCAGATCGCGGACATCGCCGCCCTTAACGCCGGCGTCCATTTCCACATCACCAGCCTGGCCCCCATCCGGCCCGAAAACGCCCCGGACGCCTGGGAACGCGAGAGCCTGGCCGCGCTTCCTCCGCAGGGCCGCTTCGAACTGGTTTTCGGCGGCGCGGACAAGGGCCAGTTCCGTTTCATGGCGCCGCTTCTCACCGAGGAGAGCTGCCGGGGCTGCCATCCGGCGGCGGTGGTCGGCACGGCCCGGGGCGGCATCAGCGTCTCGGCCCCGGCCGGTCCCCTGCTCGCCTCGCGGGAACGCAACCAGCGCACCCTGGCCGCCGCCTACGGCATCATCTGGGTCGTGGGGCTGCTCGGCATCGGCGGCTCCACCTTCGAGATCAGCCGCCGCCGCGAGAAGGCCGAGGCCTTGAGCCGCATGAAAAGCCGCTTCCTGGCCAACATGAGCCACGACATGCGCACACCCCTGACCGGCATCATCGGCCTGTCCGAGCGCCTGCTGCGCGAGGACTTGAGCCCACGGGCCGAGCGCTACGCCAAGCTCGTCATCCATTCGGCCGGCTCGCTGCTTGAAATCGTGGGCGATATCCTGGACGTCTCCCGCCTGGATTCCGGCCGGCTGGAGCTCGAGGCCCGGCCCTTTTCCCTGCGCCGGGCAGTGGAGCAGACCAGCGGCATTTTCGCCTTCACCGCCAAGGACAAGGGACTCGGGTTTTCCGTGCACATCGCGCCGGAAGTGCCGGCATGCCTCGTCGGCGACGCCTTCCGCTACCGCCAGGTGCTGGCCAACCTCCTCGGCAATGCCGTGAAATTCACCGAACGCGGCGGCGTGCGCCTCGAGGTGGACGTGGCCCCCGGCAGGACGCCCCGGGACGTATGCATCCGCACCACAGTCTCGGACACCGGTGTCGGCATCGCCCGGGACGACCAGGGGCGCATCTTCGAGTGCTTCAGCCAGGTGGACGACTCCCTGTCCCGGCGGCACGCCGGGTCGGGACTCGGGCTTTGCATCGCCCGGGAACTCGCCCGGATGATGGGTGGCGACATCGCCGTGGAAAGCGTGCCGGAGCGGGGAAGCGTCTTCGCCTTCACCGCAGTTCTCGCCGTGGGAGCCGAGACGGCCCTGCCCGAGGATGCGGCCGGGGGGGCGGAAAAGCCCGATGCCGGACCTGACCGCGCCCTGGCCGGGCTGCGGGTGTTGGTCGTGGACGACCACAACGCCAACCGGATTCTCTTGAACGACATCCTGCGCGAGGACGGCGCCGAGGTGCGCCTGGCCGCCGGCGGCCCCGAGGCCCTGGATCTTCTGCGCAAGGCCCCAAGCGACCTGATCCTGCTCGATCTGCAGATGCCCGGCATGGACGGCGTCGCGGTGCTGCGCCGCCTGCGCGACATGGAGACCGAACTCGGCCGCAAGCGCGCGCCCGTCCTCATCCTCACCGCGTTCGCCCTGCCCGAGGACCAGGCCGTGCTGCCGACCGGGGAAATCGAGGGCGTGGTGGGCAAACCCATCGACGTGGCCGCCCTGCACCGGGCCATGCGCGCCGCCGTGGGCGCGCGCGCCCTGGCCGTGCCGCCGGCGGCGGCCGACGCCTCGGCCAGGACGGCGGCGGAGGACGGGCTCCTCGAAACGGATGAAGCCCTGCGCCTGCTCGGCGGCCGCCAGGATCTCTACCGCCTGCTGGCCTCGGATTTTCTGGAGAGCGCCCCGACCCTGGCCGCGGCCTTCGACGACGCCGCAGGACGCGGCGACCTGTCCGAGGCCTCCCGACTCATGCACACCCTCAAGTCCGGCGCGGCATCCCTTGGCGCGGGCAGACTGCGCGAGGCCGCCGCCCGCCTGGAACTGCTGGCCAGGACGCGCGCATCCGTGCCCGACGCGGACCGGCAGGAGCTTCACGACATGCTCGACCGCACCAGCCGGGCCCTGCGCCAGGCCGCCTCGCGCGGGTAGGCCATGGCCCGCGTCCTCGCCCTCGACGACGACCGCCTGGTGCAGCGGCTCATCGGCGTCACCGCCTCGGAACTCGGCCACGAGGCCCTGGCCGCCTCGACCCTGGCCGAGGGCTTGGCCCTTTGCCGCAACGGCGGCTGCGACGTCGTCTTCCTCGACGTGCTCCTGCCCGACGGCAACGGCCTGGAACGCATCCCGGAGCTTCGCGCCCTGCCCGACCCGCCGGAGATCGTCATCGTCACCGGCCACGGCGACGCCGCCGGAGCCGACCTGGCCATCCGCCACGGGGCCTGGGATTTTCTGACCAAACCCCTGTCCCTGGACAACCTGCGGCTCATCCTCGAACGGGTCATGGCTTTCCGCCGGCAGCGCCAAAACGCCGCCACGGACCTGCACGAGCTGCGCAGCATCGTGGGCGAAAGTCCGGCCCTGCGGGCCTGCCTCGACGCCGCCGCCCTGGCGGCGGCCAGCGACATCAACGTGCTGCTTTTGGGCGAGACCGGCACGGGCAAGGAAGTCTTCGCCCGGGCTATCCACGACGGCAGCGCGCGGGCGGCCATGCCCTTTGTCCCGATGGATTGCGCTTCGGCCACGGAATCGCTCCTGGAGAGCCAGCTTTTCGGGCACACCCGGGGAGCCTTCACCGGAGCCGACCAGGACCGCGACGGCGTGGCCCGGCTGGCCCATAGGGGGACGCTTTTCCTCGACGAAGTGGGCGAGCTGCCCGTGGCCCTGCAGCGTTCCTTTCTGCGCCTGCTGGAAACCCGGCGTTTCCGGCCCATCGGCGGCAAGGCCGAGGTGCAAAGCGACTTCCGGCTTATTGCCGCGACCAACCGCAATCTCGTCGAAATGGCCTCCCTGGAGCTTTTCCGCACCGATCTGCTCTACCGCCTCAACGGCATCACCATCACACTGCCGCCGCTTCGGGAGCGCAAGGAGGATATCCCGCTCCTGTGCCATCATTTCGTGGAGCGGCTCTGCGCCCGCTACGACGCCTGCGGCAAGTCGGTTTCGGATGATCTCGTCGAGGCGCTTTTGCGTTATGACTGGCCGGGCAACGTGCGGGAGCTGGGCCATGCCCTGGAACGGGCATTCGCCGCCTCGCGGGGGGAACCGCAGATTTTCGCCGGCCATCTGCCCCTCGATATCCGCATGGCCGTGGCCCGCAGTCGCCTGGGCAAACCCGGCGGCGCGCCGTCCGCCGTTCCAGTCGGCCCGGCGACATCCGCCGCGCGGCCCTACCAGACGTACCGTGAATTCAAGGAAGCGTCGGAAAGGAATTACTTCAAAGGATTATTGGAAATCACTTCCAATATGAGCGAAGGGGCCCGCATAGCCGGACTGTCGCGGGGCCATCTGTACGAACTCCTCAAAAAGCACGGGTTTGACAAATAGTCTGCAAATCTAGATTCTTGCCACACCAAAAAAAACAGCATGCAGGGAAACGATCAGCGTAAAATAGGCTGTGCGGGCGGCATCGGCAGAGAGTCCCGGAAATCTGTAGCCCAGACGTCCACCCGGACATGCATGCAGACAGTCTCCGCACAACGTGCAGGAAAGCCCCGCCTGCCCTTTGGCCAAATCCGCAGGAGAAAGCGCCAGATACCGGCAGGCTCGGGAGCAACGGCCGCAGCCATCGCACCCCGGTCCAATTTTGATCCGCCAGGGAGACAGCTTGCCGAGTACGTTGCCGACGATGCCAATGGGACAATAGGATACGCAGTGGACCATGACTCCTGTCGCGCGCGAGAGGGTGACCATAACGCCAATGCCGACAAGGCCAAACACTGCGGCCAGCGCAATCGCAACATTGAGCTCCACGCCCAACAAACGCAACCCCAGTGCGAGAGCGATCGAAAGAAAAAGCGTCGCGACTCGAACATAGGGTAAGAGCTGAGAAAGTCTTTTAGGAGTCCTGCGTCCATATCGAGCGCAGATGTTGTCGGCTGCGCCGATGTAACACAAATGGGAGCACCAGCCAGCTCCAACCAGAAATACTGTTGAAATATACAGGATAGGCATAAAATAGCCGCCACCGCGAAAGATCGGCCCAGCGACGATCAAAGCGGGTACGGGCAAATGCAACGAACCCGTCATGAGAAACTTTGTCTCTCCGCAAAGTCCCAAACCGAGCTGGACAAAAAAGACCAAGCAAAACGCAGCCCAGTATCGTGAACGAATCTTTCCTGAATCCCGTGCATCAAGCATCTTGCCGCCAAGCCAGGCCGCATAGAATCCAAGCAATACGATTTCCAGCGGTCCCCAACCCGGAACGAAGCGGTCAATGAGCAATACCGGGATTTTCGCCATGGACCTGGCCATAAAGAGAAAACCAACCGTCAACCAGAAGGCTGCGGCCTGGGCGCGGTACCGCACCTGGTCACGATGAAAAAATTGCAGCGCCCGCCTGGAAAAGGGAAAAAGGCCGCCAGTCAAGCACAAAGCGACAACCATCGACATGATAATGGCCAAGCGCAGATACGGCAATCCGAAGGCTCGTCGAAAAGCGACAAAGTCATATGCAGCAAATGCAAACGCGCCTGCAATCAGAAACAACGCAGGACCGAGAACAAATACTGCGTAGCGTTGACGGGAAATAATGAGCCCAATCAAAGAAAGCATCGCAACAGACAAGCCCATATCTCCAAGGCGCAAGGCATGCGCGGCATAGACGACAAGCCCCAAGACAAGAGAAAACAAACCCAATGTGTTCATGAGAAGACCCATGCGGGAAAGCCCGGCAGGTTTTGCGGGAAGAGGATATCCGAAAAACGTCTCCCAGGAAGCATGTGCTGCCGATAGACGTCCAGACAGCTCCCGGCCAAGGTGATCACGGAAGTCGAATCCAATCGTTTAGGCAGTTCGCGTCCAAGCCGGGGATGACGCCCCAATCTTCCGCCTAGGACAATGCGACAACTCTGCCCGCATGGGGAAATAGCTTTGTTCTTACACGCCGAAATACATTTGCCGCATCCCAAACAACGCCGAAAATCGACCACAGCAACATTGCCTGCCAATGCAATAGCGCCATCGGGGCACTTGTCGACGCATGCGCCGCAACCAGAGCACAAATGGCGCAAGACTTCGATCTCGCTGCATGCGATGATCCCCAAATCTGCCACATGTGGCCTCGAACACCCGTTTGGGCAGGCGCTCAGGGCAAGGCGAAACCGTTCATGATGCAGTAGCGGCCTGCCCAAAGCAGAATACGCCTCGGGACAGGGAGCGCAGCCCAGGCTCGCTTGGAGTTCCGCAACAAGACGAGATGGAAGAGGCAAAGCATTGCGACAGCCAGTCGATTTTGCCCCCTGACAGACATCCAGTATGTATGTGTCGCCTGACATAGCTCTTTCTTTGCGAGGAATGAGTTGTTGCGGTTTTAATCATCTCTTGCCAGGGATTGATTTGACTTAGGTCAAAAACATCCGAAAAGAATTTTCAACAACCTGTATGAATTGATTTCGGCTGCGCCCGGCGCACGAACGGCATGCGGTCCTGACGAGAATCCTTTCCTGCGACTTGGCACGCACCGTCCCTTGCGCTATCTTTTCCCTGTCGCCCGCTTCCCGCGTTCCAACCTCAATAACCACACGAGGCTGTGCCATGTCGCAACATCGCCACGTCCGCTCCCTTGCACGCGTCTGGGCCGTATCCCTCGCCTTCGCGGCCGCACTCCTCTGCGCAAGCGCCGTGTCGCCCGGCCTTGCCCGTGCCGAAGATCCGGGCAGGCCTACCGGCTACGCCAACATGGAATTCGGACAAGGGGGATTCATTCTGAGCGCCAGCGGCGGCAAGGGAACGCTGACGTTCAAGGGACGGAAATACGCGTTCAAGGTCGGAGGCCTCGGCATCGGCGGCATCGGCGTCTCAAAAGTCATCGCCGTGGGCGATGTCTACCGCCTGCACCGCGTCGAAGACTTTCCCGGCGTCTTTTTCCAGGCCCGCGCAGGCTACGCGGCCGTCGAGGGCAAGGGCGTGCAGTGGCTCGAAAATTCCAATGGAGTCATCATGAAGCTGCGCGCCACCACCAAGGGCGTCTCGCTCAACCTCGGCGCGGACGGCCTCAAGATCGAGATGGGCCCGATCAAACACAGCAAGCCCAAGGGCTAGCCGCGTCCCCCCCCTTCCCCACGGCCCGCAGCCGGAGGAAGGGGGCTTTCCAATACGCGCCGCGCGCCGTCGCGGCGCACATCCGCTTCGCTGCATTATGCAGCGGGATTGTCCGCGCGCAACAACTCCCGCACCGCTGCGGCGCTGTCGGCGGCAAGGGCCTTGTCGGCAAGGGCATGGCAAGCTTCCCCATCCGTCGCGCGGATCGCGTCCTTGACCCCCGCCACGGCCGTCCCGGCCATGCTCAGTTCCTTGAGCCCAAGCCCCAGGAGCAACGGCGCGGCGAGCGCCTCTCCAGCCAGTTCGCCGCACATGGCGACCGGGATACCGGCCGCCTCGCCCGCCCGGCAGGTCATGGCGATCATGCGCAAGACCGCCGGATTGAGGCTGTCGCACAGCGGGGCGACCGCGGCGTTACCCCGGTCCGCGGCCATGACGTACTGCGTCAGGTCATTGGTGCCGATGCTGAAAAAATCGCACAGCGGGGCCAGCCTGTCGGCCACGGCCACGGCGGCGGGCACCTCGATCATAATGCCGGTCTTGACCGCGCCGGGCACGGCAAGCCCTGCGGCGGCGAGTGCGTCGCGCTCCTGCCTCTGCAACTCGAGCACGCCGACGAGTTCCGCCACATCCGATACCATGGGGTACATGATGCGGATGTCCGCAACGACCGCCGCCCGCAAGAGCGCGCGCAACTGGGTGCGGAAAAGCCCGGGCCGTGCCAGGCAGAACCGCACGCCGCGCTCCCCGAGAAACGGGTTGTCTTCCTTTTGCGTCTCCAGATAGCGGATCGGCTTGTCGCCGCCGACATCCAGCGTGCGGATGACCACGGGCCTGCCCTGCATGGCGTTCGCGGCCGCGACGTAGGCCGCGTATTGCTCCTCCTCGCCCGGGGCCGCGTCTCGCTCCTGAAAGAGGAACTCGGTGCGGAAAAGCCCCACCCCCTCGGCCCCGGCGGCCAGAGCCGCGGCCGCCTCGGCAGGGCTGCCGATGTTGCAGAATACCGGCACGGTCACGCCGTCGCGGGTGACGGCCGGCGCAGCGCCCCTGGCGCTCGCTTCACGGCGCGCCTCGAGCCACGATGCGCGTCTGGCGGCGATGTCCTGGCGCACGGACGGCTGCGGCGCAGCCCAGACCGTGCCCGTAAATCCGTCCAGCGCGATGACCTGTCCGTCCGCGACGCGCCCCAGGCAGCCGGGCGCGCCGATGACCGCCGGAATGCCCAGGGCGCGGGCGAGGATGGCGGCGTGGGAGGTCGCGCCACCGGCTTCGGTCACGATGCCGAGCGTGAGCTTCGCGTCGAGCCCGGCCACCTCCGAGGGCGCAAGGTCGTGGGCCACGACGATGGCTTCCCGCTCCAGGCGCAGGGCCGGGGCGGCGGTCCCGAGCAGGATGCGCAGCACCCGGCCGCCGCAGTCCCGGACATCGGCGGCCCTGGCCCGCATGTAGGCATCGTCGAGCGCGCCGTATGCCGCTGCCGTCTCCTCGACGGCCTGCGACCAGGCGTAGACGGCCTTGACCTTCTCCCCACTGATGCACGCCACGGCCGCCTCGCGCAGGGCCGCGTCCGCGAGAATGAGGTCATGCACCCCGAAAATAGCGGCGCTGGCCTTGCCGGAAATCCGTTCCGTCTCCCGCTTGATGGACTCGATTTCCGCGCGCGCCGCGGCAATGGCCAGGTCCAGCTCGCGGATCTGCGCTTCGGTGTCGTCGCTGCCGCGGCGCGTAATCTCGGGCAGCTTCGTCCGGAGCACCCAGGCCGGCCCCACGGCGTAGCCGGCGGAAGCCGGCGTCCCGGAAAAGACGTCTGCGCCTGCCGGTTCGCCGGATGCGGGAGCGTCCGCTGCCGGCGCGAGGGCGACATCCTCGTCGCGCTCGCCGAAACGGTCCGCGGCGAGCGCGCGGAGCGCGGCGGCGGCCTCTGCCGCATCCGGCCCGGAAACCGTAAAAACGACCGTGTCACCGTGCCTGACGGAAAGCAGGGCCACCTGGTTGATGCTCTTGGCGGAAGCGGAGGCCGCGCCCTTGGCGAGCCGGATGTCGGAACGGAAACTCCCGGCGGCGGCCACGAGGTTGGCGGCCGGGCGGGCGTGCAGGCCCAGCTTGTTGGCGACGACGACTTCCAGGCGCAGGCTGTCCTGCGGCGCGGCGTCCTGCGGCTTCGGCGCGGACGAAGCCGCTTCGTCGCCGGTGACGGGCGCAAGCTGGCGGATTTTCACTTCGATGGCCGTGGCCGCCTCGGCGCTCGCCTGGGCCAGGCCGGCCCCGGCCGCGGCCTGCACCGCGGCCGCGACCGTGCCTTCCACCAGGGGCGCGGCGCAGAGCCGCACCTGTGCCTTGACGTCGTCGGCCAGGAAATCGAGGGCCGTTTCCGCGCTCATGAGCGCGCTGCCGAGGTCCATGACGACCAGCACCCCGGCGTCGGCCCGGGCGGCTACGGATTCGATGGCCGCAAGGACCTGCATCGGGTCCGTGCCGATGGGGTTTTCCGCGTCGTCGATGCCGCCGACGGCTTCCATGGGCACGACGCCGCGCGTCATCTGCGCGGCGAGTTCGAGCACGCCTTCGGCCAGCTTGCGGCTGTGGGAAACAATGACGATTCCGATCACGAAGAACTCCCGCACCCGCCCCGAAAGCGTCGGAACGGGCGAATCCGGCAGGGGCACGCGGCCCGTTTATGCGTGCAGCACGTCCCGCAATGTTTCGAGCATATAATACGACGACGTCGCCCCGGGGTCCTGGTGCCCGACGGAGCGTTCGCCCAGGTAGCTGGCACGGCCCTTTCGGGCCTGGAGCGGGATGGTGTCGGCCAGTGCCTTTTCCCCGACGGGCAGGGCTGCGTCCACGATGGCCGTCACGTCGTCGCCGGCGGCGGCGCGCGCCCTCACCACCTCGAGCACCGGGGCCCAGACGTCGTACATGGTCTTGTCGCCGCGCTCGGGCCGGCCGCGCTGGAGGATGCCGTCTACGCCGGCCTCGACGAAGCACACGAAATCCGTAGCGTCGAGTTCCTCCTTGCCCGAAAGGAGCATGCCCGGCTTCATCCAGAACGTCCCGTAGAGCGGGCCGCTCGCGCCGCCGACGCTCGACATGAGCGTCATGCCCACGGTCTTGAGGATGGTCCCGATGTCCTTGTCCGCCACAGGCGGCAATTTCTCCATGACCTTGCCGAAACCCCGGTGCATGTTGATGCCGTGGTCGGCGTCGCCGATGGCGGCGTCGAGGTCGGTCAGGTAGTCCTTTTTCGCGGCGTAAACGGCGTCCAGTTTGCCGAGCCAGGCAAGCAGCTGGGCTTTGCTAAGGGGCATATGCATCCTCTGCTTGAGCGGGTTTCAAAACTTGCAATTGGCGATGGCCGGCCCCCCTTTCGGGAGGTCCAGGAGGGGCCGCAGCCCCTCATGGCCGCCGGAGGCATCTTCTTCTTCTCCCTCTTCCGTTCTACCGCACCAAACCCGGCGTCTTGACGGGCGCGTCCCAGTATTTGAGTATCTCGTCGTCGGCCTTGAGCAGCGTAATGGAGAAGCCCTGCATCTCCAGGGACGTGATGTACGGCCCGATCAGGTTGCGCACGATGGTCAACCCCTTTTCCTTGCAGACGGCGTCGAGATTTCTGTAGACCGCGTATAGTTCGGAGAGCGGCGTGCCGCCCATGCTGTTGACGAACGCGATGACGTTGTCGCCGTTGGCGAACGGCGCATCGGTGAGCGTGATATCCGCCCAGCCGCTGCCGTCCCATTCGCGCACGGTGCGGGTGTAGGCGGGGTCGTCGATGATCTGCCCGGCGACGTAGGCGGTGAGTGCGTCCACGGGCTGTATCGGCATGCGGTGGGTGCCGGGTTCGCCGTGGATGCCGATGCCCATTTCCACCTCGCCCTCGCCCAGCTCGAACGTGGGCTTGCCCGCGGCCGGCACGGTGCAGGAGGTCAGGGCCACGCCGAAGGAGCGGCCGTACTGATTCACTTTGCGGCACAGGGCGGCGCAGGCGTCGAGGTCGTAGCCGGCCTCGGCAGCCGCGCCGACGATCTTTTCGGCCAGCACCGTCGTGCCCACGCCGCGCCGGCCGGCCGTGTACAGGCTGTCTTTGACGGCCACGTCGTCGTCGATGAGGATGTTTTGCACCTTGATGCCGTCCGCAGCGACGAGTTCCGCGGCCGCCTCGAAATTCATCACGTCGCCTGTGTAGTTCTTGACGATGAAGAGCACGCCCGCGCCGCCGTCAACGGCCTTGGCGCAGGCGTACATCTGATCCGGAGTGGGCGAGGTGAACACTTCGCCCGGGCAAGCTCCGTCGAGCATGCCCTTGCCGACGAAGCCGCCGTGCATGGGCTCGTGCCCCGAACCGCCGCCGGAAATGAGCGCCACCTTGCCCGCAACCGGCGCATCGGCCCGGCAGATGAAGTTGGGCTCGAAGGCGACCATCAGCTCGGGGTGCGCGAGGGCCATGCCTTCCAGCTGTTCCTTGACCACATTCTCCACGGCATTGATCAATTTCTTCATCGCAAGGGCACCTCGTGTTGCGGGTTGGTGTTGCCTGCCTGGCCGGAGCGACGCTCTAGGACGCGCTCAGGATGAGATTGAAGGCTTTGAAGAAAAAGTTGACCTCGTCGTTTTTTCTGATGTCCAGGCTCGCCAGGGACTTTGCGGTAATGAGCGCGCACATCGGTGTGCCGCCGTCCAATTCCCCCATGATTTCCACGGCCACGCCGTCGCTGCGCAGCGAAGTCACACGTCCCTTGAAGTTGTTGCGGGCGCTGGTGTGCAGGCCGCCGTTTTCCCTGCCCACCAACACCTCCGGCGGCTTGATCAAGGCGGTCACGGCGGCCCCTTCGGAGAGCAGCAAAGACTCGAAGCTCTCCGTGGTGATGACGGATGCCAAGGACAGCCCGCCCTGGGCGCGCAAGGCGACTTCCGTCAGCAGCGTCCCCCTGCGTACATGCGTCACCTGACCGAAAAAAGCATTTCTGGCGCTCGCCGGCATCGGCAACCTTCCTTTTCCATTGGTGCAAACAGACAGGGATCGCGACGAGCGGTTCACTTTGCGCCGGCGTGCGCCACCACCCGCAGCGTTCCCACCGAGAGCGCTTCCGTGCAGGCACCGTCGCGCAGCAGTTCCTCGTAATAGCGCGTCACGCCCGGGAAAATGCCGATATCGTGAAATACGGCCAAGCCTTCGGGAATGAGCCATTTCCCCCAGGCTTCGAAATCTTCGCGCGACGCTTCGTAGGAGTGGTCCCCGTCGATGAAGAGCAGGCGTATGGGATGGCTCCACTGTGCAGCCGCCTCGGCGGAGCCCATGCGCAACGGCCGGACCCAGTCGTCCACCTCGGCTTTCGCAAGATTTTCCGTGAATACGGCAAAGAGGTCGCCGCGCACGACGTAGGCGGATTCGTTCGCGCCACCGCGCTGGTGTTCCGGGGAGCCCAAAAAGTGATCGACAGCCGTCACTTTCTCGCGCCGCGCCCGTTTGGAGCCCCGGGCGAGGTAGCAGGTCGATTTGCCGGTGTAGCTGCCGATCTCCACGATACCGCCCACGCCCGGGCCGAACTGGGCGAGCAGCAGCAAGACATAGCCTTCGATGGGATCAAGAAAGCCGTCTATGGAAGAAAAAGCGTCCGCCAACAGCCAGTAGTCCGTGGCCGCGGCCAGGCGCGGCAGCAGCGCGTCGAAGGCCGCCCCGATTTTCCCTGGCAAAGCCCCCTTCCCCTGCCCCGTCGCTCCGCTTTCCCGCGTGTGCCCCATCGTCCCGCCTGTGTTTGCCTGCGCGGCATGCGCAACGGCCCTCGCGTTTTCACGTTTGCGCCTGCACGACTTTCCACCGCGACGCGGCCCGTGCCTGGTGCGGCAGCCGGATTTTCAGCCAGCGCCGCCCGGGAAGTCAACCGGCAAGAGAAAAGAAAGTGGCGTAACGCCTTCTTTAGGGATGCGCCAAGTACTAGGCTCGGGATGCGCGCCTTGTCGATGGACGGAGCGTAGCCGAAGTCGAAACCGACGCTCCGCCTCATGTCCACCGTGAACGGCGTCTACAGGACCGTTGTTGCGCCATAACTGGCCGTCATCTGTCCTCCAGCGATACGCAACCACTGTCGTTCACAAAATACGCTCTGGCCATAGTTCATTATGCCAATTTCCGCACGGCCACCACCGCATTGAGTCCGCCAAAACCGAAGGAATTGTTGAGGGCGACACGGATGGCCATGGGCCGGGCCACGGCAGGCACATAATCCAGATCGCATTCGGGGTCCGGCCCCAAATAATGTATCGTGGGCGGGACCATGTCGCGGCACACGGCCAGCACGGTGGCCAGCATCTCCAGGGCCCCGGCCGCGCCCAAGGCATGGCCGAACATGGATTTGCTGGCGGAAATCGCAATCTGCCTCGCCCGGCTCCCCAGGACCTGCTTGATCGCCGCGGTCTCCATCGCGTCATTGGCGCGCGTGCCGGAGCCGTGCGCATTGATGTAGTCGATGTCCTCCGGCGCCAGGCCGGCGTCGGCCAGGGCGCCGGCGATCGCCCGCGAGGCCCCGCCAACGTCGGGCGTTGTGATGTCCTTGGCGTCGGAACTCATGCCGACGCCGGCAAGTTCCGCATAGATTCTCGCTCCCCGCGCCTGGGCCGCTTCCAGCGTTTCGAGCACCAGCATGGCCGCTCCTTCGCCGAGCACCAAACCCGCCCGCTCCGCCGAAAAGGGGCGGCACACATCCGGCGCCATGATGCGCAGGGCCTCCCATCCCTTGAGTGTCCCGAACGTCAGGCAGGCTTCCGCGCCTCCCGTGATCGCCCGGTCCACCACGCCCGAACGCAGCAGGCCAAGCGCCACGCCGATCGCATGCACGGATGAAGCGCAGGCGCTCGCAACCGTGAACCCGGGGCCGGTGATGCCAAGGGTCATGCTGATATGGCTCGAGCCGGCATTGGACATCAGGCGCGGAATCGTGAACGGGTGCGCCCGTGCGTTGCCGGTCCCCACCATCTTCAGGAACGATTCCTCGAGGGTATTCTGGGCTCCCACGCTGGTTCCGGTGATGACCGCCATGCGTTGCGCCGCTTCCGCCGTCAATACCAAGCCGGAATCGTCGAAGGCCTGCCGTGCCGCCGCCACGGCGAACTGGGCGAAACGGTCGATCATCGACACTTTCTTCGCGTCGAAATAGAGTGCGGGATCGAAGTCCTTGACCGCCGCCACCGGATACTTGGCCGCCAGGTCGAGCCAGTGAAAATCGGCCGGCGCAATGCCGCACGCTCCGCTGAAAAGATTGTCCCCGAAAGTGGCGAGATCCCGCCCGATCGGGCTGATCACGCCCATGCCGGTGATGACCACGCGACGCATCTGTCCCATGTCTTGTACCTTGTCCTTTTCACGTGGCGGGGACGCTCCGGCCGACCCGGTCACGCCGCCCCGTCCCGGAACTGCTTCAGGCCGGCCGCCGACGAAAGGGAGCGTCCTAGGAGGCGGCCGTGTCGGAGATGATTTTTTCGACCACGGCAATGACGTCGCCGAGGGTACGGTATCCCTCGGCGCTTGTGTTGGCGTTAAAGGGCAACTCGATGCCGAACTTCTCTTCCAGGGCGAAGATGATTTCCACCATGTCCAGGGAAGTGATGCCCAGGTCGGCCACTTTGGCGTCGAGGACCAGGCTGGCCCGGTCCACCAGGGAGACCTGGGCCACGATGTCCAGGATAACATCCGTTTGTGACATATCGTTCTCCATGTTCCGGGCGGCGCACTCTCGCCCGCCGCTGCAAATACGATCCCGACGTCCGCTCTCCGGCAAAACGCGCGCCAGGCACGAAGGCTCAGGAAACGCCAAGGGCCAGGAAGAAACGGACCGTGTGCGCCACCACATCCTGACACTGCTGATCGATGGTGATCATATGGAAGCTTTCGTCGAGCAGCACGGTCTCGATCGGGCCGGCCAGATGTTGTTGCAGATAATGGACATTCCATAGGCTCGTGACGTCGTCCTTGGCGGCATGCATGATGAGCGCGGGCGTGCGGATGGAAGGCATTTCCTGCATCACCACCCGGCGCAACCGCCACAATTCCCGAAGGCTCGCTCCCGGCGTGCCGGTCAGGCCGGCCTGGGCGCTGTCGCCCGAGGCCATGAGGGCGACGATCCGTTCGCGCAAGCGATCGTTTTTGATGCCGTAGGGAAACGACTCGGGGAAGCAGTGGCTCCGGCCCCAAGGGGTCAGCAGCAGCAGGGGAAGGAAGGCATGGAGCCTGGAGACGGACCGGCCGTCGTGCCGCAGGGAGGTCGAGTACAAGCCGATCCCGGCCACGGTTTCGGGATGGACGGCCGCCAGGTGCAACGCCAAAAGCGCGCCCATGGAGAGACCGGCCACGAAAATGCGCCGGCAGCGGCCGGCCAGGAAAGCCATACCCTGCTCCGCGCTGGCGCACCAGTCGCGCCAGCCCGTGGCCAGCAGATCCTCTTTCGTGCCGCAGTGGCCGGCCAACTGCATGCCATAGACCGTAAATCCGGCCCGGGCCAGCCCCTTGCCCACGAACTTCATTTCCGCGGGCGTGCCGGTCAGCCCATGAAGCAACAGCACCCCGTTGGGACTTCCCTCGAAAAAGAAGCCGTTGTCCTTTTTTTCCATGCCCATCCGGTTATAGCGCTCCCCAAACGAATCCCGATCAGGCCTCGAGGCACCTTTTGAAAAGCTGGTCGAGCAGGTCCAGGGCCAAGTCCATTTCCTCCTGCGTGATGGTCAGGGCCGGGGCCAGCGTGAACACGTTTTTCGAGTAGCCGCCCACGTCGAGCACCAAGCCGCAGGGCTTGCCCTTGGCGGACAGCGAGCAGCGCATTCCCTCCTCCACCATGCGGTCCGTCAGGGCCTTGTCCGGCGTGAACCCGTCGGGCCGGCAGATCTCGATGCGAAGGGCCAAACCGAGGCCGTCGACGTCGCCGATGACCGGATAGCGTTTCTTGAGCTGCCGCAACCCGTCGAGCAGGTAGGCCCCCTTGGCGGCTACCATGGTTTCGTAGTCCGCTTTCTCCTCTTCCAGCATGCGCACCACCTCAAGGGCCACGGCCGTGCCGAGCGGATTGCTCGAAAAAGTGGAATGGGTCGAGCCGGGCGGGAACTTCTCGGGGCTTATCAGCTCCTCCTTGGCCCATACGCCGGAAAGCGGGTTGAGGCCGTTGGTCATGGCCTTGCCGAAAACCACCACGTCGGGCGTGATGCCGAAATGCTCCATGGCCCAGAATTTTCCGGTTCGGAAAAAGCCCATCTGGATTTCGTCGTCAACGAGCAGGATGTGGCGCTCGTCGAGAATCGCCTTGAGCTTTTCGAAATACCCCTGGGGCGGAATGACGTAGCCGCCGGTGCCCTGGACCGCCTCCACATAGAACGCGGCGTATTCGGCCTGGCCGGCTTTGGGGTCCCACACCCCGTAATATTCCGTCTCGAACAGGCGGGCGAACTGCTCCAGGCAGTAGAAGCCGCAATCCTCGCGGTTCTTCCCGTACGGGCAGCGGAAACAATAGGGATAGGGGATAAAACAGGCCCGGTCGCCAAAATGGCCGTAGCGGCGGCGGTAACGATAGCTGGAGGTGATGGCCGACGCGCCGAGGGTGCGGCCGTGATAGCCGCCCTCGAAAGCGAAAACGAGACTCTTGCCGCCGCAGGCGTTGCGCACGAGCTTGAGCGAGTCCTCGATGGCCTGGGAGCCGCCCACATTGAAATGGACGCGCCCCTTGACCCCGGCCACGCGCTCCATGCGCCCGGCCAAAAGCGTCGCCAGTTCGACCTTCTCGCGGTGCAGGTACTGGCAGGCCAGTTGCGGCAGGGTGTCCGCAGCCTTGTGCAGGACGGCATTGAGCCGGGGATTGGCGTAGCCGAAATTGACCGCGGAGTACCACATCTGCAAATCGAGATACGGCTTGCCCTCGGCATCATACAGATAGCTGCCTTCGCACCGCGAAAAAAGTTTGGGGGGTTCCAGATAGTGGACCGTATCACCAAAGGAACAGTATTTGGCTTCAAGCGCAAGAAGGGTCTGCTCATCCATGGGAGGAATATCCTTCGTAACCAAAACCGGGCGCTTGGCGCCGGACGTCGTATTGGTCGTGGCTGGGGTTGAAAAGCAGTCGTTGCACGTCGGAAAAATCCTTGTAGGCCGCGTGGGGCAGCGCCAGTTCCCGGCACTGTTGCAGCAATGCGTCCTTGGCCAGCACGAAATCCGCGACCTCCCGGGCGGCGCAAAAATCCGAAGCCCCATCGCCGACGAGGACGGCCTGCGTGCCGGGCAGGCGCAACGCGCGCATCAGGGCGCACTTGCAGGTGCCGCTGGCCGAGAGACACCCTTTCTGGGCATACGGAAAAGAGAGGGCGTAGCATCCTTCCCCGAGCAGCTCCAGCCGGTTGGCCCGGACGGGCAGGTTCGCCAAGCCGGAATTGCGCAGCACGCGCCGGATGACGTAATCGAGGCCGTCGCTGACGATCGTCACGGGCACGCCGGCCTGTCGGCACATCGCGGCGAAGGCCGGGAAGTGCGGGTCGATAGCCACCGCATCCGCCACGGCATCGAGTTCCCTGCGGGAACAGCGCAGCATCGCCACTTGTTGCCGCATGCACTCCATCGAGCCGATACGCCCGGCCCGCCAGGCGTCCTCGATTTCCTGCCACCGCGGCAGGGCATAGGTTTCCAAGAGAACGTCGGTCACGTCCTTCATGGACACGGTGCCATCGAAATCGCAAAAGATGCTGTATGTTGGCCGCATGCGAAGTCCAAACCTTGAAGAGAGAATCGTCGAAACAGCGACGCGCATATGAAGACAAAGCACCGCTGGTGACGAGTTACTTCTCTGTAAGTTATGGAGCAATGATAACCAAACTGTAATCATAAACGAAACGCGCTCCTCTTAACCCTTGCGGTTCACGATAATCCGCCGGGGGCATGAGAAGGCCGCAAAGTCCTTGAGGTCGCCAAACCAACGGCGTATGGGCTCACCGCAGGCAACTGTTTCGAGCGCCGGGGACTGCTGCACGATCGGCCGCCATGGCCGATATTTCACAACGGGCACGAGACCGACGGCATGCCCCAGGCGCGAAACATTTTCCTGCGCCCGAGAGCGGACGCATGTCGCTCTGTCGGAGCCTCTGTTCAGGGAACGTCCAACATGACCAGCCCTTCCCAAGCCGTCCGCAAGGTCTTCGTCGGGTTGACGCTGGCCATCGTGCTCGACACCGGGCTGCAAATCCTCTGGAAGGCGGCGGTGGCGGACATGCCCGACCAGCCGACCCTGTGGCTGACGCTCGAGAACATCTTCCACCAGCCGGCGTTTTTGCTCGTGGGGCTGCTCATGGCCGGACAGGCCTGCAACTGGATGGTGGTTCTCGACCACGCCGACCTCAGTTACGCCCACGCCATCACCTCGCTCAGTTATGTCTCCGTGGCCGCGCTTTCCGTGTTCTGCCTGGGCGAGTCCATTTCCCCGACCCAGGCCCTTGGCATCGCGCTTATTCTGGCAGGCGTCTGGTTTGTCGGCAAAAGCGGCCACGACGGCGCGACGATCGCGGGCGAGTTCCCATGACGCCGACGCATTTCGGCATCCTGCTCGTCCTTGTCGCCACGGCCATAGAAGGCTTTGCCCAGGTTTTTCTCAAGAAAGCCTCCCTGGTCCGGACTGGCAAGGGGGCGTGGCGCCTGCTCGGTTTCGCCTGTTTCGGCCTGGAGACGCTGACCTACACGTGGTCCTTGCGGTTCGTGGCGGTAAGCATAGCCTTTCCCCTGGGCAGCCTCAGCTTCGTGGCCGTCACATTCCTGTCCCAGTGCCTGCTCCGGGAGCGGGTGGACCGTAGGCGCTGGATCGGCGTCGGACTCATTTTGCTGGGTGCGAGCCTTGTGGCGGGGAAGTCATGACGTCCGCCTTCGCGGTTTCCTTCGTGGACTCCCAGGCCGAGATCCCCCCCGCCTTGTGGGAGGCCTGTCTCCCCCCTCCACTGGAGGGCCGCTGGTGGTACGAAGCCTTGGAGCAAAGCGGACTGGAAGACCAGTTTGTCTTTCGCTACGCCCTGTTGCGGGAGGGGGACCGGCCCGTCGGCATCGCCCCCCTGTTTCTCATGGACGTGCCGCTGGAGCTTGTTGTTCCCCAGGCCCTTTGGCGTTTGGCGAAGGCCGTGGGACGATTTTTTCCGTCACTGCTTTTCCAGCGCACGCTCTTCGTCGGCTCGCCCTGCGCGGACGAAGGCAGCGTGGGCCTGCTCCCGGGCGTGGACCGTCGGGCGGCATTGCAGTGTCTGCAGAGGGCTCTTGATGCGGAGGCACGGCGACTGCGCCGGCCAATGCTGGTATGGAAGGATTTCCCCAGATCCTACGCCGAGGATATGGGCTGGCTGGCGGACGAAACCGGCCTTTTCGCCATGACCAGCTATCCGGGGACCCTGGCGCGACTGCCCGGTCCGGCCAAGGAAGACTATTTCGCGGCCATGAAAGGCTCGCGCCGGCGGCAACTCAAAAAGAAACTGCGCGTGAGCGCCGCGGCGGTCGCCGTGGATACGGCGCTCCTCCAGCATCCCGCGGAAGCTGTCCTCTCCGAAATATTTGGCCTTTTTTGGAAAACATACGAGCACGCGACAACGAAATTCGAACGCCTCGACAAAGCCTTCTTTACGTATATGGCCGCCTTGCCCCAGGCCTTCTTTCTCACCCTGCGGGAGGCCGCCACGGGCGACCTTCTGGCCTTCATGCTGTGTTTTGACCTGGGGGACCGCATCATCAACAAGTATATCGGCCTCGACTACTCGCGTCCCAAGGAATGGTCGCTCTATTTCCGCCTCTGGGAAGCGGCTCTCGACTGGAGTCTCGCCAAAGGCGCCTCGGCCATTCAGAGCGGCCAGACCGGATACGCTCCGAAGATGGAGATGGGGCACAGGCTGGTCCCGCTGACAAATTATTGCCGGCACCAGAACAGGATCATCCACCGCCTGTATGCGGCCGTCGCCAAGAGCATTGCCTGGAGAACGCTCGATGCGGACTTGGGGCGCTACACGGACGCGGAGGACATCGCGGCCGAGGAGAAGTAACACGCTGCCGTGGCCTGGTCCTGCCATGCCCGAGACTTCGCTTCGTTCCGAGTCCGCTGCGGGGGATTACCCCCGCGTCATCCATCGAACCAGAAAAAATGCCGCCTGCCGGGCTCTGTCCGCGAAAAGGCGTTCAAGAGGCAAAAGCTCATCTTATGCGCCCTTGCTCTTTCGCACTTCGGGATTATGATTGTGGCCGCGGCGGGCCTTTTGCCGCGCATCCTCCGCTCATTTAACCAGCCGAGCCCACGTTGCACATTCCCACAAAACGTCCGGTCTTTTTCGACCCCGACAACAAGCGCTGGCCAAAAGTCAAGGCCGGGGCGTTTCTGGCGGCGGGACTGATCTCCGCTGCGCTTTTCGTGCTTGTCGCCACCGTGCTGCTCAACCCGGCCCTGGAATCCCTGTCCCTGCCCTCGGCCCGTTTCCTGCCGCACCCCAACCACACCACCCCTCCGGTGCCCCTGGAAACGGCGGCCGCAACAGACGCCCGCCTGTCCAAGCTCAAGCGCATCCTTGCCAAAGAGATCAAGGCGTCACGCCGCCATCCGCAGCCCGCCCGCAATGTCTCGACGCAACCTTACGCCAACAAGGCCATCGGCTTTTTCGTCAACTGGGACGATGCGAGCTTGAGTTCGCTCAAAAAAAATATCGGCAACCTCGACATCCTCATTCCCGAATGGCTCCATCTCGTGGAAGGCGACGGCGCCATTCGCGAGGACAACCCGGACAAGACCCGCGATGTCCTGCGTTTTGTCCAGACCACCCGGCCGGGCTTGCCCGTGATGCCGCTCGTCAACAACTTCATCGACATGAAATGGCGAGGCGACCTGGTGGCGCGCACGGTGGCCAGCCCCGAGGCCAGGACCCGGCTCGCGAGGGCGCTGCTCGATTATGTCCGCGGCAACCGCCTGGCCGGCGTAAGCCTCGACTTCGAGGACCTCCCGCCGGCGGCCCTGAAAAACTACCTGCGCTTTGTCACCGAACTCGCGGCCGCCTTCCACGCCGAAAAGCTCTCCATCTCCGTGAACGTCCCCGCCGCGGACCCGGCCTTTCCCTACCGTGCCGTCGCCGAGCAGGTCGATCAGGTCATCGTCATGGCTTATGACGAGCATTGGGCAACCGGCAAGCCGGGCCCTATCGCGAGCCTTTCCTGGTACCTGAAGGCCCTGCGCGACCGGGCGGCCGACATACCGGCCGGCAAACTGGTGGTCGCCCTGGGCAGTTACGCCTACGACTGGCCCAAGGGAAAGTCGGCCGCGGAGACCACCTTCGAAGAGGCGGTGCTGACGGCCAAGGAATCCGAATCGACCATCAGCATGGACCCGGCTTCGCTCAATCCGTCTTTTCACTATCAGGACGAAAAGGACATCGACCACGTGGTCTGGCTCATGGACGCGACCACGGTTTTCAACGCCATGGTTTCGGCCATGCCGCTCTCTCCCGCCGGCTTCGCCCTGTGGCGGCTCGGCGGCGAGGACCCGTCCATCTGGACCTTCTTCGGCACGGACTGGAAGCTCGGCGCGGAAACCGCCAAGCGCATGGAAGTCATTCGGTTCGATTACGACCTGGACTACGAGGGCAAGGGAGAAATCCTGCGCATCGCCCAGACGCCGAGTCTCGGCCGGCGATCCGTCGCCTACGATGCCAAGTCGGGGCTCGTCACGGGCGAACGCTTCGAAGACTACCCTTCGCCCTATGTCATCGAACGCCACGGCTTCACCCCAAAAGCCGTGGCGTTGACCTTTGACGATGGGCCCGACCCGACATACACGCCTGAAATCCTGGATATCTTGCAAAAGGCCGGCGTCAAGGCCACCTTTTTCGTCATTGGCGCCAACGCCGAAAAGAACCCGGAACTGTTGCGACGCCTGTATGCCGAAGGTCACGACATCGGCAACCATACCTTCACCCATCCCAACATCGCGGACATTTCCCTCACCCAGCTTGGGCTCGAAGTCTCGGCGACGCAACGGCTTTTCGAAAGCGTGCTCGGACGCCAGACCCACCTCTTCCGCTCCCCGTACGGCGAGGACAGCGAACCGGAAACCCAGGACCAGGTCAGGCCACTCGAGTCCCTCGGCAAACAGGGCTACGTGTTCGTCGGCATGCACATCGATCCCAGCGATTGGAGCCGTCCCGGCGTGGACGCCATCGTCAACGAGACGTTGCGCCAGGCCCAATCCGACGAAGGCAACGTCATTTTACTGCATGATGGCGGCGGCGACCGATCCCAGACCGTTGCCGCCCTCCCCCAGATTATCGAAGCGCTCCAGGCCAAAGGCTACCGCTTCGCGACGGTCTCCGATCTCCTTGGCCAGACCCGCGACACCATCATGCCCGAGGTCAAGGGAGAAAACCCGTTGGTGGCGCTTGGCAAGCGTATCGGCTTTTTCCTGCTCTTCGCCTGGTCGGCGGGCCTCCAGTGGCTTTTCGTCATCGGCACGCTCCTGGGCCTCGCCCGTTTATGTCTCCTCGTCATCCTGGCGGTGGCGGAAAAGGCAAAGGGGCGTCGCAGACCCGCCGCCGACCAAGCCTTGGACTTTTCCGTGGCGGTCGTCGTTCCCGCCTACAACGAGGACAAGGTCGTCCTGCAGACCGTGCAATCGCTTCTGGCCTGCCAGCATCCCGCCGCCTTCGAAATCATCGTGGTGGACGACGGTTCCAGCGACAATACGTATGCGCTCCTGTGCGAAGCCTTTGCCGACGAAAAGCTCGTTACGGTCGTCACCCAACCGAACAGCGGCAAACCCGCGGCCCTCAACCACGGGATTTCCCTCACCAAAGCGGACATCGTGATAACCTTGGACGCGGACACGGTGTTCACCCGGGACACCATCGTCCGCCTGGCCGCCTGGTTCGCCGATCCTCGGATCGGCGCCGTGGCCGGCAACGCGAAAGTCGGCAATCGCATCAACTTTCTGACCCGTTGCCAGGCCCTGGAATACGTGACCAGCCAGAACCTCGACCGCCGCGCCCTGACCATTCTGGACAGCGTCACCGTGGTGCCCGGCGCCGTGGGCGCCTGGCGCCGCGACGTGCTGGAGGCTGCGGGAGGATTCTCGGACGACACCCTGGCCGAAGACGCCGACCTGACCATCCGCATTGAGCGTATGGGACATGTGGTCGCCTATGAGGAAAGGGCCGTGGCGCTCACGGAAGCGCCGGACACCATGCGCGGATTCCTGCGCCAGCGCTTCCGTTGGATGTTCGGCACACTGCAAGTCGCCTGGAAGCACAAGGACGCCCTCCTGCGTCCGCGCTACGGCCTACTCGGCTTTTGCGGCCTGCCGAACATCTGGGTTTACCAGATTTTCTTTCAGCTCATCTCGCCGATCATGGATTTATGGCTGGCCTACACATGCCTGGTCTCGGGGATCATGTGGATGTGGCACCCGTCGAGTTGGACGCCGGACTCTCTCCTCAAAGTGGCCTTTTATTATGCGCTGTTCATGTTCGCCGACATCATGGCCGGCGTGATCGCCTTTCTTCTGGAACGCAACGAGGACAAACGACTGCTCGCGTGGCTTGTGTTGCAACGTTTTTTTTACCGCCAACTCATGTACGTCGTCGCATTGCGTACCTTTCTGGCATCCCTTCGCGGCAGGGAGATGGGCTGGTCGAAACTCGAGCGCAAAGCCTCGGTCGATACCCGCCAGTTCAAGGACCAATGACCTTTTCCCCGTCCTTGCCGTGCATCATCCCCGTCACGCAAAAGGCCCGCCTCGGCCGATTGTTCTTGCGGTCTCCCGCTATCCAGCCAGAGCCACTTTGAAATACGCCGCGTATTCGTTGGTCCGACAAAAAGATTTCCTCCCCGGTTGACCACACGAAGAAAGGGAGCAGGCAAACGTCGCCCGACCACCTGAAAATCTGCTGACCGGTTCCGGCGGTTACACGTTTTCGAGCCGTGGGAAACTGCCTGTGGAACAGCCGGAAAGACCAAAAAGATTTACGCTGTCATATCCCTGCCCCGTCAAGAAGCGGCACGCCGACCGCGCGTTGCTGCGTTATTCTCGAATCCGGCGGCACGTCGTGCGTCAGCCAGACGTTGCCGCCGACGATCGAACCCGCGCCGATGGTGATGCGGCCGAGCACCGTTGCCCCGGAATAGATCACCACCCCGGCCTCCACGACGGGATGGCGCGGAATGCCCTTGACCAGGCGCCCCTGGTCGTCCTTGGGGAAGCTTTTGGCCCCGAGCGTCACCCCCTGGTAGAGGCGCACGTTGTCGCCGATCACGCAGGTCTCGCCGATGACCGTGCCCGTGCCGTGGTCGATGAAGAAATGCCGCCCGATGCTCGCCCCGGGATGGATGTCGATGCCGGTTGCGGCATGGGCCATTTCGGTGAGGATGCGCGGGATGAGGTCCACGCCGAGGAGTTGGAGTTCATGCGCCACCCGGTAATGGGTCAGGGCGGTGAGGCTGGGATAGCAGAAAATGGTCTCGCCGGGGCTGCGTGACGAGGGGTCGCCCTCATAGGCCGCCTGGGCGTCGTCGGCGAGCAATTCCCGCAGGCGCGGCAGGGTTTGCAGAAAAGCGTCGGCCAGCCGCCTGGCCCGCCCGTCGCAGTCCTGGCATTCGCCGCCGCGTTCCATACCGCAATAAAAGCAATACCCCCGTCGGACCTGATCCGTCAGCAACCGGTGTGCCTCGCACAGGTTCGCGCCGACATGGTAACGCATGCTTTCCGGCCCGACGCTCGGATTGCCGAAATAGCCCGGAAACAACACGGCCCGCAGCCTGTCCATGAACTCGGCCAGGACGCCGACGGACGGCATGGGTTCGTCGTGCAGCGTGCGGTGGAAGACCTTGGCGTAGGAAGCCGGGGCGCACAGGCGCTCGACGACGGATTCGAGCGTGGTTTCGCCGCCGGAGGCGTTTCTCCATTCGGTCATGACGCAACTCCCTTCATAGCGGTCGCCGCGACCAGGGCCGCGGCCTGCCTGGCGCGACGGGCGGTACGGGCCTCGATAAGTTCGGCCGTGATGGAAATGGCGATTTCCACGGGCGTGTCCCCGCCGATGGGCAGGCCGATGGGGGCGCGCACGCGGCCCATGGATTGCCGGGAAAACCCCTTGGCGACCATTTCGTCGAGTACGGCCGCCGTCTTGCGCGCCGAACCGATCATGCCGATGTAGCCGGCGTCGGTGCCAAGCGCCTGGACGAGAATGGTGCGGTCCTGCTTGTGGCAGCGCGAGACGATGACCACCGAGGCGTCGGCGTCCGGCCTGTGGCCCGCGAAGCAGGATTTAAAGGACGGCAGGACCTCGACCTCGTCGGCCAGGGGGAAGCGCTCGCGGTTGGCGAAGGCGGCCCGGTCGTCGAGGACGACGACCCGAAAGCCGGCCATGGCGGCAAACTGGGCCGTGGGCATGGCGACATGGCCCGCGCCGCAGAGGTAGACCGTGTCGGCGCGGCGAAACGGCTCCAGAAAGTAGCGCCCGCCGCCAAGGACTGCGATGCCGGCCTCGGACAGAGCCGGGGCAAGGCGTCCGGCGTCGCGGACGACCACCTCGGGCAGGGCGCCGGCCAGCAGGCGTCCCTTGGCGCTAAGGAGGCCCCGGCCGGCCTCGCCCCCGTGCTCCAGGGCCGAAACGAGCAGGCAGCTTTGGTTGGCGGCCAGATGCGCGGAAAGCGCCCGGAACACGGCCCTGGTTTGCGGCGTCGGGTCGAGGCGTTCCACGAAAACCTCGGCGACGCCGCCGCAGATGGCATCTACGTCGTCGCCGATGTCGCCGGAAAGGTCCATTTCGAACCGTTGGGACCGGCCCGAGCCCATGGTTTCCACGGCGGCGGCAATGGTCCGGCCTTCCAGCGGCCCGCCGCCCACGGTGCCGGCGATGTCCGCGTCGTCGAAAAGCAGCATCCTGGCCCCCGCCGGCCCCGGAGACGAGCCGGCCTTTGCTACCACGGCGGCGGCGACAAGGCTCTCGTCGCGGTCGAGCACACGGTTGAGGGCCTCGATAAGTGCGCGCATGAGGATCTCCTTGGGTTATGGTGCGGCCGTGCCGCCCAGGCGACGGGCCCTGGCCGCGACGTCGGCGATGACGGCGAGGAAGGCTTCGACCTCATCCAGGGTATTCATCCGGGAAAGCGACAGGCGCAGGGTGCTGCGCAGAAAACGGTCCGGCACGCCCATGGCGGCCAGGACATGGGACGGGGCCGTCGCGCCGGACTGGCAGGCCGATGTGGTCGAGACCGCGAAGTCGCGGTCGTCGAGTTCGGCCAGGAGCACTTCCTGGGGCGCGCCGGCGACAGCGAGGCTTATGGTGTTGGCGAGCCTCGGGGCCTGGCGGCCGTGGACGGCGGCATCGGCGACGGCGGCCAGGATGCCGTCTTCCAGGTGCTCCCGCAGTTCCCGCAGGCGTGACTGGCCGTCCACGGACAAAAAAGCCTGGGCCAGCGTGGCCGCCTGGCCGAAGCCGACGATGCCGGCCACGTTCAACGTACCGGCCCGGCGGCCGGATTCCTGCGCGCCGCCGAAGACCAGCGGGGTAAACGGCGCGCCCCGGCCGACGTAAAGCGCCCCAACCCCCTTGGGTCCGTGGAGCTTGTGGGCCGAGACGGTCAGGTAATCCACGGGCAGGCGCCGCAGGGACAGGGACTCCTTGCCGGCCAGCTGCACGGCGTCGCAGTGGAAAAGCGCCCCCCTGGATTTGACCAGGGCCGCGATCTCCGCCAGAGGCCAGAGCACGCCCGTTTCATTGTTGGCGGCCATGAGGCTGACCAGCGCCGTGTCCGGTGTGACGGCCCGGGCCAACGCGGGCAAGTCGAGCATGCCCTGGCCGTCCACGGGCACGAAGACCACCTCGACGCCGCAATGCTCGCGCAGGTGCTCCAGCCGGCGCAGCACGCAGTGGTGCTCCACGGGAGAGGTGACCACCCGCTTTTTGGCCGGGTCGGCCAGCACGGCGGACAGGATGGCCGTGTTGTTGCCCTCGCTGCCGCCGCTCGTAAAGACGAGCCGTTCGGCCGGGCAGTCGAGTAGGGCCGCGACCTGCCCCCTGGCTTCCTCCACGGCCCTTCTGGCCCGCTGTCCGTACTGGTGGGGACTTGCGGGATTGCCCCAGCATTCCCGCAGGTACGGCTCCATGGCCGCAAATACCTTGGGGTCCAGGGGAGTGGTGGCGTTGTTGTCGAAATACACGGCCGCCATGGGTCACCTCCGTCAGGAGCACGCGAGCATGCGTTCAAGGGCCAAACGCGCCTCGCCGGCCACGACCGGGTCCACGCGCACGGGCGGCGGGGGCGCGCCCGCCGCGACGGCCTCCAGCACCCGCAGGACGGATTTGGGGCGAGTGCGGTACATGTTGGCGCAAAGCGCCTGGTGGGGCGAAAGGGAGACGATCAGCTTGTCGGGATTGCGCGCGGCCAGACGGGCCACGAGGTTGATCTCCGTGCCCACGGCCCATTTGCTGCCGGCCGGGGCGGCGTCCACCATCCGGGCCAGGGTTTCCGTGGAGCCATAAGCGTCGGCCTCCCGGATGACGTCCAGGGAGCACTCGGGGTGGACGATAATGCGGATGCCCGGCTCCTTTTCCCGCCAAACCGCCGCATCCTGCGGTTCGAACATCTGGTGCACCACGCAATAGCCGTTCCAGAGATAGACCCGGGCCGCGACCATGGCCGGGGCGTCGAGGCCGCCGCGCGCCCGGCCGCGGTCCCACACGGCTATCTGCGCTGGCCCTACGCCCAGTTCCCGGGCGGCGACCCTTCCGAGATGCTCATCCGGAAAGAAAAATGCCTTGGCCCCCAGGTCAAGGACCCAGGACAGGGCCTTGACGGCGCTCGACGAGGTACAGGTCAGCCCTCCATGGCGGCCGACGAAGGCCTTGAGCGCGGCCGTGGAGTTGACGTAGGCCACGGGAAGCGCCTTGCCGGCTCCGGCCGCGGCCAGATCGTCCCAGGCCGCTTCCAGGTCGTCGACGCTGGCCATGTCGGCCATGGAACAGCCGGCGCTTGCCTCGGCCAGGTACACGGCCTGGGTGGGCGCGGTCAGGATGTCGGCGGTTTCGGCCATGAAGCGCACGCCGCAAAATACGATGTGCCGGGCCGTGGTCGCGGCCGCCGCCCGGGCCAGGAGCAGCGAGTCGCCCACCACGTCGGCCACGGCCACCACGGCGTCGCGCTGGTAGTGATGGGCCAGGAGCAGCACGTCGCCGCCCAACCGGGCCTTGAGTTGGCGGATGCGCGCCACCACCGCGTCCTCGCTGACGGACGCGCCTTCTGCTGCTGTTCGGACCTCGGCTTCCATGCGCCCCTCCACCCGGGCCTGCGTCGAAACAGCCCGGCCTTTCCTCGTGTGTTCGGTGTATCCGTTTCGAATGCTTTTCCGATTTTCATCCTAAATTAGTATGAAATATGGTCGCGCCGCTGCCGCTCATTTCCGAATGCGCACGCAGTACACGTCCTCCTCCACCGGATGGACCGCGAGCACGTTGTAGCCGTCCCTGGCCACGGCGGCGGGGATGTTGCGCAGCGGCTCCTCGCCCGCAAGCAGCACGTCCAGGACGTCGCCAGGGGCCATTTCGCACAACTTCACTTTGACCTTCACGAACGTCATCGGACAGTAGTAGCGCGTGATGTCGAGAAAATGGACGATCATGGCGCGCCTCCCGGCCGGCTGTCCGGGCGGGTCCTTTCGCCGCAGCCGCGAGGGCCCGACGGCCCGTCGCAGGCCTTGGCGGCGCAGGCGGGGCGCTTGGCGCTTGCCAGCGCCGTGATTTCAGGGTGCTCGCCGCAGACACGGCAGGCAGGATTTCGCCGCACCGGGCTTTTCATGAATTCCATTTCCTTGGCGTCGAAGCACAGCAAGGCGTCGTACAGCGGGCGACCCACGCCGGTCACGTATTTGAGCGCTTCGGCGGCCTGGATCGCGCCGAGCATCCCGGCGATGGCGCCGAAAACGCCGGCGCTGGCGCAGGTCGGGACCGCACCGACGGGCGGATCGCCCATGACGCAGCGATAGCAGGCCGTCTCTCCGGGCCGCACCGTCATGGTCATGCCGACGAACTGCAAAATGCCGCCCTGGGAAAAGGGCACGCCGGCCAGAACGCAGGCGTCGTTGACCAGATACTTGGAGGGAAAGTTGTCCACGCCCTCGATCACGAAATCGTAGGCCGCGACGATGGGGCCGATGTTGCCGGCGTCAAGGCATTCCCTGTACGTCACGACCTCGACGTCGGGGTTGAGCGCCCGCATCTTGCGCGCGGCCGAAAGCACCTTGGGCGAGCCGACGTCGGCCGTGGCGTGCAGGATCTGACGTTGCAGGTTCGACAGGTCCACGTCGTCGGGGTCGGCCAGACCGATGACCCCGACGCCGGCCGCCGCCAGGTAATAGGCCGCCGGGGAGCCGAGGCCGCCGGCTCCGACGATGAGGACCCGGGCTTGACGTATCCGCCGCTGCCCTTCGAGGCCGACCTCGGGGAGCAGGATATGCCGGCTGTAGCGCTCCAGGTAGGCATCGTCGCATGCGTCGTCCAGAATTGGCGTGTGTCCCATGGCTTGCCCCGCTTGGCGTTGGGATGCCTTGCCGGAAGGCAGGCTACGCTTCGCCCACTCCTTCGAAGAGCGCCGTGGACAGGTAGCGTTCCGCAGCGTCGGGCAGGATCACTACGATGATCTTGCCAGCGTGGCTGTCCTGGTCGGCAAGGCGCAATGCGGCGGCCACGGCCGCGCCCGAGGAGATGCCGGCCAGGATGCCCTCCTCCCGGGCCAGCCGCCGCGAAGCTTCGAGGGCTTCGTCGTTCTCCACCCGCTCCACCCGGTCGAGCAGTGTCAGATCCAGGGTGTCCGGAATGAAGCCCGCGCCGATGCCCTGGATTTTGTGCGGCCCGGGAGAAGGGGCCTCGCCGGCCAGGGTCTGGCTGATGACCGGGCTTCCCGCCGGCTCCACGGCCACGCTTTCGACGGCCTTGCCCTTGGTCTTCTTGAGGAACCGGGAAATGCCGGTGATGGTGCCGCCGGTGCCCACGCCGCTGACCACCACGTCCACCGCGCCGTCCGTGGCGGCCCAGATCTCGGGACCGGTGGTGCGCTCGTGGACGGCCGGGTTGGCCGGGTTCTTGAACTGCTGCGGCAGGAAATAGCGCCCTGGATCGGCCGCGGCCATGGCTTCGGCCCGGCGCACGGCCCCGGCCATTCCTTCGCCGCCAGGCGTGAGCACGAGCTTGGCCCCAAGAAAGGCCAGCACCCGTCGCCGCTCCAGGCTCATGGTCTCGGGCATGGTGAGCGTGAGGGGATAGCCCTTGGCCGCGGCCACGAAAGCCAAGGCGATGCCGGTGTTGCCGCTGGTGGGCTCGACCAGTTCCATGCCCGGGCGCAGGACGCCGCGGCTTTCGGCATCCGCGATCATGGCCGCGCCGATGCGGTCCTTGACGGAGTATGCCGGGTTGCGCCCTTCGATCTTGGCCAGGACCACGACCCCCTTTCCCGCGGTCAGGCGGTTCAGGCGCACCAGGGGCGTGTCGCCGATCGACTGCGAAGCATCCGAATAAACATGCTGTGCCATTACGCATTCCTCCGGGTTTGCCGTCTGCGGCGGACTTAGGTCATTAACTCGATGATGTTGATGATCTCATAGACCAGGCCCGGTCCGCTGTCGAGCATTTTCATAGTCATTTAGTCTGATTTATTGGCGCAGGCGACGGCGCGTTCCACGGGCGGCGCGAAGCGCCCCACCGCCCGCCGCGGCTTGCGGGAATGCCCCGGTCCCTGGTCCACATGGCGGCCGAGGACGGCCAACCGGCCGAGGACGCAACGCGCGCAGGCCTCGCCGGACTCGTCCAGGCAGGGTTTGCCCGGGTAGAGTTGATAATCCGCGCGCCGGGAAACCGGCGTGGCGCTCGGCATGAAGACGTTGGCCCCGCGCGACAGGGCCAGGTTGCGGCCCGTGCCGGGGAACAGGGCGTCGAAGGCGGTAGTGGCCGGGATGTGGGCGTCGGGGTTGACGAGGCGCGTGGCGGCCAGGGCCACGAAATGGCGCTCGGGGTCCAGGGCGTGGCTGTTTTGCGACAGCCCCATGGGCGTGTCCGGATGCGGGAGGTAGGGGCCAAGCCCGATCATGTCCAGGTCGAGGTCGCGGCACAGCAGGATGTTGTCCGCGGCCGTGGACAGGGTTTCGCCCGGCAGCCCCGTCATGAAGCCGCCGCCGGTCTGCACGCCGAGGGACAGCAGGTCGATCAGGCAGCGCAGCCGCTCGGCCAGGGTGCAATCCGGGTGCAGGCGGGCGAAAAGCTCGGGATCGCTCGTCTCGAAGCGCAGCAGGTAGCGGTCCATGCCGCAGTCCCGCCACAAGGCGTAGACCTCGCGCGGCCGGTTGCCCACGGACAGGGTCACGGCCAGGCAGGTCTCGGCCTTGATGCGCGCCACAAGCCGCCCGAGCGCCGCGTCGCCGTCGCGGCTCGGCGCTTCGCCCGACTGCAGCACAATGGTGGTCTGGCCGTGCTCCCCCATGCGCCGGGCCAGGGCCAGAATGGCCTCATCGTCCAGGCGGTAGCGGGCCACCTTGGCGTTGCCGGCCCGGATGCCGCAGTACAGGCAGTCGTTGGCGCAGATGTTGGAAAATTCCACCAGTCCGCGCAAAGGGACGGCGTCGCCCATGCGCGCCCGCCGCACGGCATCGGCCCGGTCGTACAGTTCCTGCCGCGACCGGCGTCCCCTGACGTCGAGCAGTTCCATGAGTTCCTTGCGTGTCCACCGTCGTGGTCCGGCCATGGCGTCCTCCTTGTTGGCGCATTATCTATAGCTAATTAGTATGAAATAAAGCGCCCAATGTTCCGTTCCCGGGCAGAGCGGCACATGAGCCGACGCTGCCGCCTTTTTGCATCATAAACTTGACCAGAAAAATATATATTTATTTCATATTGGAATAACTGAATTTTTTTAAAAATCCCCGAACAAACGGAGTTGACCATTGCGATGCCCTTCTTTTATCAGAAAGTCAACCAAGTTAATGATGTTTAACACAGGCGCTTCCACCGCCGCAAAACCGCAAGGAGCTTGCCATGCCGTCAAAGGGACCGCCCATCCGGGCACAGGGGTTGGCCGTCAGCGATCTCCGTTTCGTTCGTGACGGCCGCACGCGGTTCGAGGACCTGCGATTCCATATCGCGCCGGAGCAGTGCGTCTGCGTCTATGGTCCGCCCGGCTGCGGCAAGTCCTTGCTGCTGCGGATTCTCGCCGGCCTGGAGATACCGGTCTTCGGCAGCGTCGCCTGGGATGGCCGCGCCGTCGCCGGACAGAACCTGGACCGGGGGCTTATTCTTTGGGACAGCGGGCTCTTTCCCTGGCTGAGCCTTCTTGAAAACTGCGTCATGGCCTGCGACGCGGCCCGGCCGGACATGCCGCCCGAGTCGGCCCGGGCCCAGGCCGAGGCCGCCCTCGTCCTGACCGGGCTTGGCGACGCCCTGCACCGGCGTCCCCTGGAGCTCTCCCCCGGGGAGCGGTTGCGGGCTAACCTGGCCCGCTCCCTGGTGCTCGGCTCGCCCGTGCTGTTGATGGACGACCCCTGCGGCCCCCTGGAGCCCGGGGAACGGACCACCCTGGAAATCTTCCTGCCCAAGATTCTTGACGCCTTCCCTCCGCGAAGGACGGTCGTCATCGCCACGGCCGACCTGGACGAGGCCCTCGGCCTAGCCGAACGCGTCATCGGACTTTCGCCCGCGCCGGGTCCGACGGTCTGCGACGAAGCGACACCCGGCCCGCGTCCGGCGAACCGGGACGCCCTCTACGGAACGCGGCCTTTCCAGCAACTGCGCCGGACCATCAACGACCGCTACCGCCAGGACCGGCGCCGACGCCTCGCCGCCCGGGAATTCTTCGGTTTCGGCGAAGGCATCTGAAGGAGGATCGACCATGCGCCTGGAAAGCTACCTGGCCCAATGCGGCTCCCGTTGGGACGAACGGACCGGGGCCGTGTCCATGCCCATCTACCAGACGGCCACCTTCCGCCATCCGGGCCTGGGGCGTTCCACGGGCTACGATTATTCCAGGACCGCCAACCCCACCCGCGACGTCCTGCAGGAAACCATGGCCCGCGCCGACGGCGGCTGCCGGGGCTTGGCCTTCGCTTCGGGCATGGCTGCCCTGGACTGCCTGTGCCGGCTGTTTTCCCCGGGCGACCGGATCGTCGTCACCGAGGACCTCTACGGCGGCACCTACCGGCTGTTCGAGCGCCTGTACCGGCCGCTCGGCATCGAGGCCGTCTACGTGGACACTGCCGATACGCCGGTCGTGGCCGCGGCCCTTTCGACCGGGGCCAGGGCGCTTTTCGTCGAAAGCCCGACCAATCCCCTGCTCAAGGTGGCCGACCTGGCCGCGCTCGCCCGGCTCGCCCGGGACCATGGCGCGCTTTTCGTCGTGGACAACACCTTCATGACGCCGCTGCTCCAGCGACCGCTGGAGCTAAAGGCCGACGTAACCGTGTACAGTGCCACCAAGTACCTCGGCGGCCATGACGACGTGGTCGCCGGCATCCTGGTGGCCAGGGACCCGGACCTGGGCGAGCGGCTGGCGTTTTTCCAAAACGCCGCCGGGGCCGGGCTGGGTCCGCTGGACAGCTGGCTGCTCCTGCGCGGGCTCAAGACCCTTGGCGTGCGCCTGGCGCGCCAGCAGGCCTCGGCCCGGGTCGTGGCCGATTTCCTCGCCCGGCATCCGGCCGTGGCCCGCGTCCGGTACCCGGGCCTGCCCGACCATCCCGGCCATGACCGCCAACGCCGGCAAGCCGACGGTTTCGGGGCCATGGTTTCCTTCGAACTGGCCGAGCCGTCCCGTGCGGCCGACATCCTGGCCGGAGCGCGGCTTTTCCTTTTCGCGGAAAGCCTCGGCGGCGTGGAATCGCTCATCACGCTACCCGCCGTGCAGACCCATGCGGACATCGACTCGCAAACCCGGGCCCGGCTCGGCGTGACGGACGGCCTGCTGCGCCTGTCCATCGGCCTGGAAGACCCGGCCGACCTCGTGGCCGATTTGCAGGCCGTCCTGTGACGGCAACCGCCACAACCCGAACAAAGGCCTCGCAACCATGGACTTCACCACCCTGCTCATCCACGGCGGCCAGGATGCCGAAGAACCCTTCGGCGACCTGAGCCTGCCGCTCCATCCCGCCTCGACCTTCGCCCAGGCCGACCCCGCCCGGCCCGGCCGCTTCGACTATGCCCGCAGTGGCAACCCGACCCGGCAAGCCGTGGAGACGCACATCGCCGCCCTGGAAGGCGGCACGCGCGGCTTCGCCTTTGCCTCGGGCATGGCCGCCATCACGAGCGTGCTGCTGCTCTTTTCCCCGGGCGACCATATCGTAGCCGGCCGCGACCTTTACGGCGGGGCCTACCGCGTCCTGACCTCGGTATTCGCCCGCTGGGGCCTGGAAACGACCTTCGTGGACACCACGGACCAAGCCGCCCTGGCCCGGGCCGTTTCGCCTCGCACCAAGGCGCTCTACATCGAAAGCCCTTCCAATCCCCTGCTGACCGTGACCGACCTCGGCGCCGTGGCCGCCCTGGCCAAGGCCAGGGGACTGCTCGCCATCATCGACAACACCTTCATGACGCCCTTTCTCCAGCGCCCCCTGGCCCACGGCTTCGACATCGCGCTGCACAGCGCGACGAAATTCCTGGGCGGCCACAGCGACCTCGTGGCGGGCCTCGCCGTCACGGCCGACGCAGCGCTCGGGCAAAAGCTCTACGCCGTACAAAACGCCTGCGGCGCGGTGCTCGGGCCGCAAGACTGCTGGCTGCTCGCCCGGGGCATGCGCACCCTGGCCGTGCGCCTCGCCGCCGAACAGGAAACGGCGCGGGAGCTGGCGACGTGGCTTGCGGCGCGCCCCGAAGTGGTGCGCGTCCATTATCCCGGCCTGCCCGGCCACCCCGGGCATGCCGTCCAGGCGCGCCAGGCCGACGGTCCCGGCGCGGTCTTAAGTTTCGAACTGCGCAGCGCCGAGACGGCGGCGGCCTTGATGCGGGCGATGCGGCTGCCCAAGGTGGCGGTCAGCCTCGGCGGGGTGGAATCGATCCTGTCCTACCCCGCCGCCATGTCCCATGCAGCTATGCCGTCGGCCGAACGGGCGGCGCGGGGCATCTCCGACGCCTTGCTGCGCCTCTCCGTGGGACTGGAATCAGCCGCCGACCTCAAGGAGGATCTGGACCGGGCCATGCGCGCGGCTGCGGGCGCAGCATGAAGAGCGCCGCGCCGCCTTGACGGGCGGCGACGGCGAGATTAATCTTGAGTTTGCCGATCAACTTTATGGGGTCACATCGTCGCCCCGACGCCCCAGGCGTCCGGCACGACACCCCGGCGGAGGAGAGCCATGGCAATGGTCCATTCGGTCTGCGTAAGCGAACGCAAGGGCGAGAAAAAGCATCCTGTGGATGTCGTGGTGTTGCGCGAGGAGTACGGCATCGAGGACGACGCCCATGCCGGTTCGGGCCGGCAGGTGAGCCTGCTCGCCCTGGAAGGCGTCGAACGCATGCGCCGCAAGCTCGCCAGCATCGCGCCCGGCGATTTCGCCGAAAACCTCACCGTGGACGGCCTGGAGGCACTCGACCTGGCCCCGGGCCACCGCGTCCGCGTGGGCGAGGCGGTGCTGCTCGAAGTCACGCAGATCGGCAAGGAGTGCCATGGCCACGGTTGCGCCATCATGCGGGCCGTTGGCACTTGCGTCATGCCCAAGGAAGGCGTGTTCGCGCGGGTGCTCACCGGCGGGACCGTCCGCCCCGGCGACAGCGTGCGCTTGGCCTGAGGCCCATGGAGCGGCATCGCCGCCGTGTCGGCAAAACCGGTCTATTCCCTACGCCGGGGGAACAACATTCTCCCGATAACATCTGAGCCGGAGCACCTGCGCGATGCGGATAAAAGGAGTCGCGACACCAACATGTGGGTAACGCAAAAATGCCAGTACGCCTTGCGTGCGCTCTTCGAACTGGCCAAACGGCAAGGAGAAGGGGCGGTGCGCTCCGTGGACATCGCCGCCAACCAAGCCATCCCCAAGCGGTTCCTGGAGATCATTTTGCACCAACTGCGCCAAGGAGGCTTCGTGGATTCGCAACGGGGCAAGGAAGGCGGCTTTTTTCTCAGCCGGCCGGCGGCGAACATCAGCATCGGCGAAATCATCCGCTTCATCGACGGTCCCATGACGCCTGTGGACTGCCAGCTGGACAGGCCCCACTTCGACTGTGCGCTCAAAGGATCCTGTGTGTTCATGGGCCTGTGGGAAGAGGCCCGGGAAGCGCTGGAACACGTCTACGACACTAAAACGCTTCAAGAACTTGTCGACAGAGAATTGGAAATGTTCCAAGAACATCCGACGACTTACAGCATCTAATGATAGATGTTCATAGGAGCACATCGATTATCTTGATCTGTGCGCCCAGGCGGGCAGAACTCCGGAAAAGCCCTACTCTGGGCAATTCCAACTGCGTTTGTCCCCGGAAGTGCATCGGCTTCTGGCCCATCGGTGCCAAGGCCAAGGGCAAGAGCCTGAATGAATTCGTAGCGGATGCGGCCGAAAGAGCGGCGCGGGATGCCGTTCTGTGATCTTTGGGCCACACTCTGGACACCCGAAATCATCGGGAAGGTGCCCACGCCAACAATCAAGCCCCGCTCCGACGGGGCTTTTCGTTTCCATGGTCCGGAACGGGAACGGCCCCCCGACGAGGCGGGCGTGCGGCAGGAATGGACGAAAATCAGGCCGTCCATGGCCTGCCCCAACATAGCCCCAAAGCTTGCACGCTTTTTGGGCTATGTTGGGGCAGTTTTAGACGAGCGTAAATATTGAGGACAGAGAGAAGACAAATTTTCGCTATGAAATCAACTTGGTGCGAGAGGGGGGGCTCGAACCCCCATACCTTTCGGTGCCAGATCCTAAGTCTGGTGCGTCTCCCAGTTCCGCCACTCTCGCACGACCCACCGCTGATGGGCGAATTTTCTTACGCGAAAGAGCGCCCGGCCACAATCAGGAAACGTCGCCGGCACGCGCAAAGAATATCGGCCGGCGTCAGCGCGAAAGGCACCGCTGATACGGCGCGAGATGGTTGACCGGCCCGTCGCCGCCACCGAGGTCCCAGGCCGTTTCGAGCGCCAGTTGCAGATAGTCGCGCCCGGCATCGACCGCCTCTTCCAGGGGCTTGCCCAGACTCAACTGGGCAGCGATGGCCGCTGACAGGGTGCAGCCCGTGCCGTGGGTGTTGCGCGTGGCCACGCGGGGCCGCGCGTAGTCCCGCACAATGCCCGTTCGCGAAAGCAGCACATCCGCAACCGTCTCCCCCGCCTCTCCCGAGGCCGGCATGAAATGCCCGCCCTTGATCAGCACCGCCCCGGCCCCGAGCCCGAGCAGCCGCTCACCCGCGCGCAAGGCGTCCTCGCGTGTGGCGATGGTCATGCCGGCCAGAGCTTCGGCTTCCAGGCGGTTGGGGGTGAGCAGGTCGGCCAGGGGCAGCATGCGCGAAACAAGCGCTTCCATGGCCTCCGGTAGCAGCAGTCTGGCCCCGGACTGAGCCACGCAGACCGGATCGACGACAAGCGGGAAATCCTTTTGCGCCAAGCCGTCGGCCACGGCCGCGATGATGGGAGCGGAAAAAAGCATGCCCGTCTTGGCCGCACGGATCGAGAAATCGGCAAGGACCGCGCGCAACTGCTCGGCCACGAAGCCCGAGGTCGGGGCCTCGATGGCCGTGACGGCTCTGGTGTTCTGGGCGGTCAGGGCGGTGACGACGGAAAGGCCGTAGCAGCCCTGCATCATGATGGTCTTGAGGTCGGCCTGGATGCCGGCCCCGCCGCCGCTGTCGGACCCGGCCACGGTGAGCACGCATGGCGGATGCATCGCTTTCTCCCTCAGGCTTGCGCTTCTTCCAGGCCTTCTTCGCTGTGGCGGATCTTGCGCAGGCTCAGGCCGCTCTTGCCGAGCACGAGCAGGCCGGCCAATGTTATGGGAATGTACTGCACCATGTGCAGCACGAGCCCGGCGGCAAGCGCCTGGGAGCGGTCCACGCCGAAAAGGCCCAGGGAAAACACCACCGCCGCCTCGAACACCCCGAGCGCGCCGGGCGAGGACGGCATGGCCATGCCGAGCGAGGAGATGACGAACACCGCCGCCGCGTGGCCGAAGGAAAGCGGCATCTTGGCGACCCACAGCAGCACGAGGAAGGTCGAACTGGCGTAGCAGGCCCAGCACACCGCCGTGTAGAGGCCGAGCACGACCATGAAGCCCGGGGTGACGCCGTGCAGCACCTGGAGCTTCAGTTCGGCCATGAATTCGGCCAGACGGTTGGACGGCATCCTGTCAATGATGCGGCCGACGAAATCGGGAAAGGCGCGCACGATCCAAAGCGCCACCCAGATGCCGCCTACGGCCGCGGCGAGCGGCACGAAGGCCATCTTGAGCTTGAAATGGAAGGCGACGACGAGGCCCATGGCCAGGATGGCGTTGAGGTCGAAGAAGCGCTCCCAGAAAACCATGGTGATGCTGCGCGAGAGCGAAAAATGGCATTCCCGGCGCAGGTAGAAGGCCTTGGCCAGTTCGCCGAGCTTGGCCGGCACGATGTTGTTGACGGCCATGGACATGAGGAACGCCTTGAAGCACAGCCAGTTTCCCGCTTTGAACCCGGAAAGGAAGTTCAGGCGCAGGGCCATGACGCCGTAGCCGACAAAGGAGAAGACCGTGGTCCAAAAAAGCGCCACGTCGTCGTAGCGCACGAGCGTGGCCCACAACTGGGCGAAGTCGATGCCCCAGAAAGCGTAGACCAGGCAGCCGCCCACAAGGAGGATGCGCGCCAGCAGTCCGGCGGCTTTTTTCATGAGCATGTCGGAACGTCCCGGAACGCGGCCACGACAGGGCCGGCCTTGCGGCTAGAGCGCATTGAAAAGCTCCCGAAGCCGATGGTTGAGATGGGTGTAGCGCTTGTCTCCGCCGGCGTTGCGCAGCCCGAGCATGAGCGCCCGCCGGCTGCCGATGATCACGGCCAGCCGCCTGGCCCTGGTCAGGGCGGTGTAGATCAGGTTGCGGCGCAACATGACGTAGTGCTGTGTCAAAATGGGGACGACCACGGCCGGATATTCGCTTCCCTGGGATTTGTGGATGCTCACGGCGTAGGCCGGGGCAAGTTCGTCGAGTTCGGTGCGGTCATAGGCTACGCTTTTGCCGTCAAAGGAGACCACCACCTCGCCTTCCTCGGGATCGACTTCCACGATGTGCCCCAGATCCCCGTTGAAGACGTCTTTTTCATAATCGTTTTTCGTCTGCAACACCCGGTCGTGCAGGCGAAACCGCGCCATGCCGCGCGCGACTTCCGGCCCCTTGGGATTGAGGCGCGCGCGCAGGGCGTCATTTAAGGACTGCGTGCCGGCCTCGCCCTTGTGCATGGGCGAGAGCACCTGCACGTCGCGCAAGGGGTCGAGGCCGTAGACCCGGGGAATGCGCTCGCACACCAGCGTCGCGATCATGTCGCGCACCGTGGCCGGATCGTCCTGCTCCACCCAGAAAAAATCCGCATCGGGAGGTGGGCTGTCCGCGGCCTGGGGAAACTGGCCCTGGTTCACGCGGTGGGCGTTGACCACGATCATGCTCTGCTTCGCCTGGCGGAAGATCCGCGTCAGGCGGGCGCTCTGCACGGCCTGGCTGGCCAGGACGTCGGCCAGGACGTTGCCCGCGCCGACCGAAGGCAGCTGGTCGGCGTCGCCGACCAGGATGAGCCGGGCCGTTGCCGGCAGGGCCCGCAGCATATGGGCGCAAAGCCTGGCGTCGAGCATGCTGACCTCGTCCACGAGCAGCACGTCGGTCTTGAGCTTGTTGTCCTCGCACAGGGCGAAGCTGCCGTCGGGCGTGGATTGCAGCAGCCTGTGGAGCGTCGCGGCCGGCTGGCCCGTGGCCTCGGCCAGCCGTTTGGCCGCCCGGCCGGTCGGCGCGGCAAGTTTGACTTTTAAGCCCGACTTGTCAAGGGCCGCCACCACCATGCGCGTGATGGTGGTCTTGCCCGTGCCGGGGCCGCCGGTGATGACGAAGACCTTTTCCGCGCAGGCGTCCACGGCGGCCTGGCGCTGCTCGGGAGAAAGCTGGAGCCGCGCTTCGGACTCGAGCGCCGGCAGGAGCTTTTCCACCTTGCCGCGCAGGTCCGCCCCGGGGTGCGTGGCCAGATCGTGCAGCCGACGGGCGATTTCCACTTCCAGGGCGTAGTTGTGGCGCAGGTACACAGCCGACGCGACGCCCTGGGCGGAGAGTTCCTCGACCTTGATGCGCTTGAGCGTCTCCAGGTCCCCGAGCGCCTCGTCCAGGCGCTCGGGGGCGACGCCTTCGATCATGGCCGAGGTCTTTTCGAAAAGCACGTCGCGCGGCACGAACAGATGCCCCTGTTCGCCCATGGTGAAGAGCATGTAGACCAGGGCGGCCTGGAGCCGCTCGGGGCTGTCCGGGGCAAATCCCAGGCGCAGGGCCATGGCGTCGGCGGTCCTAAACGCGATGCCGCGGATCTCGTAGGCCAGCTCGTACGGGTTGGCCCGGATGCGCGCCTCGGCGCTGTTGCCGTAGAGCTTGAAAATCTTGCCCGCATGGGTCGTGGCGATTTCGTGGGTCTGCAGGAAAAGCATCAGCGAGCGCACCTCGTGCTGCGCCGTCCACGAGGCCACGATCTCCTTGAGCTTTTTCTTGCCGAGCCCTTCCACGGCAAGAAGCTTTTCCGGCTCGCTGTCCAGGATGTCGAGCACCTTCTCGCCAAAGGCATCCACCATACGCGTGGCGAGCACCCCGCCCACGCCCTTGATCATGCCCGAGGCGAGATAGCGGCGGATGCCGTTGATCGTCGCCGGCATTTCCCGGGCGAAGGTCGTCACCTGGAACTGGCGGCCGTACTTGGGGTGGGTGGCCCAGGAGCCGCTCAAGCGCAGCATTTCCCCGGGCGTGACCCGGTCCAGGTAGCCGACGATGGAAAACGGCCCGGGTTCGTCCTTGGAACGGACCTTGGCGATGAGATAGTTCGAGCCTTCGTTGAAGAAGGTTACGGACTGCACTTCGGCGGATAGTTCGATCGCTTGCGCCGCATCGGCCATGACGGGACGTCGTCCTAGAGGTCCTGCCGGTAACGCAGGGATTGGGAAAGGGTTTCCTTGTCCACGTACTTGACCTCGGCCCCGAGCGGGATGCCCTGGGCCAGCCGAGTCAGGCGCACGCGGGGAAATTCCCGGGCCAGCAGGTTTTTGATGTGCGAAGCCGTGGATTCGGCGGCGAGCGTCGCGCCAAGGGCGAGGATGCACTCCGTGACCGCGCCCTCGGCCAGGCGCGCGCGCAGGACGTCCAGGCGCAGCTGGCCGGGCGAGACGCCCTCCAGGGGATCGAGCAGGCCGCCGAGGACGAGGTAATAGCCCCTAAATTGCGCCGTCTCTTCCAGGAGCATGACGGCGTCCCACTGGGCCACGACGCACAACTGCTCCGGGGCGCGTGCGGGATCGGCGCAGACCGGGCAGACCGGGGTTTCGGAGAGCCCGGCGCAGCGCGAGCACAGGCACAGCCGCTCGCGCAGGCGCAGGATGGCCTCGCCCAGGGTCTCGGCGCGGCCGCGCGGCCACTCGAGCAGCGTCATGGCCGCCTTGAGCGCGGATTTCGGCCCGAGCCCGGGCAGCTTCGCCAATTGTTCGACCAGCTCCGCCAGGGGAGCCGGCAACGCCGTCTGCACTGCCATATCCGTCACTACCCATTGCCCCCAACCATCCCCCCTTATCCAGGGGGTCCGGGGGGATGATCCCCCCCGGCCGCCGGAGGCATCTTCTCTTCTTGCTTTTAAAATAATCCCGGCATCTTGATGCCGCCGGTGAGCTGGCCCATCTCGGCTTCCATCATGGCCTTGGCCTTCTTGAGGCCGTCGTTGACCGCGGCCAGGACGAGATCCTGGAGCATGTCCACGTCATTGGGGTCGACCACCGTCTTGTCGATGGCGATAGACTTGAGTTCGTTGGCCCCGCTCACCAAGGCCGTGACCATGCCGCCGCCGGCGGAACCCTCGACGGTACGCACTTCAAGTTCTTCTTGAAGTTTCGCCATTTTCTTTTGCATGACCTGGGCTTGGCGCACCAGCTCGTTCATTCCCTTCATGAGGCGATCCTCCGTAAACCGCGTTCAGCGGGGTTTGCGGTCGATGATTTCGGCATCGAAGACCGACATGGCCTGTCGGACTTCCGGCCGTTGTTCAATATACTGGTTGAGCTCGTCACGGGACATCCGTTCGCCGCCGCCCCCCTCCCCCGCCTCCACGACGATTTGCACGGGGCTGTCGAAGTATTCGGCGGCAAGGGCGGTGAGCTGGCGCAGCTTGTCCGGGTGGCGCAACTGGTTGACATGAAAAGCGTTGGCGCAGACGAAACGCAGCGTGCCCGGCTCGGGTTCGGGGGCGTAGTCGCCCTTGGCCTGCTTGAGGCCCATGATCTCGCCGTTTTTGGCGGCGAAACGCTTGAAGCCCTCGAAGGTGCGCGGCCCGGGCGGAACCTGCCCGGCGGCCTGGGCCGGTTTCGCAACGGGAGCGGCGGCGGGAGCCGCCTCCTTGGACGGCTGCCAGCCGCCGGGGCGCGGCGCGGCCGGGGCGCCCGGCGCGACAAGCGCGCGGCCGGGCCTCTGTTCGGACACGCCGGAAGCCGCAGGGGAAGAAGTCCGCGGCGCATACCCGCCAGCACTCCCCGGCGCGGCGCGGCGCGGCGCGGCGGAATATCCGGACGGACCGGAAGAACCGGGCGCGCCCGAGGGCGCGGCAGGCCCGGCGCCCTGCGGCGGCATGGCGCAGGAGGCGAGGTTTTGCAGGGGCAGCAGGCGCGGCAGGTAGGCGAGGTTTAGGAGCATCAGTTCGAGCGACAGCGCCGGTTCGAGGCTCGTGAGCACCCGCCTCTGGCCTTCGATGGTCATCTGCCAGCAGGCGTGAATGTGGGCGGGGTCGAAGCGGCCGGCCCAGTCGAGCCAGAGACCGGTCTCCTCGGCCGGGAGATCGACCACGGCAAGGCCCTTCTCGCCGGCCTGGCGCAAAAGGAACAGGTTGCGCCACACGCCGGCCAGCTCGCGCAGAAAAAAACCGATGTCAAGGCCCTTGTCCAGGACCTGGCGCAGCACCTCGACCACGGCCGGGCCGTCCTGGCCGTGGATGGCCTCGATGAGGCCGAAAAAGACTTCCTGGCCGGCTAGGCCCAGGACGTTGCGGGCGTCGGCCTCGGTCAGCCCGCTGCCGCCAAGGGCCAGGACCTGGGCTAAAAGCGACATGGAGTCGCGCACGCTGCCCGCGCCGCGCCGGGCGATGAGCTTGACCGCGCTCTGCTCGAAGGACACGGCCTCGCGAGCAAGCACGTGGGTCAGATGCGCTTCGAGCTCGCCCTGGGACAGGCGCTTGAAAAGGTAGTGCTGACAGCGGCTGATGATCGTGGCCGGAAATTTGTGCGCCTCGGTCGTGGCCAGGATGAAGGTGACGCGGGCCGGGGGCTCTTCCAGGGTTTTGAGCAGCGCATTGAATGCTGCCGTGGAGAGCATGTGCGCCTCGTCGATGATGAAGACCTTGTAGCGGCTGTTTAAGGGCGCGTAGCCCACGTCCTCCTTGAGGCGGCGGGCGTCTTCGACCTTGCCGTGGGTGGCGGCGTCGATCTCGATGACGTCGGGCGAGACGCCGGCTGTGATCTGGCGGCACTGGGCGCAGACGTTGCAGGGCTCGGCCGTGGGCGCGGTCTCACAGTTGAGGGCCTTGGCCAGGACGCGCGCCAGGGTGGTCTTGCCGACGCCGCGCGTGCCGCTGAAAAGATAGGCCGGGGCGATCTTGTCCTCGGCGGCGGCCCGGGACAGGATGCGCTTGACGGCGTCCTGCCCGGCCACGTCGGCAAAGCGCTGGGGCCGGTATTTGGCGGTAAGGCTGGTGGTGCTCATGCGGGTATCCGGGCGGCCCCTCCGGCCGAAGGGGCCGCCCGGGGCGTGTTACAGGCTGTAGCGGTGCAGCCAGCCGGCGTATTTCGGATTTTCGCCCTTGACGACCTTGAAGAAGGCCTTCTGGAGCGCCTTGGCCACCGGCCCGGCATGCCCTTCGCCGATGACGCGGCGGTCAAGGGCGCGGATCGGGGTCAGCTCGGCGGCCGTGCCCGTGAAAAACGCCTCGTCGGCCACGTAGACCTCGTCGCGGGCGAAGAACTGCTCGATCACCTCGTAGCCCATTTCCTTGGCCAAGGCGATGACGCTGTTGCGGGTGATGCCGGCGAGCACCGTGGTCAGGGGCGGCGTCTTGATCACGCCGTTTTTGACGATGTAGATGTTTTCGCCCGAACCTTCGGCCACATAGCCCGAAGCGTCGAGCATCATGGCCTCGTCGTAGCCGTCGGCCAGGGCCTCGGTCTTGGCCAGCACGGAGTTGACGTAATTGCCGGCCGATTTGGCTTTGCTCATCATCGAATTGACGTGAAAACGGGTGTAGCTTGAGGTGCGGATGTTGATGCCTTTTTCCAGCGCTTCCGCGCCGAGGTAGGCCCCCCACGGCCACACGGCGATGGCCACGCGAATGGGGTTGTCGGCGGGGTTGACGCCCATGGAGCCGGAGCCCACGTATACCAGCGGCCGGATGTAGCCGGCGCGCATCTTGTTGGCGACAAGCGTTTCCACGCAGGCGGTTACGACCTGTTCCGGCGTGAAGGGGATGGTGAGGCCCAAAATCTTGGCGGAACCGAAAAGCCGGTCCACATGTTCCTCGAGGCGGAAGACCGCCGAGGAGCCGTCGACGCACTCGTACGCCCGGATGCCCTCGAACACGGCGTACCCGTAATGCAGGCCGTGGGTCAGGACGTGCACATTGGCCTGATCCCAGGGCGTAAGCGTGCCATCCATCCAGATAAAGTCAGTACGTAACCCCATCTTCCTTCCCCCGTTGCGTATGGCCGCGGCCGGACCCATCCCGGAAGCGGTGTTGTATCGCATTTGCACGATAGTTGGAACGTAAACGTGGCAGTTTAGACGCTTCGGGGTTCGTGGTCAAGATACCCTGAAAAAAGACCGCAGCAGGCCGCATGGCGCGTCACGCGTCAGGCAGGCAAGCCGCCTTGCACGACCCGCCGAGCTCCTCGATGAGCGCGCCGAGTTCCCGGGCCTGCTCGGCCAGCCCTTCCACGGTCTGCGTCGAACGTTCCATGGCCTGAGCGGTGTCCTCGGACACCCGGTTCACATCGGCGATGGAGCGTTCGATGGTCTCGGCCGCGGCGGACTGCTGCTGGGAAGCGGCGGCGATGGAGCGGACCTGGTCGGACGCCGTCTCAATCAGCGACACGATGGTGGCCAGGGCCTTGCCCGACTCGTCGGCGAGCCCGGTGGCGGATTCGATGACGGTCACGGCCTCGCGCACGCCGGAGACGGTCTTTTGCGTGCCGTCCTGGACGTCGCGGATGGCCTTGCCGACTTCCGAGGTCGCGGCCATGGTTTTTTCGGCGAGCTTTCTGACCTCGTCGGCTACGACCGCGAAGCCGCGTCCGGCCTCGCCGGCGCGCGCCGCCTCGATGGCGGCATTGAGCGCAAGCAGGTTCGTCTGGTCGGCGATGTCGGAGATGACGCCGAGAATACGGCCGATGCCCTCGGCCTGACGGCCCAGTTCGGCCATGTCGTCGGTGAGGCGCAGGGCCTTGTCGCGCGCCTGGCCGATGCCGGCGACGGCCCGGCGCACCACGTCCGACCCGGCCACGGCCTGCTCCCTGGCGGCGGCGGCCGTATCCGAAGCCGTGGCCGCGTTTTGGGCCACGTCAAGGACCGTGGCGCTCATCTCGCCCATGGAGGTCACGGTCTCCGAAAGCCGCGCCGACTGCTCGGCCGCGCCGCGCGTGGCCTGCTCGGCCCGGGCGGCCAGGTCTTCGGTGGCCCCGGTCAGGGCGTCGACCACGGCGGTCAGGCGCGTGGCGGCATGGAGCATGCCATCCTGGCGGGCGGTTTCCGCGGCCTGGCGGTGCTCTTCGGCCGCGGCCTGAGCCTCGCGGGCCTTTTGCGCCTCGGCGGCGCACTGCGTGCCGCGGTTTTCCGCGGCCTGGATGTATTCCTTGAGCGCCTCGAGCATTTTCCGCAGCGCATCAGCCAGTTCGCCAAGCTCGTCGCGTCCCTTGACGTCGAGGCGCGCCTGCATATCGCCGCCGGCCACGGCGCGGGCGAAGGCCACGCCCTTGCGCAGGGGCCGCACGACGGAAAGGGTCACGGCCGTGCCAAGGGCCAGAGAGACGATGAGGCAGGCTACGGCGGCGGCGATGAGGATAAGTCCCCGCCTATCGGCCTGCTCCCGGGCGGTGTGCGCCAGGGCGTCCGCCTGGACGCGGCTTTGTTCCAACAAAAAGTTGAGGGCGGTGGCAGCCGTGCGCAGGGAGAGCATGGAGGTGCCGATGGAGAGCGTCAGGGCGTTGCTGCGCTTGTTCTGGCCCACGAGCTCCACGACCTTGGCGTTGGTCTTGCGCCAGTCCGCCAGGGCGGCGTTGAATTTCTGCCACTGCCCGGCCTCCTCGTCGGAGGTGAAATGCCCGTCCACCATGGCGCGCCCCTGGTCCACCAGGGCCAGGCCCTTTTCCAGGCTTTCCCGCTGCCGGTCGAATTCCTTGGAATTAGCCAGTTCCGGCACCAGGATAGTGCGCTCGGCCGACTGCGCGGCAAGCAACCCTTCCTTGACCATGCCGAGCCCCGCCACCCGCGGCAGCACCGTGGCGACCACCTCGGACACGGCCGCGCTCGTGTCGCGCAGGCTCTGGTAGCCCAAAACGGCGATGCACACCGTGACGAGCGCCGTGACGCACACGGAAGCGAACAGCTTCACACCGACTTTGAGACTGGCCATGCAGCGACTCCTTGGCTTGCGCCCGAAAGGGCAATCCACCGAAACGCGGCCCGAGGGAAACAAAGGGCGCGGCGTCTTTTTTCACCGGGAAACGCCGCTTGTCAAATAGCAGCGATACCGGGGACATCCGGGAGAAGAAGCAGACAAATACGCGCGGGGTCACGCGTGGAACGGCCATCGTGACATGCCCGCAACAAATGCTACTCGAGCGGCAGGCCAGGCGTTTCCTCGCCGCGCAAGCGGGATTCCAGGTAGACCATGAAAGCCTTTCCTTCGGGAAATTCCGCATTGAGACGCAATGCATGAGTCAGCATCGTCCGCGCGCTTTTCATCCGGCCCTTTTCATACTGGGTTCTGGCGATGTTGTAGAGGAGATGTTCGTCGGTGTGACAGAGGCGGTAGGCGCGCGCATAATAGCGCATGGCTTCGTCGTACATGCCGAGCTTTCGCATCTGCATGCCGAAGTCGTTAAACAGGTGTTTGTGTTCCGGCGTGAACGCCGCCTCGATGCGCATGATCTTGCGAAAGACGATATCCGCGTTCTGCTTTTCCTGGCGCTCGAGGTAGGTCAGTCCCAGGCCGAACGTCGCCTTTACATGGTCCGCGTCCAGGACCAGCGCGTTTTTGTATTCGAATTCGGCGGCGAAAAGCTCCTTGCGCTCGCGATGCTTGTCCGCTGCGGCCACGGTCTCGTCGAGGCGGCGCATGAGCGGCACGACTTTGTTGATGTAGATGGCCGGCTCGGGCAGGTATTCGCTGAGGAGTTTTTCCTTGCGCAACAGCCGCTTGTTTCCGGTGGGAATGAAATTGCGGCTTAAGCGCCACACGGCGATGCGGCCGTCTTCCTGCTCTTCGGCATAGACGAAGATCCGCTGGGAGACGCGGCTAGAGAAGTGCCTGCCGAGAAAATGCTGAGCGTCCGTGGAGAAAACGCCCTTGACGGGCTTGGCTCCCGGGGGAGAATTGCGCTGTGTCGCGTCAGGTGGCGCCATGGAATACCGTCTTGTAGGATGGACAATAGCCATGAGCCGGGCTTTGGGCAAGACGGCGGCGCAAGAAAGCGGAGACTTCCGGCTCCAGGCGCGTGTTGACAGGTTTTTTTCCCCACGCCTATACTGCCTGCTGCCGTCGCAAGGCCCGCCGTCCCCTGCGGCGCGCCCCTCGCGCGGCAAGCCCGGGATAAGGCCCCCATGCAGATCGACGAATACCCCATATTGGTGGAACAGCTCTGTCCGGGGCTTTTCATCCGCATCGACGAGCCGGGAGTGAGCCACTCCTTCCCCGCCAAGGGATTCAAGCTCAAAAACGACGCCGACGTGGCCAAGGTCGTCGCGCTGGGGCTGTCCCACGTGCTGTGCCTGCCGGAGAAATCCGACCGCCTGCCCATCTCCCTGGAAGAGATCGACGGCATGGCCGGCAAGCGCCAGAAAGGCCCCTGGAGCACGGCCCGCACCCCGGTCTCGGCCGAACTCTCCTCGCTCAAGCGCGAAACCATCGAGCGCAACAAGGACCGCCTGGAACGCTTCGCCGCCTGCGAGCGCCGCTACGAAAAGGCCATGGGACAGGTGGTCGAGGCCATCAAAAAAGTGTCCTCGCCGAGCCCCGAGGTGCTGGAGGCGGCCGGCGAAGTGGTCGGCCCCATGGCCGAGACCTTCCTGTCCGACCTCGACGTGCTCGTGAGCGTCATGACCGCCAAGATGCGCGAGGAAGCCAGGCACTACCACGCGCTCAACGTGGCCGTGCTTGCCATGATGCTGGCCAAGGAAATGGGGCTTGGCAAGAGCGACATCGAGGAAGTCGGCATGGGGGCGCTTTTCCACGACGTCGGCAAGAGCCGCGTGCCCATCCAGCGCTTCACCAAGGGCAACCTCGTGACCATGAACAAGGTGCTCAAGGAATACTACATGGAGCACCCCAAGACCGGGGCGCGCATGCTCTCCGCCGTGCCGGGCTTTCCGCCGGCGGCCCTGCAGCTCGTGTTGCAGCACCACGAGTACGCGGACGGCACGGGCTTTCCCGCCCACCTCAAGGGCGAGGCCATTTCCCTGGGCGGACGCATCGCCGCCGTGACCAACCTCTACGACCGCTTCCTCAATCCCAAGGAAGGGGCCGAGACGCCCACGCCGCACGAAGCCATGAAGGCGCTCTACAAACGCCGGGCGCTTTTCGACGCCAAGACCGTGACCATGTTCATCCGCAAGCTCGGCGTCTATCCGCCGGGATCGCTGGTCGCACTGTCCAACGGCATGCAGGGTCTCGTGGTCTCGGCGAACATGCGCGATTCCATGCGCCCGAGCGTCAAGGTCTACCACCCGGACATCCCCAGGCGCGAAGCGCTGATCATCGACCTGTGCATCGAAACGGAGCTGACCGTGGGCAAGGCCCTCAAACCGGCGGAACTGACCCCGGAAGTCCTCCAGTATCTGAACCCCGGCAAGCAGGTCGCCTACTATGTCGACGCCGCGCCCCGGTCCTGACGCCCGCACCGCGCCGCGCTCCTTTCCCGGTTCCTGCGTATTTTCAAAGGAATGTGGCCCGCGCCGCGTGCCGTCTCCGCGTTTTCCCGAGGCACCCTTCGCGGCGCGCGCCGTTTTCCGGGGTCGGTCATGAAACGGCGGAGTTCGCCGGCCCGGGCCATCATGCGGACCCTGCGCACGGGCCTGTCTCAGCCGCCAGGGTCCGACCTGACGCCGCTCGTGCCTCTGGCCAGGCAGACGCTCGCCTTCATCGACCGGGGCGCGGTGGACGACCCGGCCACGGCCGGCGAAGCCTCGGAGCTGGCCTTTCTCCTCGCCGCCCTGCTCGAGGCCGGCGACGAAGGCTTCGCCCGCCAGGCCTTCGGACTGCTGTTCCGCCTCGGCGTCGAGGGCGAGGTGCTCTCGGTCATCCACCTGGAAAAAATGCCCGAGGATCAGGCCCTGACCCTGCTCGGCTGCATCGGGGACGAGGAAAAGCTCCTTTTCATCAACGCCTTTTTCCGCCGCCCTCGGTCGTCGCGGCCGAAGACCGCCGCCTGGGGCCTTGCGGTCCTGGCCGACATCGTCGAGCGCACGCCCGACGAACTGCTCATCCTCCTCGACCTGCTCGCCAATCGCCATGAATACCCGGCCCTGCCCGTGCGCAACGCCCTGGTGCGCGGCCGGCTCGGCATGTGGCTGCGCCGGTTGCTCCAGATGGACCTGTCTGCCGAGCAGACGCGGTACATGGCCCGGGTCATCGGCCGGCTGCGCGAACCCACGCTGATCGAGCAGCTCGCCGCGCGCCTGGGCGAACTCGACGAAATTTCGGCCGAAACCGTGTGCCGCGCCCTGGCCGAGACCCCGGGGCTTACGGCGGACACGGTCGCGTCGCCGGTCGAAGCGCTGTGCGGCGCGCAGGAACCGTCCCTGGCGGCGGCGGCCCTGGCCGCCCTGCGCGGCTGCGACGAAGCCCGCGCGGGCACGGTGGCGGCGGGCCTCCTGGCCGCCGATCCCGAACGCGCCGAAGCCCTGGCTCCTTTCCTGGCCGGTCTGTCCCTGTCCGCTTTTGGCCAGGCCCTGCGCGGCCTGCCGCCGCTACCGCGCAGGCTCGCACTCGATGCGGTCTACGCCGTGCTGGCCTCGGCCGCGCCGCACACCATGAAAATCGCCGCCAAGGCCGTGGCCCGGACCCCGGCTGCCACGCCCGAACTGGTCCGGGCCATGGCCGAAGACCTTGCCCTGCGCTCCCGGGCCGCCTCGCGCCCCTTTCCACGCCGCGCTCCCCTGCCGGGCCCGGCCGGGGAAAGCCAAGAGCAAAAGGGCCTGTGGAAACGCGTCAGGAACCTCGTCGCCACGCCCGGGACCGGCGGCAACGGGCAGGGAAACGGCGACGAGGCCCTGCGCCGGGAACTGGCCCAGGGCGGGGAACTGCACAAACGCCAGATCCTCTGGACGAAACTCGAAGGCGCGACCGTGGCCGGCGTAGCGGCCACGCGCTGCGTGCTGCGGGCCGTGGAGTTGTCCCAGGCGTCGTTTGCGGACGTGACGTTTTCGGAGTGCCAGTTCACGGACGTCGCGTTCGAGGCGTCGCGGCTCACGCGCGTGACCTTTCACGGCTGCCGCTTCGCCAACTGCCGCTTCGGCGAGGCGGTGTTGCAAAACGTGCGCTTCGAAGCCTGCGAGCTGCGCGGCTGCGGCTTCGAATCCGCCCGGGGCGAGGACGTCGCCTTCACGGGCGTCGAGATGGCGGAAAGCGACTTTTTCGGCGCGGCCATGTCCGGGGTCGCGCTTTCATCCTGCCGGTTGCGGGCGGTGAGCCTCGTGCGCGCCGTCTTCCACGACCTCTCCGTGCGGGGTGCGCTTTTTTCCGACTGCCTGTTCGAAATGGCCGTCTTTCCCCAGGCGCAGCTTGCGGGCGTACGCACCGAAGGCTGCTACTTCGCCGGCGCGCGCTTCAGCGGCGCAACCGACGAGCCGGACATCCTCGGCGCTATGGCCAAGGACGATGCCATGGCCCTGGCCGACGCCGCCACCACACGGCCTCTGCCCCCGGCCCTGACCGCGGGCGGCGGCCCCAGGCTCATTGCCGCCTGCCTGGACGCGGCGCTCTTTTCCCGCGACGTGGCCCGCCGCCGCCGCGCCATGCTGGCGGGCAACAAGCGGCGCGCGGCCTGGGCGCGCAGGAGGCTCGGCGAAACGGGCGCGGCCTTCCTGGACATGCTCCCCGGGCTGATCGAGGCCGGCTTCTCCCGCGACGCCACGGGCGTGCCCTCCCCCGCGCCGGCCGGCCGTGTGGCGGGTTTTCACCCGGACCTGCCGACCCTGCGGCTGCTCGAACGCCACTTCGGTCGGCCCATGGCCGCCCTGGCCGACGCGGCGCAAGATCCCCTGCCCGTGGAAGCAGTGTACACCATCGGCAGCGTGGGCACCGTGGCCCAGGGCGCGGAATCCGACCTCGACGTCTGGGTCTGCCTGCGCCCCGGCTGGGAACGCCATCCCGGCAAGGAGGCCTTCGCCGCCAAGCTCGAGGCCGCCAGCCGTTCCGCCATGCGCGAGGCCGGGCTTGAAATCCATTTTTTCTGCATGAGCGTGCAGGACGTGCGCGACAACGTCTTCGGCTACTCCGAGGACGAAGGCTACGGTTCGGCCCAGGGCAGGCTCCTCAAGGAGGAATTCTACCGCACGGCCCTGGTCGTCGGCGGCAAAAAGCCCGCCTGGTGGTGCGTCGCGCCCGGCATCGCCCAGGAAGGCTACGCCAAGGCGCTTGCGGCCATGGCCCGCGTCGCGCCCGAAACCGCGGCCGACTGTCTGGATTTCGGCTGCCTGCAGCCCATCGCCGGGGACGAGTACTTCGGGGCGTCGCTGTGGATGATCGTCAAATCCTTAACCAGCCCCTTCAAGTCCATCATCAAGTTCGGACTGCTGGAAAAATATGCCGCCCATCCCGGCGAACCGCCGCCGCTTTGCGACACGCTCAAGGCGCATATCTTCTCCAACCAGGGCGGACTGTGGCGCTGCGACCCCTACGCCCTGCTCTTTCGCGAGGTCACGCGCCATTACCAGGAGAGCGGCCGGGCCGGGGCGGTGGAACTGCTGCGCCAGGCGTTTTTACAAAAAACCGGCTTCGATCCCTGCGAGGAATATGTCAGTCGCTCGGGCGAGACGCTGCTCGACCACTATTTCCCTTACGCCCCGCCGGCAGGCGGCGCCTGTCCGCCGCCTCCCAAACGCGAGAGCCCATCCGACGAGGACGGCTTCGCCCAGGTCCAGGCGCTCGGCGAATCCATCGCCACCTATTTCCTGCGCGCCTACGAACGCCTGAAGGACCGCAGCAAGGAGCTGGCCAGCGGCGGCGGCCTGACCGAGCGCGACCAGACCATGCTCTCGCGGCGCATTGCCGCGAGCTTCGGCCGCAAGGTGGGCAAAATCATGCGCATGCCGTTCGTGCGCCCGGGTCGCGAACTGTTCGCCTCGCTGGAATTCGCCTACGAGGAGATCGCGCCGCGCGAAAAAGGCTTCGTGGTGCGCGCCGAGCCCGCCGGCGCGGACCGCAAGGCGCGCCGGCGCGAAACCGTACGCCAGGACGCCTCCCTGCCCCGCCTTTGCGCCTGGCTCGTGGCCAATGAAATCTACCACCCGGGCATGCACCTCATGGCCGCGACCCTGCCCGCGCCCCTGACCCTGCCCGACGTGGCCGCCGTGCTCGAAGCCGTGCACCAGACCTTTCCGGTCAAGGACACCTTCGCCCCGCCCCTTTCCCTGGGGCTTTCCCGGGAGCGCATCACCGCGGCCCTGTGCCTGGCCAACCTGCTCGCCCCGCGCGAGGAGCGGCGCACGACCAGCGTGGACGCCCTCTACGCCACGAGCTGGGGCGAGCTCTACCACCTGGAGCGGACCAAGGACCTCGACGTCTTCGACGGCTCCCCCTCGCTCTTTCTCAACGAAACCACCACGCTCGGCCTGGACCACGACCTGCGCCTGACCCTCCACGCCCCGGCCAAATCCCAATGCCCCATCGCCCGCGACATGCGGCGCTAAGCGGGAGGGAAGAAGGGGGAAGGGAAAGGGGGAGAAGAAATGCCTCCGGCGGGGGGGGGGGGGGGGGGGGGGGGGGGGGGGGGGGGGGGGGGGGGGGGGGGGGGGGGGGGGGGGGGGGGGGGGGGGGGGGGGGGGGGG
>JAEWPX010000154.1 GCA_023399375.1 Pseudomonadota bacterium | reverse complement strand
AGCTCGGGCTTCTCGGCCTGCTCGCGCCGCACGACCTTGACCCGCCGGTTCTTGCCGCGCGCTGCGTCGCCGCCCTGGACGCGCCGCGTCCGCCAAAGGCGGCCATCGACCTGGGCGGCGCGCGGGGCGCGGCGGCGCTGCTCGCCTCGCTCTAAACGCGGCGAAAGAGCGCGTCCCCGGAAACGATCCCGCCTCCCGCGTCGCGGAAGAAATCGTAGATCCCGTCGAGCCTGAACCCGAATCCCTCGAGAAACGCCTCCAGGTCCGGCAGCAGCGCCTGCCCGGCGTAGAGCGGGGCCCGCGCCGCCTCGGCGACGACGACCGAAACGCCCGGCAGGAGCTTCGTCGCGCCGCGAAGCGCCGGCAGTTCGTAGCCCTGCAGGTCGAGCTTGATCACGTCCGCGCAGGCAAGCACCGTGTCCAGGCGCGCCACCGCCACCTGTTCCGTGTCCGTGACCGCAAGCGCTTCCCCGGCGTACTTGTCGTGAATGCCGGTCGGCGGCAGCAGCGAGGACAGCGTCGGCCGGTTCATGACGGCAAGGGGCAGCGTGGTTTCCGCTTCGCCGAGCGCCAGGGCGTGGGCGCGCACGCGGACGTCGCCGGCGAAGCGCTTGGCGAGCTTGCGGACCAGGCGCGTCTGGGGCTCGAAGGCCTCCACGCGCGCCTGGGGGAACGCCGCAAGGAGCCGGGCCGCCACATTGCCCTTGTTGGCCCCGCCGTCCACGATCACGGGCGCGTGGGGCAGCGGCAGCCCTGCGAGGCGCGAAAGCCAGCCTTCCCGGGTCATGAAGCCTGTCCCGGCCCGGGCAGGGCGGTCGTTTCGTCCCCGGCGTCCTCGTCCTCGTCCTCGAACGGCGGCAGGGGTTCGGTCAGCGGCCCGAGCGGCAACTGCACCGTGAAGGCCGCTTCCCTGCCGATCTGGGAAAAGGTCAGCGCGCCGCCCAGATTCTTCACGATGCGGTAGGAAAGCGGTAGGCCCATGCGTTCGTCGCCTTCCTGGAAGGGCAGGAAGAGCAGGTCCGGTTCGCGCACCGGAACGGCGGCGGCGAAGAGCACGTCCAGATGCGCGAAGCGGGCGTGGCGCGACGAGGCGATGTCCACCCGCCCGCCTTCGGGCAGGTGGCGGGCGGCGAAGCGCACGAGGCTCGTGACCACTTGCGTGAGCAGCTCCGGGTCGAGCTTGAGTTCCGGCAGCGCCGGGGCCAGGCGCGTGCGCGCCGTGATGTTCCGTGTGGCGAATTCCGGGGCCAGGAATTCCAGGGCGGCGGTGACGATGGCGCTTAGGGCGCACTGGCGCGGCCGCAGGTCCACGGGGTGCAGGTAGGTGCTGATGCGGTCGAGGATGTCCTCCAGGCGGCGGGCCTCGGCCAGGATGATGGCCGCCTCGCGGCTCTCGGGCATGCGGGCCTGCAGGCGGTGGGCGAAGCCGGCGATGGAAAAAAGCGGGTTCCTGATCTCGTGGGCCACTTCGGCGGAGATCGCGCCCAGGGTCTTGAGCTTTTCCTCCTGCACCACGAAACGCTCGAGCTCCACCCGGTCGGTGATGTCCACCACGATGCCTTCGATGGCGGCGGCCTCGCCGCCCTGCGTCGGCCGCGCCGAGGGGATGGCCCGCAGCAGGGCGTGGATGGTGGCCCCGTTTTTGTGCACGAACCGGCATTCCTCGGTGCGCGCGCGCTCCCTTGAGGTGAAGCCGCGCCGGCACAGGGCACGCACGCGCTCGCGATCCTCTGGATGGACGCAGGAAAAAAACCAGTCCTGCTCGGTGAGCGCCTCGCCCCGGGAATAGCCCAGAAGCGTGCGGCAGAACTTGTTTATAAACGCCAGGTTGCCCGCGGCGTCGAGCACGAACACGAGCAGCGGCAGGTTTTGCACGAGGTCGAAATAGCGCTTTTCGGCCAAGTGCACGGCGCGCGAGAGATGCTCGCGTTCGAGCACCGCTTCCAGGGCGTGGCCGAGCAGGTCGAAGCTCACGATGGGTTTTTGCAGGTAGTCGGCCGCGCCCATGCGGAAGGCGCGGACGACGCCTTCGATCTCGTCCTGGCCCGAAATGACGATCACCGGCGGCGGCCCGCCCCCCTCGCGCCCGAGCGCGGCAAGCACCTCGAAGCCGTCGAGGCCCGGCAGGCGCAGGTCCAGGAGCACGGCGTCGGGCTTTTCGCCGGTCACGAGCGAAAGCCCCGTGCGGCCGTCCGCGGCCTCGACCGGCGCATATCCCGATCCGGCCAGCCAGAGGATCAGAGCCTGGCGGACGTCGTCATCGTCCTCGACGACGAGAATTTTGGCTTTTTTGTCGGACATGGCAGGACTCCCGGGAAAACGGGTTGCGTCCAAGCCTACTCCATTCGGCCGCATATCGCCAGGGGCGGCGTTCGGCGAAGGGGAAGTTTTTTGTTGTTGCAAAAATGTCAACTTCCCTCTAGGAAGAATCCAAGTCGTGCCGCCCTCACGGAGCGGGCCGTTTCGCCGCAAGGCGTTTCGGGCCGCCCTGCCCGGGCGGGTGGAGACACGACGCGGCTATGGCGTGATCGACAAAAACGTTACGAGAGGGGGAAACTCATGAACGCGGCGGATACCGCCTTCGTGCTCATTTCGGCTGCCCTGGTCATGCTCATGACCCCGGGCCTGGCTCTGTTTTACGGCGGCATGGTCCGGGGCAAGAATATCCTCGGCACACTCATGCATTCCAACATTCTGCTCGGCACCGTCACCATCCTGTGGGCCATAGTGGGCTACTCGTTGGCGTTCGGCGGCGACATCGGCGGCTTCATCGGCAACCTGGACTTCCTGTTCCTCAAGGGCGTCGGCACGGCGGCCAAGGAAGGCGTGGACAACATTCCGCACCTGGCCTTCATGATCTTCCAGTGCATGTTCGCCGTCATCACGCCGGCGCTCATCACCGGCGCGTTCGCCGAACGCATCAAATTTTCCGGGTTCCTGCTGTTCACCTGCCTCTGGTTGATCCTGGTCTACTGTCCCATGGCCCACTGGGTCTGGGGCGGCGGCTGGATGGCCAAGATGGGCGCGCTGGACTTCGCCGGCGGCGCGGTGGTCCACATGAGCTCCGGCGCGTCCGCCCTGGCCGCCGCGCTCTACCTGGGCCGTCGCCACGGCTACGGCAAGCAGGCGTTCATTCCCCACAACCTGCCCCTGACCATCCTCGGCGCGGGCCTGCTCTGGTTCGGCTGGTTCGGCTTCAACGCCGGCAGCGCCCTGGCCGCCAACGGCCTGGCCGCCTCGGCCTTCGTCACCACCCACTTGGCCGCCGCCGCCGCCGCCGTGGGCTGGATCGTGGTGGAGTGGCTGCACCGCGGCAAGCCGACCACCCTCGGCATGGCCTCCGGCGCGGTGGCCGGCCTCGTCGTCATCACCCCGGCAGCCGGCTTCATCGAGCCCATGCCGGCCATCCTCATGGGCCTCGCCGGCGGCGCCCTGTGTTACGGCGGCGTGCTCGTCAAGGGCATCTTCAAATATGACGACTCCTTGGACGTGGTCGGCATTCATGGCCTCGGCGGCACTTTCGGCGCCCTGTGCACCGGCCTTTTCGCCACCAAAGCCGTCAACGAACTTGGCGCGGACGGCCTCTTTTACGGCAACCCCGAACAGCTGTGGATCCAGTTCCTCTCCGTGGTCGCCACCTGGGCGTTCTGCTTCGTCATGTCCCTGATCCTCTTTAAAGTCGTGGACTTGATGGTCGGTATTCGGGTAAGCCAGGAGGACGAGAACAAGGGCCTCGACGTCAGCCAGCACAGCGAAGTCGGCTATCAGCTCTAACGAGGGGAGAAGGAGCGCGTCATGAAGAAGATCGAAGTCATCACCCGGCCTTACAAGCTGGACGAGATCAAGGAAAAGCTCACGAGCATCGGCATCAAGGGCATGACCGTCTCCGAGGTCAAGGGCTTCGGCCGGCAGCGCGGCCACACCGAGGTCTACCGCGGCGCCGAGTACCAGGTCGATTTCGTGCCCAAGGTCAAGATGGAACTGATCGTCGAGGACGGCGTGGCCGCCGAGGTCATCCGCGCCATCCAGGCCGCCGCCCAGACCGGCGAAGTGGGCGACGGGAAGATCTTCGTCTCCACCATCGACGAGGTCATCCGCATCCGTACCGGCGAAACCGGCAACGCGGCCGTCTAGCCGGGTGGCGGGGAATCTACCCCGGCCCTGCAATCCCTGACACGTCGCCGGGGAGGAGAGCGGATACGCGCGCTCCTCCCCGGTTTTGCGTTTTCGCCACAGGAGAACCGCATGGTCCCAGCCGAAAGGCCCCAAAGCGCGGCCCGCCTCGTCGCAGGCAAGGCCCTGCTGGATACGGCCCTGGCCGACGGCAACGTGGACGTGGCCTACGTGCGCGCCCTGTCCGACGCCTACGACCGCTATTTCCGCGAGCGTCTGGCCGAATTCGAGGAGGACGGCGCCGTGCGCCCCACCTTCGCCCTGGTCGCCGTGGGCGGCTACGGTCGCCGGGAGCTGTGCCCGGCCTCGGACATCGACGTGCTCGTGGTCTACGGCGGCGAGGCCCCGGGCGACGCCGCGGATCTGGCCCGGTTCCTCTTTTTCCCCTTGTGGGACCTGGGCGTGGACCTCGGCCACGGGGTGCGCGCCATAAGCGAATGCCTGGAGCTTGCGCGCAAGGACCAACAGGTGCTGGCGTCGTTTCTCGACATGCGCGTGGTGGCCGGCGAAGCGGCCGTGGGCGAGGGCCTGCTCGACCGGCTGCGCCGGGACGTCTTTCCCGCCTGCGCCGCGGATTTCGCCCGCTGGCTCGACGCGGCCAACGCCGTGCGCAAGCGCGGTTACGGCGACGCCGGCGGCATGCTCGAACCGGACCTCAAAAACGGCCTTGGGGGCCTTCGCGACGCGCACCAGGTCCGCTGGCTCCTGGCCCTGGACCCGGGCCGCGACGGTGACGCGCGGGTGCTCGCCAGGGAGCTCGCCGCCCTGGACGCCGACGCCGCCTTCGTGCTCACGGCGCGCATGCACCTGCACCGCTTGTGCGGCCGCAAGAGCGACAAGCTCTATTTCGAATTTCAGGAACGCCTGGCCGAGGCCATGGGCTTCGGCCCCCGGGGCGACCGGGCCGGGGTGGAGCGTTTCCTTTCGCAGCTGCTGCGCCGCATGGCCGACATCAAGGCCTTGCGCGGCTCGGCATGGCCGCTACTGGCCGGGGCCTTGGGCGCGGTGGATCTGGACGCCCCGGCCGTGCCCCTGTCCGGCGGGGTGGAGCGGGCCGCTGAAGGCATCCGCTTTACCCCGGGGCTTTCCGACGCGGCGGCCATGGAGGCCGTGTTCGACCTGCTCGGCGCAAGCGCCGCGACCGGCGTGCCCCCGTCGCATGAAACCATGCGCCGCCTGCGCGGCCTGGCCGTCGCGCTCGGGCGGCTGGCCGACGTGTCGCCGCGAACGGGCAGGCGGCTCTACGAGGGCCTCGGCGCGGTGATGCAGGCCGACACCACGGGCGTGGCCATGGACGCGGTCATGGCGTCGGGGCTCCTTCGCGCCGTGCTGCCGGAATTCGCCCGCGTCGAGGACATCGTTTCCTTCGACATCTACCACGTCCATCCCGTGGGCCGGCACAGCCTGGAGGCGGTGCGTCTGCTCGCCGCGCTGCGCGCCGGCGAGGGCGACGCGCGTTTTTGCGCGCTCCTTTCCGGCCTGCCCCGGCCCGAACTCGTCTTCTGGGGCACGCTCCTGCACGACGTGGGCAAGGGCCTCGGCGGCGGGCACGCCGAAAAAGGCGCGGCCCTGGCCGAGGCGATGCTTTCCCGCCTGTCCGCGCCGCCCGAGGCCCGGCAGGCCGTGGCCGCGCTCGTGCGCGAGCATCTGCTCCTGCCCGAGACGGCCACGGGCCGCGACCTGGCCGACCCCGACGTGGTCGCCCGGGTGGCTTCGCGCGCGGCCACGGCGGAGCTGCTCGACATGCTGGCGCTCATCGCCCGCTGCGACGGCCTGGCCACCGGACCGCAAGCCTGGACCGCCTGGAAGGAGACCCTCGTCCTCGACCTCTACGCCAAGGTGCGCGCGGCCATCGAGCAGGGCCGGCTTTTCGACCGCGACGACGCCCGGGTCATGCTCGCCACGCGCGAACGGCTGCGCGAGGCGGCCAAGGACCGCCTGGACCCCGAGACCCTGGAGCGGGCCATCCTGGCCATGCCGCCGCGCTATCTCGTCGTGGAGAGCCCGGAAACCATCCTCGCCCACCTGGAGCTTTTGACGCAGCTGGACGCCGCCACGGCCGAGGAGCGGCGTCTGCGGCCGAGTCCCCGGGAGGGGCAGGGCGGTCGCGACGTGGTGGCGCTTTCCCACGAGGCCCTGCCCGGCGGCGAAGGTTTCGCCGTCACCGTGGCGGCGCGGCGGGTGCGGGCGCTTTTCGCCACCGTGGCCGGCGTGCTCGCCCTGCACGACCTCTCCATCCACGACGCGGACGTGTTCGTCCTTAACGACGGCGCGACCATCCTTTCCCTGCGCACGGCCAATCCACCGGACGTGCTCTACGCCGACGAGGTTTTCGCCCGGGTGCAGCGCGCCATCCGCTACGCCCTGACCGGCAAGCTCTTCCTGGCCTACCGCCTGGCCCGCAAACGGGCGTCGCTTTTGTCCGGTCCCACGGTTTCCGGGCCGCGCACGCCGCCGGCCATCGTGCTGGACAACCGCGCTTCGGACCTCTTCACGGTCATCGAGGTGACCTGCGACGACCGGGTGGGCCTGCTCTACGACATCGCCCGCACGCTCTACGAGCTGCGCCTGGAGACGCACTTGGCCAAGGTGATGACCCCGGCCGGGCGGGTGCGCGACGTGTTCTACGTGCGCGGCTACGACGGCCGGCGCGTGGAGGACCCCGAGCAGGTGGGGGAAATCAAGGCGGCGTTGCTCCACCGCCTGGCGGAAGATCCGTGCGCGTTGCACTGATCGTGTGACCGGGGTCGCGCGTCGCGGCGCAAGGCGCGTTGCGTCTCCCGCCCTTGACGCCGGCCGCCAATACGGCGATATGTCGAACATCCGCGCCGCAACGTGCCGCCATGATGCGGCCGGCAAGGAGTGTTCATGACGGACTGCGAAGCAACGCCCCGTACGCCGCGCATCGGCGAGCCCGCTCCGGACTTCGAGGCGGAAACCACCCAAGGAATTCTGCGCCTGGAGGATTTCCGGGAAAGCTGGCTGGTGCTTTTTTCCCATCCGGCGGACTTCACCCCCGTGTGCGCGACCGAACTCATCGCCTTTGCCGGGGCGCGCGAAAAGTTGCGCGCCATGCGCTGCGAACTGCTGGGCCTGTCCGTGGACTCCGTTTTTTCCCACATCGCCTGGGTGCGCTCTCTCGAATCCAGGTTCGCCGTGACCATCGACTTTCCCCTGGTGGCCGACGTCACCGGAGAGATGGCCCGGCGCTACGGCATGCTCATGTCCGCCGAATCCCCCAACGAGCCGGTCCGCATGACCTATGTCATCGACGACCGCAGCATCGTGCGGGCTTTTTCGGCCTACCCCATGACCACGGGGCGGGACGTGGGCGAAATCGTGCGCCTGGTGGCCGCGTTGCAGGCCACCGACGCCCACGGCGTCGCCACCCCCGCCGGCTGGAAGCCGGGCGAGCCGGTGCTCGCCCCGCCGCCGCGCACGCAGGCCATGGCCGAGGAAAGGGCCAAGGCGGGCGGCGCGGCCTGTCCGGATTGGTATTTTTGCAAAAAGGAGACTTCATGACTTCCGATGCCCGCATCGATGCGGACGAAAGCATTGCTGCGATAAAGCCCGACGGAGCCCTGACCCAGACCGCCAAGGACATCCTGCGCGCCTGTGATCCGCCGGCCACGGAAGAAGACATCAGCCGGGCCCTGGTGCGCCACTTTTCCCAGGTGCAGCCCATGGTGCGCGACATGGTGAACCTGGGGCTGCTCGAAGAGGTCGAAGGCCGCCTCGCCCCGACGGAACTGGCCTTGGAGAAGTTGTCCCGGTAGCGCGGGCGCGCTGCCGGGAAACCGCAAGGAGGGAGACGCCGCGGGTTTCCCGACGCCCTTTACGGCCGGGGATTCGGGTATTATGTACGCCTGGCGCAGTGCGGCGGACAGCGGGCCGCGGCGCGCCGGGAGGTTGGGTCATGTCCATGGATCGGCCGGGGACGGCTCCCACGCCGCGCGTGACGGACATCTGCGCCCGTTGCGCCGCCGCCGGCCCCACCTGCTGCGAGCTGACCCCGGGCCACGAGGACCAGTGCTTCCCCGTTTCCGAGTCGGAGCGGCACCGCATCGTCGAACATGCGGGCCTTTCGCGCGGGGCCTTCACCGCGGAGCCCAACAGCGCCGCGTTCCTGTCCGGAATGCACCGCCTGTTCCCCAGGGAACGCCAGGCCGTGGAGGCGCTTTTCCCGGCGGGCGGCCGCCATTTGCGCCTGTCCGTTTCACCGGCCGGGCGCTGCGTGTTTTTGCGTTCCGACGGCTGCGCCTTGCCAAGGCAGGCGCGCCCGTATTATTGCCGCCTCTTTCCGTTCTGGATGGCTTCGGGCAGGGTGTCGGGCTTTGCGGCCGCGACCTGCCTGGTGCACCGGGAAGGCCGCACCGTGACCGGAATGCTCGCCCTGCTTGACGTCACCGAAGCCCAGGTGCGGGACTTGCATGGTCGCCTGCGGCTGGCCTGGGGCCTGCCGCCCAAGGAAGGCATGCCCGCCGTCACTCCCCCCCCAGCGAGATTTGGCACGTGAAAAAGCTCCTTATCCTTTTTGTCCTTCTGCTCGTCGTCGGCGGCATTACCGGCGCGGCCGGCCTCGTGGGCCTGTATTACTGGGCCTCGAGCGATTTGCCGAGTTTTCGGAAAATTACCGATTACCGCCCGCCGCTCGTCACCACCATCTACACCCGCGACAACAAGGTGCTGGGCTATCTCTATTCCGAAAAACGCTTCCTGGTGACGCTTTCGGAAATGCCGGAATTTCTGCCCAAGGCCTTTCTCGCCGCCGAGGACTCCACCTTCTATCAGCACGAGGGCGTGGACATCTCGGCCATCGTGCGCGCCATGATCAAGAACCTCCAGCGCGGCGGCATCAAGCAGGGCGGCTCCACCATCACGCAGCAGATCATCAAGCGGCTGCTGCTGTCGTCGGAAAAAAGCTACAAACGCAAGGTCAAGGAAGCGATCCTGGCCTACCGCCTGGAGAAGTACCTGACCAAGGACGAGATCCTCACCATCTACCTCAACCAGATCTACCTGGGCTCCCGGGCCTACGGCGTGGAGGCCGCGGCGCGGACCTATTTCGGCGCCCACGTGGGCGATCTGACTATCGCCCAGGCGGCGCTCCTGGCCGGCCTGCCCCAGGCGCCCACGCGCTACAGCCCGTTCCGCGATTTCCAGTCGGCGAAGAACCGTCAGAAGTACGTCCTCGGGCGCATGCTGGCCCAGGGCTGGATCACGCAGGCCCAGCACGACGCGGCCGTGGCCGAGCCGCTGGTGTTTCGGAGCATGCCCGACCCGTCGTGGGAGGTGGCCCCGTTCTACCTGGAAGAGGTGCGCCGGGAGCTCATCGACCGCTTCGGCGAGGACCAGGTCTACAACGGCGGCCTGCACGTGCACACGGCCGTGGACCTCAAGCACCAGGAAGCGGCCGAGCGGGCGCTGCGCGAGGGGCTCGTCGCCTCGGAAAAGCGCCGCGGCTACAAGCCGGCGCTCGAGAAGCTCGACAAGGAAAAATACGACGATTTCTACGCCCACAGCAACGTGCCCGAGTCCCTGCTCGTGCCCGGGCGCTGGGTCAAGGCGCTGGTGCAGGAGGTTTCCGGCCAGGGCGCGGTGGTGCGCTTCGGCGACAAGTACGGCTTCATCCCGGCCGAGGAGATGAGCTTCGCCAAGGGCAAGGTCGAGCCCGGCGACCTCGTCTGGGCCTCGGTGCTGGCCGTGCCGGAAAAGCCCGGCGCGGAAAAGCCCGCGGCGCAAAAGCCCGCCGAGGCCCCCGCATCCGGCAAGGGCAAGGGCGGCAAGGCGCAGGCCGCGGCCCCCGCGCCCCAGCCGGCGAAATCCGGCCGGCCCATGTGGAAGCTCGCCATGCAGCTCGAACCGCGCATCGAGGGAGCCATCGTGTCCATGGACCCGCGCACGGGCGAGGTGCTGGCCTGCGTCGGCGGCTTCTCCTTCGAGAAGAGCCAGTTCAACCGCGCGACCCAGTCCTTCCGCCAGCCCGGTTCCTCGTTCAAGCCCATCGTCTATTCCACGGCCATGGACAACGGCATGACCCCGGCCACGGTGGTCATGGACGGTCCCTTTTCCTACCGCGACCCGTGGAGCGGGCAGGTCTGGTCGCCGGGCAACTACGAAGGCGATTATGGCGGCCCCATGACCATCCGTTCGGCCCTGGCCAAGTCGAAAAACCTGGTCACGGTACGCGTGGCGCAGCAGGTGGGCATGAAGAAGATCGTGGAGCGGGCGCGCGAGCTCGGGCTTCGCGGCGAATTCGTGCCGTACCTGCCCGTGAGCCTGGGCGCGGTGGCCGTCAACCTGCTGGACATGGTGCAGGCCTATTCCGCCTTCGCCCGCGACGGCTCCACGATCAAGCCCCGCTTCGTGCTGGACGTCAAAAGCCCCTGGGGCGAAGAGATTTACGTCAACAAGCCCGAGGTCAAGCAGGTGCTTTCGCCGCAAACCGCCTACATCATGGACTGCCTGCTCAAGGAAGTCGTGCGCGCCGGCACGGCCACCGCGGCCAAGGTGCTGGGGCGGCCGCTGGCCGGCAAGACCGGCACCACCAACGATTTCCAGGACGCCTGGTTCATGGGTTTTTCGCCGTATCTGCTTTCCGGCTGCTATATCGGCTTCGACCAGCCCAAGCCCATGGGCAAGGGCGAGACCGGCGGCCGCGCGGCGCTGCCCATCTGGCTCTCCTACCGCAAGGCCGTGGAGGACGATTATCCGGTGGAGGACTTCTCGCGACCGCCGGGCATCGTCATGGGCACGGTGGACGGGGTGCCCATGGCCTTCAAGGAAGGCACCGAGCGCGGTTCCATGGCGATCATGGACGAGGAGCAGGAAAAGGCCTTCTTCACCGACCCCAACGCGCCGCTCGGCAAGGGCGAGGACCTGCTCAAGCAGATGTTCTAGCGCCGTTTCTCGCTCCGTCGCGTAATAACGGCCTGCGTCGCCACCGGCGGCGCGGGCCGTTCGTTTTTTTTCTTGGATCATCGTCCGGTCGCAGGCCGGCGTTCCCGCCACGCCCGACGCTGCAAGGACGGGCATGCATGGGGCGCAACGAGCTTGCGCGCTGGCGCACGCGTGCCTGGAGCCCATGGTGTGGAAAGCGCGAGGCCGTTGTTTGCTGGGTGCGAGGAGTTGCTTCCTCTGCGATAGCAACTATGCGCTGGCATGGAAAATATAATGGAGCATGCGGCAGGTTGTGGCGGAATAACCGCTTGTATGACAATATGATTTTTTGTTCTTTTGTGACGTGAATGGTGAACAGAAATAATAAATATTTCCTTAGTATTGTTTTGGATATGTCTGGAGATATGTGAATTTTGCTTTAGGGACGTCGTTTGTTGTAAAAGGTTACAGCATAAAATTATTATTTTAACCATAAACTCCCTGGGCAGGCGTCCGATAAGGGCGGCAATGGTGCACGAAACCAAAGGAGAAACGCCATGTCCACGGACCTGATCAGCCTTAATTATTCTTCTACCAATACCCTTTCCACCCTGACCGGCAGCTCGAGCACGTCGAGCACGAGTTCCTCCTCGGATGCGGATTCCGCTGCGCCGCAAATCTCCGGCGACGGGAAGAATTTTTCCAAAGGCGCGCAGATGATGCAAAAACTCAACGATCTGGCGAGTTCGGACCCGGAAAAGTTCAAGGAGGCGGCGCAGAAGATTTCCGACAGCCTGAGCGAAGCGGCCAAAAATTCCTCGGATTCCAACGCGGCGAAGATGTACAGCGACATGGCGAGCAAGTTCGCCGAGGCCGCAAAGTCCGGCAACATGTCTTCCCTGACCCCGCCCAAGGCCCCGAACGGCACGGGAGCCCAGGCGGCCGCCGCCCAGGCCTACGGCAACACCGCGCAGCAGTCTTCCGGCAGCAATCCCATGGAAAAGATGGACAGCATCATTTCCAGCGCCCTGTCCGGCGTCGGCGCGAGCGAAGCCTAGTTTCCCCTCTCCGCGCGCATTCCTGCGGATCGGCCGGTCCGCAGGAACGCGCGCGGCCGCTGCCGCAGCGCCAACACCATTTCGCGCGCCAGATGCATCCCTCTCCACGTCGAGGAGGTCCAGGAGGGGGTCACCCCCTCCTGGTCGCCGGAGGCATCTTCTCCTCCCCCTCTCCCTGTCCCTCTTTCCCTTCCCCTCTCCCCCCTACACAACTTCCTGGTCCTTGCGGCGGCCGGGGGCGGTATTTTCGAGGCTGAGGCTCGCGGCGGGCGGGTAGCGACCGGCCAGTACGCGCATCTCGTCCAGGTAGCGGCGGAAGCTGCTTAAATAAAACGCCAGAGCCGGCGCGAAGTTGCGGCCGACGAGGCCGTCGATGAGCAGACGGCTGATTTCCTTTTCACGGCGCAGCACGTCCTGGGAGAGCAAAAAGACCCGGCGCTCCTCCTGGGTCATGCCGCGCATGGTCTTGGCGAGCACCGGCCGCGCCTGGGGCTGGCACATCCAGAAGTAGAGGAAATCCAGGGCATTGACGATGACGACCTTTTCCAGGTCGGCCCGGCGCTGGCGCAGGTCGGCCATGAGCGCCTTGGGCGTCTCGAGCAGGCTGGCCGCGTCCGCGTCGGGATAGGCGCGTTCGATCTGCGCCTGGGTCTCGTAGAGTTGGCGGCATTTGTCGCGGTAGTCGCGGATGCGCATGCGCTCGTAGCGCGCCCGGTCGGCCAGGCCCTCGATGCCGGCGGCCACGCAGTCCGAGGCGAACTTCGAGAGGATGGCGGCAAAGGGTTCGAGCGCCGTTTCCGGCGATGCCGCGCCGGCGGCGTGAAGGGCCAGGGCCAGGCCGTGGTTGAGGCCGAGCGCCAGGGGAATCGACAGGATGCTGCGGAAGAGGTTGCCGACGGCCGCGGCCGTGGGCAGGCCGCGGTAGAGGTTGTGGCTGGCCAGGTAGAGGCCGTTGGCCAGGGCCATGATCGAAAACAGCGCCAGGGGGTTGGTCGCGGTGGTGATGCCGAGCGTCTGCTCGAGCAGCAGCTTGCGCGTGAGGATGTCGAGCAGGGGCACGGAAAAGCCGGTGAAAAAGAGCGAATCCGCGATGCGGTCGATGCTCACGTGGTCGCGCAGGGCGACCATCGAGCCGCGCCGCAGGCCGCCGCAGCCGATGGCGGTCTGGACCACGTTTCGAAGTCCCGTGATGCCGAACCAGATGCACGCGCCGCCGTAGGCCAGCACCCACCAGGAATTGACCGCGGCGAAGGATGCCGCGGCCACGCCGAAGCCGATCAGGATCTTGAGTGCGTTTTTTACGTTGCCGCTGACGTAGCGCAGCCGCAGGCGGGGCCGGGCCGTGGCCGCATGAAGGCTGTCCGCGGTTTTTTCCTGGATGCCGCCCAGCGTGTGGATGTTGGCCGTCTCGGTCGTCGCCTTGTAGTAGCGGCGCGCCGTCCACGACAGCCGCCAGCGGTAGCCGGCCATACGCAGGCCGGGCAGCTCGCGCAGGCGGCGCAACAGCCGCGTGCAGGGCCCCGGGCCGAAGGCGTCGGGCAGGGCGGACAGGCGCGGCGTCACGGCCATGCCTACGGAGAGGGCACGACGCAGGCTTTCCTGCGGGGCCTTGGCGCGCCGGGCCAGATGCGCCAGGGCGCGCGCGGGCAGGGTGTCGGCCACCACCAGCCCCATGCCGTGGCAGGAGGTGGAGCGGCCCGTGGAATCCGAGCCCAGACATGCGCCGAGCGGGGCGTGGCGGTAGATGTCGCAAAGGGCCGCCGCTTCCTGGCGCAGCGAAAGGAGCCGGTCGGCCGTGTCCTCGTCGCCCGCGTTCCTGGCCTTGGCGGCGAGCAGCACGAGCAGGCGCTTGACAGCGGACACGTCGCCGGCGCTAAGCCCCGTCAGCACCTCCAGGGCGATGTCCGTGCCCTGTCCCGTGGTCTCGAAGATGCGCAGGTTGAAGATTTCCAGGTGCGTGACCGCGCCCTTGCAGGCGAAAAGGGCGAGCAGCATGTCGGCCGGAGCCATTTCCGCCGCGACGAGGGTCAGGCGGTTGGGGCGGTGGAGCCGGGCCAGGCGTCTGGCCACGACGGCCGGCGGCTGCGCCAGGCGTTCGGGCAGGGTTTCCCCGGGCGCGGCGGCGTCGGGCGGCGTGATGTCGGGATTGGCCGTGCGCGACAGGCAGCCGTCGAGTAGGGCCTCGACCTCCAGGGCGTCGCAGGCGGCATTCAGGGTCCGGCGCCGCGGCGCGTCCGGGGGCGCGTCCGAGAGGGCTGCGGCCTGTTCCTCGAGCAGCGGCAGGGCCAGTTCGTGGATGTAGCGCGCCAGATGGTAGACGCTTGGCTGGCCCGCGCCGACGAAGCGCAGGAACGCTTCGGGATCGAGCGGCGGCAGGTCGAGACCCGTGGCGTCGCGAAGCGCATGGCGGTGGCGGTCGTTGACCGCGGCGAGCAGCTTCAAGGCGTTGTCGCGCCAGCGCGCCGAGGCGGCGCGCCCTTCTTCCATGAACCGGCGCACTTCGGGTCGGCCCAGGAAGGCCGCGAAGCTCCATGGCTCGGAAAGCCCGAGCGGCGTCCACAGGAGCTTTACCGGGCGTCCGTCCTGCCGGGCCATGCATTCGATGGCGATGTCCGCCTCGATGCCCATGATGGCCGCGGCTTCCAGCAGCTCGGCGGCCGTGTCCTTGCCCACGAAATGGTAGTGGACCACGGTGAGGCGGCGGATACCCTTGATCCAGGCGTCCATGACGAGGTGCGTGGGCGATTTGCGGCCCTTGGTGTTGGCGTCGTGGACATGGTCGTCGAAGGCGAGCTGGTTTTGCGCCTCGGGCATTTCCAGCAGGTGGCGTTCGGCGAGCAGCCGGCGCACCACGCGGGGCTTGCCGGTCGCGGCGGCGCGAAAGTCGTGGGCCAGTTCCAGGCGACGGCGCGTGTCGCCCCGGGCGCGAACGAGATCCTTCATGATCTGGAGCAGCACCCGGGCCGTGTTTTTTTCCAGGCCCGATTCGGCCGTGGCCAGCACCTCGTCGCGCAGGGAGCGCAGGGCGGAAAGCCGGCTCTCCACCTGATCCGCTTCCAGGGAGCCGAGCAGGCGCGCCGTAGCGTAGGCGATGCGCAACTCACGCGGCGCGGCCATCTCTTTGATGCCGTGGGGGTGCAGGTAGGGGGCGAGCAGGCGGCGCATGCTCGAGGAGGGATGCCCGAGCACGTCGTCCACGAGTTCGAGCAGCGCCCTGTCGCGCCGATCGAAATGCAGGCGGGCGGACAGGCCGTTCGGGGAGGTCCGGGAAGCGGTCGTCCCGGGAGCCTGCGGGGGCGTGGGGGCCGTTTCCGGCTGTGATGTCGAGGAGGGCATAACTCTATCGTATGTTACGGAAAAAAGGACTCCTTGGGAAGGGGAACGCTGCTTCGTGCCGTGTCTTTTCGGGCGGGCCTTGGCCTTGGGGCACGGTTTTGGTAACGAAGGCAGTGTGCGGCCAGGGCATCGGCCGTGCGAGGGAGGCACGATGGGCAAACGCAAGGTTCCCGCGGCGGCGCTCGAGCTGGCGGTCGCAGCGGCGGGGGAGGTGCGGCGGCTGGAGGCCGAGGCTTCGCGGGCGCTGCATGAAGCGGGCGACACCGCCGCACACCGGGCGCGGTTGACGGAAAAATGCCTGGCTCTGGAGGCGCTGCCCGAGGAAACGGCAGACGCGCTTGCGGGCAGCGACGCCGACGGCGCGGCGGCCTTTGCCGCGGGGCTCGAGGATTTCGCGCGCCGGGCCGGCATGGCGCTTTCCCTGGAAAGCATTTTTTTCATGGGCGCGCTGCTCTATCCGGAGGATTACCAGGACGGCGACCGCAACGACCTGGAGCGGTTCCTGGACCGTTTCGAGGCGGCATAAGGACAAGACATGCAGGTTTTCACGCCCATCGCCATCAACGGCATGCGCATCGCCAACCGCTTCGTCCGCTCGGCCACGGCCGAGGGCCTGGCCGCGCCCGACGGTTCGGTCAGCGACCGCCTGGAGGCGGCCATGGCGGCCCTGGCCAAGGGAGGGGTGGGGCTGATCGTTTCCGGCCACGCCTACGTGGAAAAACGCGGCCAGGCCGGCGTCGGCCAGATGGGCGCGCACGTCCCCGCCATGGAGGCGGGCGTGGCCAGACTCTCGCGCTGCGTGCACGCCTACGGCGGCCGGTTCGTGGTGCAGCTGGCCCACGCCGGCGGCCGGGCCAATCCGGTGCTGTCCGGGGAGCCTGCCGTGGGGCCGTCGGAAAGCGCGGGCGACGCCGCGGCCGGCATCGCGCCCTCCGCGGCCATGACCGCCGAGGACCTCGCGCGGCTCCAGGCGGCGTTCGGCGCGGCCGCCGCGCTTTGCCGCGACGCGGGTGCGGACGGCGTGCAGATCCATGCCGCCCACGGGTATGGCCTGAGCCAATTCCTCTCCCCGCGTACCAACCGCCGCAGCGGCGCCTACGGCGGTTCGCTCGAAAACCGGGCGCGGCTTTTGCTCGAAACCGTGAGCGCCATCCGGGGCCGGGTGGGGCGGGATTTTCCGCTTCTGGTCAAGCTCAACAGCGAGGATTTCATCGAGGGCGGCATGACCGCCGCGGAAAGCCGCCAGGTCGCGCTCTGGCTCGAGGCCGCCGGCGTGGACGCGCTGGAGCTCTCCGGCGGCGTGCTCGACGGCGGCAAGCTCTCGCCCATACGGCCGGGTAAGATCGCCATCCCGGACGGCGAGGCCTGGTACAGCGAGTCGGCCAGGGCGCTCAAGGCGCAGGGTTTCGCCATTCCGCTCGTGCTCGTCGGCGGCGTGCGCAGCCTGGAAACCGCCGAGGATCTCGTGGCCTCGGGCACGGCCGACATGGTCGCCCTGTCGCGGCCGCTGATCCGCGAGCCGGGCATCGTGGCGCGCTGGCGTTCCGGCGACGCGGCCCCGTCGGCCTGCGTCAGCGACAACCTCTGCTTCATCCCCCTCCGTAACGGCGAGGGCCTCTCCTGCCTGACCGAAGCCCGGCAGCAACGCCGCGCGGCGCGGGAGGGATAGGGAAAGAGGGAAGAAGAATGCCTCCGGCGGCCAGGAGGGGCCGAGGACCCCTCCTGGACCACCCCAAAAGGGGGAGGCTGAAGGTATATTAGGGGAAAGATGCTGGGGGGGCCGGCGTCAGTCGGCTTCGTCCTGGATGAAGGCGATGGTCTTTTCGGGCAGGGCCTTTTGCACGCTGCCGTCGCCCAGGGCGGCGAGGTCCTCGGTGATGGTGAGCATGAACTGCGTGAAGCGGGCCTGCTTGTGCACGCGCTCCCTGGCGTCGGGGCTGTGCCAGGCCTCCTTGAGCAGTTCCGCGGCGTGGTGGTGGATCATCAGCGCCAGCGGCCGGGGCATCGTGGCGTAGTATTCCAGCATGTTGGCCTTCATTTCGTCGATGCTCGAGAGGAATTCGGCAAACTGCTCGGTCTGGCGCTCCTCTTCCATCTGCGTGCGCTTGCACTCTTCGCGAAAGCGGATTTCCATGATTTCCAGGCGCTTTTTGAGCTCGGCCGCAGCCACGAGCTTTTCCTCCTTGAGCCGGTCGAGCTCGGGCTGGTTCTCGCGCTGCCAGCTCGCGGTCTCGCCGCGGAAGGAGTTGATGAGCCTGGAAAAAAACTTCCCGATGTTTTCCGGAAAGGACATGCCTACCTCGTTTGTTCGAAAAAGAGATCCATGACCAGCGTGGCCTGCCCCGGGTCGGCGTCCGCCAGATAGCGGTGCAGGGCCAGCAGGCCGTCGAAGTCCACGACGGTGACGGCCTTTTCGATGAAAACCGACGTGCGCTGGTGCATGTAGGGAGTCATACGCAATTTGTTGGCTTCGAGCTGTCCGCGCACGATCGCGGCCAGTTCGCGGATGTTGTCGCGCTGGCGCTCGAGGACCAGCTTGCGGCGCTTGGCCGCTCCCCGCGCCGCGAGGGCCTCGCGGATGCGCCGGTGTTTCTCCTCGCGCCGGACCAGCCGCGATTTCTTCCGCGACAGGTACACGTAAAGCCCGAGGACCGCGAGCAGGGCCGGGCCGTACAGGGCCGCCACGGAAAAGGAGAAGAAGACAAGGGACGTCTGGGCGGGATGGGGCGACATCTGGCGTGGCTACGTAACCGGGCTGTTGGCGGAAAAAAGGTCGCGTTGCGCGGGAGCGACCGGTGCGCAGTGCGGGCGTGCCGGCGGCAAGGAAGGGGAGAACGCGATGCGTCGCAGGAGCGTTTGTACCGTCATACAATCATGCCGCCCGGTCGGGTCGGGCGCGAAAAAAGCGTCCCGTCGTCCCGACGGCCTAGCTTTGACCTGTTAGGACAAAGCGGCGGCGGCGTCAAGTCGGCGCGCTTTTTGCAATACTTTGGAATCACAGGCGTTACGTATAACGAATGCAGTCCCCCAACGCGCCGTCCGCCGGCTTCCCGCCTTTTTTCGCCCGCACCAGGGCCGCCTGCAAGGTCGCCACGTCCACGGGTTTGGACACGTAGTCGTCGATGCCGGCGGCGAGGAAGCGGTCCCTGTCGCCGCGCATGGCGTAGGCGGTCATGGCGATGACGGGCACGCCGGCGTTGCGGTGTTCCGGGGGCAGATTTCGGATGGCCCGCGCCGCTTCAAGCCCGTCCATGACCGGCATCTGTATGTCCATGAGCACGCAGTCGATGTCGTGCTCGTCGAGGCGTTGCAGGGCTTCCTTGCCGTTTTGGGCGCACACGACGCTGTAGCCCAGTTTCTCCAGCAGGAATCTGCCGGCGACAAGGCTGATCTCGTCGTCCTCGGCCATGAGGATGCGCCGCGGGCATGCCGGTGCGTCCGTTGCGGCAGGCGTTGCGACAGCTGTTGCGGCGAGCGCTCCGGCGTCCGATTCGTGGTCGGGGAGGCGCAGGGGCAGGGAAACGTAGATCGTCGTCCCCGCGCCCGGGGGATTGTCGATGGCGATCTCGCCGTGCATGAGCCTGACGAGTTTGTGCACGATGGAGAGGCCGAGACCCGCGCCTTGGAAGCGGCGGGTAAACGAGTTTTCGACCTGGGAAAAGGGGGCGAAGATTTCCGTGATCTCCGCGTCGGAAAGGCCGATGCCCGTGTCGCTGACGCGAAAAAGCGCCCGGAAATCCCGGTCATTGAGGCTGAAGGCGAGGGATATCTCGACGGCCACGCCGCCGGTTTTCGTGAACTTGATGGCGTTGCCGACGAGGTTGACCAGGATCTGGAGGATGCGGGCCTCGTCGCCGAGGCATTTTTCCGGCAGGGCGGGGTCGATGGCGAAGGTCAGGGCGAGGCGTTTTTCCGCGGCCTTGGGATCGAAGAGTTCGAGAATGGCCGTGCGCAGGTCCGCGACGGCGAACACCCTTTCCACGATGCGCATCTTGCCCGCTTCCACCCTGGAGATGTCGAGGATGTCCGAAAGCAGGCGCGTGAGACGTTTGGTCGATTTGACTGTCGCGGCGACGTATTCCTCTTGTTCCGGCGTCAGCGGCGTGGTTTCGAGCAGGCGCAGCATGCCGAGCATGCCGGAAAGCGGCGTGCGTATCTCGTGGCTCATGTTGGCCAGGAACACGGATTTGGACCGGCTGGCCGCCTCGGCCTGGCTTTTGGCCTCGCGCAGGTTGCGTTCGGCCTCCAGGCGTTCGGTGATGTCCGTGTAGACGCCGAGCACGCCGGTGATCCGGCCGGAACCGTCCTTCATGGGCAGTTTGGCCGTCTCGAGCCATATCTGCCCGCCGTCGGGCCTGCGCAGCCGCTCCACGATGCGCGCCTTGGGCCGCCCGGAGGCCATGACCGCCTGGTCGTCGGCCACGAATCCCGTCGTCTGTTCGGCCGTCCAGGGCAAGTCGCGGTCGGTCTTGCCGACGATGTCTTCCGGGGAGGCGAGTCCGGCATCCCGGGCGAAGGCGGCGTTGCAACCCCGGTAGACGGACGCCGCGTCCTTCCAGAAGATGGCGTGGGGAACGGCGTCGAGGATTTCCTGCAGCAGCCGCTTGTTGCCGCTGAGGTCCGCATAGGCGCTTTTGAGCGCAAGCAGCATGCGGTTGACGGATTCGACGATGTTGTCGATCTCGTCGTCGTAGCGCGCCGTTCTTTCGACGCGCAGGGGCGGGGCGTCCGTGCCCGGCGCGACGGCGCGGAAGTACTGGTCGATGGCGGCGAGAGGCGTTGCGACCATACGCTTGAAGAAGCGGAAGGTCACGAAGGAAACGAGCGCCACGATGGCGACGGAGGTGGCGAAGTTGCCAAGCGCCCTGCCGGCCGCGTCCGCGAGGAGAAACGATGTGTCCGCCTGCACGACGAGGCTTCCCAGGCGTTGTTCGCCCATGGGCCCGGCATGGGTGATGGGAATTTCCGTCGTGACGGTGTTGCCTTCCTTTTTCGTGCCTGCCTCGAGGGCGGGTTGTCCGTCCGTATACACGGCGGCGTAGGTGATCCGGCGGTAGTGCAGGATGCCTTCGAGCTGGGCGGCGAGCGTTTCGTTGTTGAAGTCCCACAGTGTTTCACTGATGCCCGGCGCCTGCGTCGTTTCGATCAGGGCAAGCGTCCGCCGGGCGGCGTCGAGTTCGTCCCGATAGGAGAGCGCGGCCTGTATGGCGGCCAGTGCCAGCGCCAGCGACAGGCTGAGGAGCACGACCTGCCGCAACAGCCGGCGGCTGATGCTGTTGGTCCTGGGAGTGGGCGTCGGGTGTGTATCCATGGCGCGCCGCGGGTTATTCGTGGCCGGAAGGGGGGTGCTCCGCATACTTCCGCGAATACTTGCGCAGGAGCTGCTCCGGGACGCCTTGGGCGTCGAGCTCCTCGAGCCTTGCGCTCAGCCGGTCGAGCAGCGGCAGACATGGGGAATGCTGGCTGAAGCCGAAATGGATGTCCTGCTCGGAAATGGGGGGCGACAGGGCGACGACGGGATGCGCGGGGCGGTGCGTGGCCTGGTAGGCCTGGCCGGCGTAGAGGCTGGTGACGAAGTAGTCGATCCTGCCGGAATCGAGCTTGCGGAAATTCTCCTCCATGCTCGGCGCTTCCTCGACGCGCAGATGCGCGCGCATGTAGGCGTCGAACCCGCCGCCGAAGGTGTCGCCGAGGCTCACGCCGCCGGTCTTGTCCCTGAGGTCGTCCCATTTCCCGTAGGGAAAGCGCCGGTCCTCCCGGATAAACGCCACGATGGGGTTGGGAAAGGCGCGGTGGCTGGTGAAGCGCAGGTATTGCGACCGCTCGGGCGTGATGCGCAGGCTCGCCAGCAGGTCGATCCTGCCTTCGCCGGCGAGAAGCATGGCCCGTTTCCAGGGCAGGACCACGGGTTTTAAGCGCACGCCTTCGGGCGCGGCCATTTCGAGCAACTCGATGGTGGCCCCGTCGTAAGCCGCGTCGCCGACGGACCAGTCGTAGGGCGGATAGTGCGGATTGGTCGCGTAGACGATCTCCTGGCACGCCGGGGCGTCGGAATCCGGCGGCGTCGCTCCGGCGGCGCACTGCGCCACGGCATGGAACATGCCGAGCAGCAGGCCGCAAAGCATCTGGAGGGCGACGTGTCTCATGATGCAGCACATTAGCACGGAACGCCAGGAGACTGCCAGCATTTCAAATGCGGTATAAATGAAATCGAACGGATAGATGCAGAGATTGGTGGAAGGTATCTATTGACAGCTTTTGTTGGCGTCCGGGGCCGGCAGCGGCCTCGGACGCCTGAAACGCCTAGAGGGAATTGCGGAAGATACGAGCCACGAGTTCTTCGTTGACCGGTACGGGGGCCAAGGGGAAGAGCATTTTGGACAGCGAGGAGCTCATGGCCGTTTTGGTCAGTGCCGGGATATCGACATCGCTATAGTATGTGGCCATGGAAGTGGCCTGTCCGACGCCATGGCACCATTGGCGCAGCTTTTGTACGACATGATCCGCCTCGCCGGGGACGCCTTTGAGTCCGGGTATGATGGGCGCGAACAAATCGGCCAGGACTTCCGGCACGGCCGGATAGATTTCCTGGACCATGGCCGGCATGAGGATGCCCAGGCCGTCGCCGTGGGTCACGGCGGAATTCAGGGTGCTCATGGCGTGCTCCATGGCGTGGGTGATGTGGAGCAGCCCCAGGTCGAAGCTGATGCCGGCGATGGCCGAGGCGTACATGAGCCAGTAGCGGGCGGTGAGGTTGCCTGGCTCGACGATGGCCGTGGGCAGATAGGTCGCGACGAGGCGGATGGCGTCGCGAGCCAGGCCAATGGAATAGGGCGTGGTGGTGATGGTGGTTGCGGCCTCCAGGGCGTGGTTGACCGCGTCGATGGAGGTGGAGATCGTCTGCTTGGTCGGCATGGTCGCCGTCAGCGCCGGGTCCTCGATGGTGAAGGTCGCGTAGATGTGCGGCGAATTGATGGCCGGTTTGTCCTCGCCGTCGGACTGGGCCACGGCGAAGGCGTCGCATTCCGAGCCCGTGCCGTGGGAGGTGTTGATGAGCACGAGCGGCAGCGCGCCGGTGATGGGTTCGCCTTTTTCGTAGAAGTCCACGGATTTCTTGCCGGGATGCTTCATGAGCACCGCGGCGGTCTTGGCGGTGTCCATGGCGCTGCCGCCGCCGATGGCGAGGATGGCCCCCGCGCCGCAGTCCAGGCCCATGGCCGCGGCTTCCTCGCAGTTGGCGTAGGTGGGGTTGGGGCGGACCTTGTCGTAGTGTTTCCAGGCGACGTGGGCGTCGAGCGCCGGCTTGACGGTCTTCCAGGCGCCGCTGGCCGTGTAGGCGACGGCGTCGGTGACCACGAGCACCTTGTCCGTGCCCTTGGCGGCGAGCCCGGCGAGGATGTCGCCGACCTTGGCCACGGCCCCCACGCCGAAATAGGTGGTGGGGCGCGTGGGTTGCAGGACGAACACCTTGCGGATGTCGATCTTCTTTTCCCAGTCAGCCATGCCGGTCCTCCTTGCGGGACGTTGTGAGACACTGCGGCTGTGCGAGCGACCTCCTCTTCCGGACGACGCGAAGCCGCGCCATCATACCCGCCTCGTTGCGGTATGAATCATGAGTTTGGGAAAGCGTAGCATGGGGCGGCGGGTTTGCAAGGGACAATTTGTCCCCGGGCCGTTGCCCGTCGCGCCGCGGTTCAGTACTTCCGCAGCTCGAAGAGCTTTTTCGTCTGCGTCGAGACGATGTGGAAGTACTTGTCCTGGGGAATGAAGATGTAGGGCACGTCCTCGGCGCGGCGGAAGAGGAAATCCGAGAGGATCATGCGGTTGACCGCCTGGTGGCCGATGATCATGATGTGCTCGGAATTGCCGCTTAGGTAGATCGCCTTCTTGATGCCCCGGTAGACCCGGCCGGCCATGGTCGCGTAGCCCTCGCCGCCGGGATAGACGAAGTTGTACTTGTTGCGGGCGCGCGCCGCGAAAAGATCCGGCATGTCGCGCTCGATCTCCGCATAGGACATGCCCTCGCAGGCCCCCACGGCGATCTCGTCGAATTCCGGGAAGGCGTGGTGGATGGTCGTGCCCTTGCGCGTCTCCAGGAGCGGCTCGGCCATTTCCAGGGTGCGCGTGAGCGTGCTCGTGAAGATGTAGGGCAGCGGCGTGCCGATGAAATGGCGCGACAGCGCCCAGGCCTGCCTGCGCCCCTTTTCCGTGAGGCTCGCATTGCCGCCCACGCGGTCCTTCACGTTGTATTCGCTCTCGGCGTGGCGCACGAGGAAGAGATTCTTGATCCAGTCGGACATGAGCAGGTCGCGGATGCGGCCGTAGTAGGGGACGTCGGCGGAGACGCGCTCGGCGAGGATGCGGTTGTTGAGCGTATCCAGGCGCACGAGGTCGCGCACCTCGTTTGGCGGCTCGTAGATGTGGCGGTAGTAGCCGATGCGGGTGACGAAGCTGGCCTTGGCCTCGGCTTCGCTCAGGTTGGCGAATTCCGGCAGCCGGGCCTTGCGCGCCACGGACAGGGCAAGCAGTTCCGGGTCGTCGTTGATGCACTCGACGAAGAGCACGGGGTGGTTGGAGAGCTGGTCGCGCAGGGTCTCGCGGCGCTTGCGCGAAACATTGGTGGCGTCCAGGATGGCGATGTCGCCGTCCGCGGAGAGAAAGGCCTTGGCCTCGGCGATGTTGACGGCCGCGATGCGCTCGCGAAGCGCGACCGCCTGGGCGTTGGACGGATCGTAGAAGCCGGGGTGGGAGGTGTTGCCGGGGATCATACGCCGGCGCACGTCCCCGTTGTTGAAGATGCCGACTTTGATGTCGTCTTTTTCCAGGTTTTCCTTGATCTTCGAGGCGATGGTGGACTTGCCCATGGCCGGCAAACCCACCATGGCGATGTAGAGCTTGCGCGGCCGGGCCATGCGAATATCCTGTCCTTGGCAAGAGGTTGCTGCGGCGAGCGGCGATGCTACAGGCGCATTGTTACTGTTTCCACGAAAAATGGCGACGTCTTTTTCAAGGGCGGCGGCGAAAGGCCCGCTTCACCTGAAAAAGACGTCGCCATTTTAGAAAACAAAACAAACGAGGCTGTCGCCTTCGCAAAAGGCCTGCCCTTCCCTGGCGGATGCGGCGCTAGAGCAGCCCGACTTCCCAGTTGAAATGGCTGGTGCGCTCCCTTTTGGTCACGTCCTTGGGCAGCGGCTCGCGCAGGTCGGCGAACACGAGGTAGCCCGCCTTCTCCAGGGCCTCGCGGTGCTTGTAAAGGTCCATTTCCCAATTGGCGTAGAGCCAGTAGGTGCGGTCGTACTTGACCGCCCACAGCCCTTCTTCCTTGGGGCTGATCACCGGCATGCAGGTCTTGACCTCGCCCGAGAGCACGCGGGAAAGCCCGAGCGGCCACGCGCCCTTGTATACGACGCCAAGGGGCAGCGGCGAAAGCGCCGGCAGCGCGAGCAGGTCCTCGCCGGAAAGCTCGGGCGTGACGAACGCGCCGGCAAAGCCCAGGCGCGCCAGCTCGCCCAGGGCCAGCGGGTTGGCGATGTTGCAGAACGGCCCGGCCCAGAAATCGACGCCCTTGCCGCCCTTGGGGAAAAGCCCGGTCTGCCAGGGCGCGCCAAGCACGAAGCGCTTGCCCCCGCGCGAGACGATGGCCGCAATCAGGCTCACGAATTCGCTTTCCTCGTCGGGCCAGACGACCGGCGGCAGCCACCACCAGACCGTGGCCGCGCGCTGCAGCGGCAGGTTGTGCGCCCGCTTGGTGGAGACCCAGACGCCGAAGGGGCCCTTTTCCTTGCGCATGTCCGGGTGCCGCCAGACGCTGATGGCAAGCGGCTCGGCCCGGCCGGCCTTGCGGGGCTTGGGCAGCACGGGCGAAAATTCCACCGCCTTGGCCTCGCGCTCGGGAATCTTGGCCAGCGCCGACTCCAGGGGGCCGATCTTTTCCATGAGCCCGCGTTCGCGGCGGTCGATGAGGAAGGCCGGCATGCCCGATTCCGGGCGCGGGCCGTCGGCGAAGGTGAGCGTCAGGCGGCCGCCCTTGGGCACGGCGCGCGTGACCTTGACCACGCGGTGCCCGGGCTCGTCCTCGACGCCCAGGCGCACGAGGTCGCCGGGCAGCAGCGACACCCGGGCCGAAAGGTTCCACTGGCCGGGTTTCGCGCCGCGCGTCAGCTTGCCGGCGGGCATGCCGGAGCCGGTGCGCTCCTTGGTGTCGACGGGATTTTTCGGGCGCTGGGGCAGGAAATTGTAGTTGGTGGTCGCCCGGCCGAGCGACTGCTCCAGGAAGCTCGCGGCCATCTTCTTGGCCGAGGCGTCGTCCGGGGCGTCGCGCAGGAGCTTGTAGGCGGCCACGGCGTGGTAGACGTAGTGCGGCCCCTTCTTGCGGCCTTCGATCTTCCAGGCCGTGATCTGCGGGATGGTGAGCAGGGCCTTGGTCAGCACGTCGAGGCTCAGGTCCTGGCAGGAGAAGTAGCGGCCCTTGACGCCGCGGTGCTCGTAGAGGCGGCGGCAGGGCTGGACGCAGCGGCCGCGCAGCCCGGACTTGCCGCCGAGGAAGCTGCTCCAGTAGCAGCGGCCCGAGACGTTGTAGCACAGCGCCCCGTGCACGAAGGCTTCGAGGCTTAAGCCCTCGGGCGCAGCCTCGGCCATCTCGCGCATCTCGTCCACGGACAGCTCGCGGGGCAGCACCGCCCTGGCGAAGGAGAGCCCCGGCAGCACGGCGAGGCCGGTGGGGCTCGACACGTTGGCCAGGGTGGAGAGGTGCAGCTCGCCCTTGTACCCGGCCTGGCGGGCGACCGCAGCCACGCCGAGGTCCTGGACGATGAGCGCTTCCGGGCCGACGTCGGCAACGAGGCGCTTGACCAACCGGCCGGCCTTGTCGGCCTCGTCGGGTTTTAGAAGCGTATTGATGGCGACGTAGGTGCGCACGCCCCTGCCCCGGGCCAGTTCGGCCAGGGCGGCAAGCTCCGAGATGGAGAAGTTGCGGGCCAGCATGCGGGCGGAGAAATGTTTGAGGCCGCAGTAGACGGCGTCGGCCCCGGCGGCC
>JAEWPX010000129.1 GCA_023399375.1 Pseudomonadota bacterium | reverse complement strand
CCCCCCTCCTTCCCCAAAAACTTTTAAAAGGGGGGTAATGTCATGGACCGTAGATTGTACCATCAGCCCCGACGGGAAGACCCATCGAGGGTCCAGGGGGATCATCCCCCTGGCAGGTCCAGGGCAGCGCCCTGGCCGCCGGAGGCATCTCCCCCACACAACTTCACCGATGCACTCCCAGGCAAGTTCGCCACGCCGTGGTGGGTGAGCTGCACGGGCGTGGTGTCGCGGCTGCGGAAGGTGACCATGAAATCGCCGGCCCGGGTCAGGATCGAGATGACCGTGGTGCGGCTTTCCAGTTCCTGGTGCGAAAGCGCCGCCCGGCGCGCGAAATCCTCGCGACTGAGCGTCGAAAAGCCCAGGTTGAACGTATATTCGCCCGGCGCGAGGTCGAGGGAAAGGTCGAAGCGCACGCGCACGACGGCCCCGGCCGGCGTCGCGGTCGGATGTTCGCAGTCGAATTGCAGGGTGTTCTTGCCGAAGACGATGATGCGCTTGTCGTTAATCAGTTCCACCCCGGCCACGGCCACCTCGATATCGGTCGTGACGGCATAGCGGCAGAAGATGGACACGGTCTCACCCTGCTCGAAGGCGCGGCAGGGATGGCCTGCGGCGTCGCACACGGCCACATGGGTGAGCGTGGCGAAGCCGTTTTCGGCGGCGGGCACGGCCGCGAGGTCGAGAAAGGCTTCGGGCGCGGGCCAGAAACCGGCGTCGGCGTCCTCGGCCGGCAGATCCTGGGACGCCGGCTCCGTGACCGCCGTCTTGGCCGTTTTGTCCCCGGGGCCGACCATGTAGCGTTTGACCGCCGCGGCGGCGTCGCCGCAAAAGGTGGTGCGGCCGCGTTCGAGGAAAAGCGCGCGGTGGCAGAACTGGGCCACGTCGTTCATGGCATGGGAGACGAGCACGACCACGGTGCCGCGCGCGAGCAACCCTTCCAGGCGCTGGTAGCATTTCTGACGGAAAAAGACGTCGCCGACGGCCAGCGCCTCGTCGATGATGAGGACTTCGGGCTCGAGGCTCGTGGTCACGGCAAAGGCCAGGCGCAGGAACATGCCGCTGGAATAGGTCTTGACCGGCTGGTCGAAGTGGACGCCGATGTCGGCGAAGGCGGCGATGTCGTCCAGGCGCTCCTCGACGACGCTGCGCGGGATGCCGAGCACGGCGGCGTTGACGTAGACGTTTTGCCGGCCGGTGAATTCCGGCTTGAAGCCGGAGCCGAGCTCCAAAAGCGCCGTGGTGCGCTCGGGCAGGACCACCTCGCCGGCCGTGGGCTCGAGCACCCCGGCCAGTATTTGCAACAGGGTGGATTTGCCGGCCCCGTTCTTGCCGATGATGCCGAAGGCCTCGCCGGGCATGACCTCGAAGGAGACGTCGCGAAGCGCCCAGTGCTCGCGGAAAAGCGGCTTGCCGCCGGGAAAAAGAAGTTGGCGCAGCCGGTCCTGGGGACGGCTGTAGAGCTCGTACATCTTGGAGACGCCCCGGGCGGCGATGACCGGGGTCTTGGCATCAGACGGCATCGGCGAAAAGCCTCTTGACGCTTGTAAAAAACGCGTACCCGACGAGCATGACCGCAGCCGAGGCCAGCGTGACCCAGCCGAGCGCCGCCCAGTCCGGCATCTGGCCCCAGATGATGGTGCGGCGCAGGTGATCGACCACGGGATGCAGGGGGTTCAGGGCCAAAAGCGACCGGTAGGGCTCGGGCACGGCGGTGAGCGGATAGAGAATGGGTGTGGCGAAAAAATAGAGCTGCACGATGACGCCGACCATGTTGCCGAGGTCCTTGAGAAAGACGCCGACCGGCGCGAGCAGCCAGCAGACCCCGAGCGTGAGCATGCAAAGCGGCGGATAGGCCAGCGGCGCAAGCAAAATGGTCCAGTGGAGCGTCCCCGTGGTCGCGAGCACGCCAACGGCGACGAGCGCGAGGCTGACCAGGGATTCCATGGCCGCGGCACAGAGGATGCCGACGGGCAGGATTTCCAGGGGAAAGAGGACCTTCTTGATGAAATTGACGTTTTCCGAAAGCAGCCGTGGCGTGCGGTTCACGCAGCCGGCGAACACTTCGAACACGACCAGCCCGGTGAAAAGGATGAGCGCGTACCCGGCCACGCCACCCTGCCCGCCGCCGGCCCAGGACGGCTTGAAGACCACGGAAAAAACGAAGGTGTAGACGGCAAGCGTGGCCAGTGGGGAAACCAGGCCCCAGAGCACGCCGAGCTGCGCGCCGTGGTAGCGGGAGAGGAATTCGATGCGGGCGAAGGTGGCCAGCACCTCGCGGCGTTTCCAGAAATGCCGGGCAAAGGCCACGGGGGAAAGGCCGGTGAAAAGACCCGACCAGAAAGAGCCGGGGCGTGGCCGCCGCACGACCATGACCATTTTTGACGCCTGCATGCCGCCGGTTGCATATTCGATGGAATTGACGCATGTCAACGCATCCGCCTTTCCGGCGCTGCCAAGCCCTTACATACTTATGCGCATCACCATAGACGCCAGCACCCTTTCCCATCCCCAGCGCACCGGCATCGGCCGCTGCCTGGAATCCATCCTGCCGCACCTGGCCGCGCTTGCCGCCGAGCATGGCGACGCAATCACGCTCGTTTCCGGCAAGCCGCTTTGTAACACCAAGGCGTGCGGGCTGGTCGCGGACGGCCACCTGACGGCGCGCACGGTCAATGTGCCCTCGCTCTACGCCTGGCAGCAGACGGGCATGGCCTGGCAAATCCTGCACGCCGGCGCGGACGTGCACTACGCCCCGGACGGCCTGCTGCCACTGGCCTTTTTCGGCCGCAGCGTGGGCGTGGTCAACGACGTCCTGTGGAAGCGCCATCCCGAAACCCTGGCCCGGCACATCCGTTGGGTTTTCGCCCTGCGCCAGCGGGCGAGCCTCAAACGCCTGACGATTCCGCTGACGCTTTCCGCCTTCACGCGCCGGGAAATGCTGTGCGTCTACGGCCCCGTGGCCGCGCGCACGCGCCCAACGGACCTCTGCGCCGTGGACCACGGCCGCTTCCGGCCGCGTTCTTCCGCAGACGCCGCCCCCCTGGACGCTTTCCGTGCCCGGCATGGCCTGCGGGAAGGCTATCTCCTGTGCGTGGGCAACCTGATGCCCCACAAAAACCTCGGCGTCACCCTGCGCGCCCTGGCCCGGCTGCACCGGGAAGCGGACGGCCCTCGGCCACAGCTTGCGCTTATCGGCCACGGCGACCCGCAGGCGCTGCTCAAGCTGCTGCCGGCCGACATACCACCGGAGAGCGTCATTCCCCTGGGCTATCTGCCGGACGACGACGTGGCCCTGGCCTACCGGGGCGCGGCGGCCTTCCTTTTCCCTTCGCGCTACGAGGGCTTCGGCCTGCCGCTGCTCGAGGCCATGGCCAGCGGCGTGCCCGTGGCCTATGCCGACGCGGCCTCCCTGCCCGAGGCCGCGGGCATCGCCGGTCTGCCCTTTCCGGCCGATGACGACGCGACCCTGGCTGCCCTGCTGCGCCGCCTGCGCACCGACGACGCGCTGCGCAAGCGGCAGGTAGCCCTGGGCCTGGACCGCGCAACGGCGTTTTCCTGGGCGGCCTGCGCGCAAAACATCTACGACGCCCTGCACGAGGCCTCGGGTATGGTCCCCCTGCGCCTGCCCAAGGTCACGGTGGTCACGCCGTCCTTCAACCAGGCCGCATTTCTTGGCGAAACCCTCGAAAGCGTGGCCGCGCAAAAAGGCGTCGCCGTCGAACACATCGTCCTCGACGGCGGCTCCACGGACGAAACGCCGTCCATCCTGCGGCAATGGGACGGGAGGCTCGCGTACTGGCGTTCGGCCCCGGACGCGGGCCAGACCGCGGCTCTGGCCGAGGGCTTCGCCATGGCCACGGGCGAGATCATGGGCTGGCTCAATTCCGACGACACGCTTTGCGCCGACAACGTCCTGGCCGCCGTGGCCGAGGCCTTCGCCCGCCATCCCGAGGCGGTCATGGTCACGGGTGACACGCTATTAACCGATCCCGCCGGCCGGGCGGTCATGCTTGACACCGTGCTCGCTCCCTCCCACCGCCAGATGCGCTACGCCATGGCCGTGCCGCAGCAATCGACGTTTTTCCGTCGCGACGCCTACCGCGCCGCCGGCGGCATGGACACGCGCTTTACCTATTGCATGGACTACGACCTGTTCGAGCGCATCAGCCGGCAAGGCAAGATCGTGCGCATCCCCTGTCTCGTCGCCACCTTCCGTCTGCACCCCTCGGCCAAGACCGCCACCTGGCGCGAGGTGTTCAAGCGGGAGATATACGCCTGCCAGCACCGCCACGGCGCAGGTGCTTGGCACGAATTCCTGATTAAGCTCGTGGGGGTGGAAATTCGCGTGCAATCACTTCTCTCCCAGTGTGGCGCACTCCTTCGCGGCCGCCGCCTGCCGACGCTCGTCAATGCGCGCATCGAGCCCATGCGCGCAATGGCCCGCAAAAAGCACGGCCTGATCGGCTGAGGCCGCCCATGCGCATCGCCGTCAACGCCCGCACCTTGGACTATCCCTCCGGCGGCCCCAAGGAGTACCTGCTGGGGCTCGTGCGCGCGATCCTCGATGCCGGCGGGCACGAGTGCCTGCTCTACTACCCCGACGAACGCCATGTGGGCACGTTTCCCGAAGCGACGGAGCGGGTGCTGCCGACGCGAAACCGCCTCGCCTTCGACTGGCTGGCCCTGCCCCGGGCGCTTAGGCGGGACAAGCCCGATGTCGTCTTTTTTCCTTCCTCCAACATGCCTGCCGGCATCCCCTGCCCGGCCGTGGTGGCCATGCTCGACCTCGGCTATTTCCACCCGACGCTGCGCATGTACAAACGCGGCGACACCCTCTACATGCGCCGCTTCATCCGCTACGCCGCACGCCGGGCCGAACGGTTGGTGGCCATCTCCGAGCACACGCGCGCCGACGTGCTGCGCCTGACCAAAGCCCGCCCCGAGCAGGTGGCGGTCACGCCGCTGGCCTGCGACCCCCTTTACAAAGTGCCGGTCGCGCCCGAGGACGTCGCCGCCTTCCGGGAGCGCCACGGCCTGTCGCAACCTTACATCCTCTACGCCGGCAACATCTCGCCACGAAAAAACCTGGGCACGCTGCTTGCGGCCTTTGCCCGGGCCGGGGAGCGCCTGCCGTGCGACCTGGCCGTGACCGGGGGCCTGGCCTGGAGCGAGGATTTCAGCAAGACGGTCGCGCGCCTGGGCCTTGCCGGGCGCGTGCGGCGGCTCGGGCACGTTACGCGGCGCGAGATGCCGCTTCTTTACCACGGCGCGCTGGCCCTGGCCTTTCCCTCGCTTTTCGAGGGCTTCGGCCTGCCGGTGCTCGAGGCGCAGGCCTGCGGTACGCCGGTCGTATGCGCGGCGACCACGTCCCTGCCCGAAGTGGCCGGCGACGGCGCGCTGCTCGTCGCTCCCGCCGACGCCGACGCCTGGGCCGACACGCTTGTCCGCGTGGTCGCCGACGCCGCATTGCGCGCCGACCTCATCCAACGCGGCCGCGCCAACGAAGCCCGCTTCACCTGGACGCAAACCGCCCGCCTGACCCTGGCCGCCCTGGCTGCCGCCGCCCGAACCTCGCGGTAAATTCCCCGATTTTTCCCATCGATATTCTTTCTTTTGGAAAATTTTTCGGGCTCCGTCATTGCGACCCAAATTGATTTACGGTATGAACAATTCCGTATTTTCGGTCGTCCGCAAGGTCACGGCTGCGGCCTGCCCATACATGAAAGCCAGCATACGGAGGAATGCAGCAATGCCCAGCAAACGCATCGTCGTCATCGGCGGCACGGCGGCCGGCCCCAAGGCCGCTGCGCGGGCCAAGCGCCTGGACGAAAAGGCGGAAGTCACCTTGGTGCAGAAGGCACCGGAACTCTCCATGGCCTCCTGCGGCTACCCCTATTATGTTGCCGGCGAGGTCAAGGGGCGCGACATGCTCCTGTGCACCCCGGCGGGCGTGGTGCGCGATCCGGCCTTCTTCGGCGGCGCCAAGGGCATCACGGCCCTGGTCGGCACCGAGGTCACGGCCATCGACCGCAAGGCCAGGACCGTCGCCTGGAAACGGACGAGCACGGGCGAAACCGGCGAACTTCCCTACGACAAGCTGATCCTGGCCACGGGTTCCGTGCCCAAGGTGCCGCCCATTCCCGGCCGCGAACTTGCCGGCGTCACCACGCTGTCGAGCCTGGCCGACGCCGACGGCCTGCGCGCCGTGGCCGCCGCGAACAAGGGCGAAGCGGCGGTCATCGTCGGCGGCGGGCTCATCGGCATGGAGACCTGCGAGGCGCTGGTCACCGCCGGCATGGACGTGACCGTGGTCGAGGCCCTGCCGGACATCCTGGGCTTTCTCGACCCCGAGCTGGCGCGCATCGTGGAAAAGCACGCCCGTTCCAAGGGCGCGAAGATCGTAACCGGCATCGGCATCACGGAAATCCTGGGCAAAGACGGCAAGGTGGCCGGCGTGCGCTTGGCCGATAGCCGGGAACTGCCCGCATCTCTTGTGGTCATGGCCATCGGCGTGGCCCCCAACACGGCCCTGGCCAAGGCCGCCGGGCTGACGCTCGGCCCCACGGGCGGCCTCGTCACCGACGCCCACATGCGCACCTCCGATCCGGACATCTATGCCGCCGGCGACTGCGTGGAGGTACAAAACCGCCTGACGGGCAAGCCTATGCACTCCCCCTTCGGCGACCTGGCCAACCTGGAAGACCGGGTGGCCGGCGAAAACGCGGCGCTTGGCGATGTGGCGCGCTTCCCCGGCACCATCGGCAGCGGCATCTGCAAGGTGTTCGATTTTGCCGCCGCCTCGACCGGCCTGTCCGAGCGCCGCGCCCGCGAGGCCGGCTTCGACGTCGTCACCGCGGTCAACGCCAGCCCCGACAAGCCCGGCTTCATGGGGGCCAAACCCGTGATCTCCAAGCTCATCGCCGAGGCGGGCACCGGCCGCATCCTCGGGTTCGCCTGCGTGGGCCCGGGCAACGTCAACCGCCAGACCGCGGAGATGGCCATGGCCATCCTCGGCAACCTCACGGTGGACGACGTGGCCATGGCCGACCTGCCCTACGCGCCGCCTTTTTCCCTGGCCATCGATCACGCCATCGCCACGGCCCACGTCCTGCAAAACAAGATGCGCGGGCTCATGCGCGGCGAAACGAGCGTGGCGGTCAAGGCGCGCCTGGACGCCGGGGAAAAGCCGTTCCTGCTCGACGTGCGCGGCCCCAAGGAATTCGAGGAGATGCGCCTGGGACTTGACGAAACCCTCGTGCCGCTCGGGCAGCTGCGCAAGCACCTTGGCGAGCTGCCGGCCGACAAGCACGCCCCCATCGTCACCTACTGCAAGGTGTCCATGCGCGGCTACGAAGCCCAGCGCGTGCTCGCAGCCAACGGCTACGACAACGTGACGGTCATGGAAGGCGGACTCGTGGCCTGGCCGTACAAGCTCGAGAAGTAACAGCCGAAACGGAGCGGCTCCGGGGAAACCGGGACAGGCGTCCCGGTCTGCGCTACAAGGGTGAAAAAGCCCTGGAGCCGCGCCATGAAAAGCTATCGCAAGGAACTGTGGTTCAACGTCCCCACCCGCCGGGCCTTCGTCAACATCACCCGCGAAGTGGAGGCCTGCCTGGCCGAATCCGGCATCCGCGAGGGGCTGTGCCTGGTCAACGCCATGCACATCACGGCTTCGGTCTTCATCAACGACGACGAATCCGGGCTGCACCACGATTACGAGGTGTGGCTGGAAAAACTCGCCCCCCACGAACCCGTGTCCGGCTACCGCCACAACGTCGGCGAGGACAACGCCGACGCCCACATGAAGCGCGAGATCATGGGCCGCGAGGTGATCGTTGCCGTGACCGAAGGCCGTTTCGACTTCGGAACCTGGGAGCGGATCTTTTACGGCGAATTCGACGGCCGCCGCAAAAAACGCGTCCTGGTCAAGATTATCGGAGAATAATGCCACCCGCGCGAAATGGTCCCGGCCCGGCACGCCTCGTGCGTGTGCGGGGAATCCGAGCCATTTTTACATTATTCGTATTTGGCTTCTCGACATGACGCCGAAAGACACCGTTGGCAATAACAGTGATCTTTGGCGACAAAAACAGCAAGCAGCCACATGCCTGTCTCGGAATATTTTCCAAGCGCATCCATTCATTCCAGGCAACATTAGAGACGTTGCATTTTCCGGACTTCGCTATAAAATACTAACAATCATTCTGAATAAACGCCTGCTTTTCTGGGAGAGGTGCAAGAATTCGCTTATGCGCGCGTCCATTCGGAAATTCACCCTGCTTGGAATTTGTCTCGGTTCCGTATTGCTGTTCGCATCCTACATCGCCATCAACAGCTATCTCCTCGACCGGGCTTTCACCGGTTTCGAGTATGCGGCGCTTTTGACCGATGTCCTTCGCGCCACCAATGCGGCGCATGAGGAAGTACACAAACTTGACGGGATCGTTGTAGACTGGGCTGTCTGGGATGACAGCGCAATGTTCATGCAAGGGAAGACAAAGGATTACATAATATCAAATCTCAATGAGCGCACACTGGAGACGCTTGATCTTTATTTTATTGCATACATAGATAATAGGAACAATATTGTCTGGAGTAGCACCAAGGACGATGACAATAAATATTCCTATATGCTGCCGCAAGATGTAAAAAATGTTATTTTCAAGGAAAGTAAAATACTGACTAATTCGACAATAAACGATAGAATCCATGGCATTTTTCTTCTTGACAAAGGGCTTGCTATTATTGCGAGCTGCCCGATACATGCAAGCAATGGCGACGAACCAAGACACGGCATGCTGGTCATGGGGAGGCTGTTTTCTTCGGAAACGATGCAAAACATTTCTGAAAAAATGCATATTCCGTTCAACATCGAACCTGTCTCGACATCATTGCCGCAAAGGATTGCACGTGCCCCCAACAAAGTTTTTTATACGAAAGCACAAGATGTCGTCACTATTTTCGACATCGGAGACAATGAAACGGCGGCCGTCACCTTGCTGCACGACTTGGCGAACCGCAAACAGTTGCGCCTGATCGTCTACGGCAACAAGGACATCGTCCACACCGGCGTTGCCGTGAGCAAACGCGCCGCCGTCTATCTCGCCGTCGGCGGCCTTCTCCTGTTGGCTGCCATCGTTTTCCTCGTGGAAAAGCGCATCCTGCGCAGGCTGCTGCGCATCACGTCCCAGCTCACGCAGATCAAGCAGCAAAACACCGTAGGCGACCGCATGCCGCATGTCTCCGTCTCGGGAAGTGACGAAATCACGGCGATGGCCGATCAGATCAATGCCTTCATCGACGAAATCAATCACTACAAGACGGACCTGGAGAATCTCGTTTTTGAACGCACGAACGATCTCAACGATGAGATCGTCAAGAAAGAACACATCCAGCAGGAACTTGAATCCGCGAGAGATGCCGCCGAACAGGCGAACAGGATGAAAACGGACTTCCTGGCCAAGGTGACGCATGAAATCCGCACCCCAATGAATGCTATCAAGGGGCTCAACGACTTTCTCCTGCATACGTCCCTTAATGAAGAGCAAAAGGAGTGCGCGAACATCATCAAGGATTCTTCCCTGCATTTGCTCGACATCGTCAACGACCTGCTCGACCTTTCCCGGATAGAAGCCGGCAAGCTCGCGCTGGAGCGCATCGACTTCAACCTGAGCGATCTGATCACCGCGACCGTCAAGATCCTGCGCCCCATCGCCGAGCGGAAGAAACTGAAAATTCACATCGATTACACGGGAGACGCCGGCATCGTGTGCAGCGGTGACCCGTCCCGGATCCGGCAAATCCTCTTCAATCTGACGCACAACGCCATCAAGTTCACACAGTTCGGCGAGATCCGCATCGCCGTGCGTGTGGACAAGGTGGAACCCGCCGGCCTCTACGCCGTTTCCATCGCCGTGAAGGATTCCGGAATCGGCATCGAAACGAGCCAGCTCACCAACATCTTCGAGCCGTTCACCCAATCCGACAATTCGATGAGCCGCAAGTACGGGGGCACGGGCCTGGGGCTTGCGATCTGCAAGCAGCTCGTGGAACTCATGGGCGGCGGCATCAGCGTCGTCAGCGTGCCGGGTGTCGGCAGCGAATTCTCCGTCACCCTGCGTCTGCCCGAGGGCATGGGGCAAGATGACGGCACGCAGGCGTCCTCTGCCCACGACGCGGGATCGGACCGGCACGGAGCGCTTCGGATACTGGTGGTCGACGACACGCCGACCAACCTCATGGTCGCCGAGAAGATGTTCGCCATGCTCGGGCAGCGCCCGATCCTCGCCGCTTCCGGCGAGCAGGCGCTCGCCCTGCTGCAGCAGGAACCGTTCGATGTCGTGTTCCTCGACATCGAGATGCCCGGCATGAACGGTTTCGAGCTGGCGAAACGCATCCGCGGCGGCGCGGCGGCGCTCAACCGTCAAACGCGGCTCATCGCCATGACGGCCTACACCCTCGATTCCATCAAGCAGCAATGCTTCCAGGCAGGGATGGAGGATTTCCTGGCCAAACCGATCGACCTCGAAAACCTCGCCGCGAAGCTGCAGCCCCTCGGCGGCCATGCGGTCATCGTTTGTTCGCAGCCCGAAGACCCCAGACTCGGTTCGGCGCGGGCGTATGGGCAGACCGGCGGGGAAGATCGGGACATCCTCGACGTTGCGGCCGGCATGGCACGGCTGGGTATGGACCGGGAACTGTATGAAGACGTCTGCGACGGCTTTCTCGAAAAATTCAATGCCGACAAGTTCGAGTTCATCTTTCTCCGACACGCGGGGGATACGAAGGAATTGCAGGTGTTCGTGCACACTCTCAAGGGCGTTTCCCGCCAGCTCGGTGCAGAACGCATCGCTGCGTTCGCAGAAACCCTCGAAGGCGCCCTCCTGGAGGAAAATGCGGAGAACCTTGAGGCATCATTGACAATCCTTGGGAAGGAAATCCGCGCCGTGGAGGATGCCATCGTCCGTTTTCGGCGGAACGGAGAAAACGCTTCCGCCTGAGGCGCCGCGCCGGGGCTTACAACACTTCGCGTTACGCTGGTTCTTCGGGGAATATCCTGCGCAGCACGGCCGCCACGTTCTCCAGGGAAAATGGCTTGACGAGGTAGGCGGTCGCACCGTGGCGGCCGGCTTCGAGGATGCTGTCCGTGCCGCCTTCGCTGCTGACGATTACCACGGGGAGGTCTTTGAAGTTCTCCGAACCGCGCAGCGTGACGAGCAGCCCCATCCCCGACAACTTTGGCATCTTCAAATCAGCGAACACGATGTTGATGGCGGCGTTGGCCTTGAGCAAGTCCAGGGCCTGCGCGCCGTTGCCGGCCACGTGGACCTCCGGCACGCCGAGCTTTTGCAGGATGCTGCGCAGCACGTGCTGCATCACGGACGAATCGTCCGCAACCAGCGCGCGAACGCGTCTCAATGCGCGAAATGAAGGTTTATGATCGGCCTGGGGCATGGTTTCGATGTCCGTTTTACGCTGTTTCGCATGGAGCCCGCAGCTGCCGCCGTTTTACGGCTGCAAAAAGGTGTGACACCCCATGTGCGGAAAGGTTTTTCTACGAGCGGCATGCAGCGTCGCGCTGCATGCCTCCGATTTTTTCTACATGCCGGAGCGAGTGTGGGCAAGGGATAGCTTGCATCCGATCGGCGCGCGCAGGCGGCGGCCGGTTGCCGGGGCGTAGCGCCTCGTGTCGCGTCCTCGAAAAGAGCGAACATTTTTTCGAGAACAACCAATTTTATGATTGAGACCGCTGCGTGGGAATTGTTAATAATATATTGTAATGTTAAATAATTATAGTACATTCAGAAAAGTTTAATATCAAGGCCGGTTGTTGTGAGGCGTGCCTTCCTTGGCTGGCAAATGCCGTCAACAGGGCGAAAACATCCTGGACCTGAAAGCAATTGGTCACAACTGCGCGCCTCGCGGCCCAACAATCGGGGCAAACAGAGTCTTGCAAGTATTACGCTGCTGTCTCCTTTACATATATCCACAGACACGTTAACTGTCTCAAAAAATACGTACCTACAATAAAATGATCACGGCCAGTTTGTTTTTTTGTACGATATCTCTATTTATTCATATTCAACACGACGCGAGAACACCATGACGAAATCCGCAATGCATCTATTGATTGCATTCTTGCCGCTCACAGTCATCATAATACTTGTAGCTGCACTCGTTATAAGTCTCTTCCTCTATTTCAAGAGGAGATACCCCAACGATATCGTCATGGGGGTCTTTCTTGCCTTCTCGGTTGGCCCCATCAATCAATTTTATATCAGGGATTATTCAGTCGTATATTTTTTTCTCTCGCTTCTGGCAGTAACAATCACAGTATTGTACAACAAAAATCTTGTTTACATAGCCTCAGCTTTATTTCCTGCGATACTGATATTCATCAGAATGAAATACGTCTCTCCCCACTGGAAAGGAAAATACGAATCTTTTTTGGAGATCGGGACAGTGCTTCTCACGAACGGCGAATATTATCCGGCGCTTCATTATCTGAAAGACGCACTCAAAGACAATCCTGCGGGACACGATGCGCTTTGTGCGCTAGGATTATGCTACGCCAAGCTCAAAAAGACGGACAAATCCATTTTCTTCATCAACAAGGCCGCCGATCTCGGCAGCGAAGCGGCGAAAGAGTATCTCCAAAAGAATGCACTTGTTACAAAGTAATCAGCATACCCGAAAAGGGCATCTCCCGTTCTCTCCATGCCATAGCGGCACAACAAGATAATGTCGATCTGTCGCGGCTATGATGCTGGCTCTGCCTGACTGGACGACTATAATCGCGGCGCAGTCTGGACCGACGCCTTTCTATAAAATACGCTGTAGCCCTCGTTGCCGAACGTCTCCTCCCAATCCGGCAGGCGACGCATGTTCTCCCAGGCCTTCTCCGATTTCTTGAGCACCACGATGTCCGCGCCGTATTTGTCGAGGAATGCCCCGGCATCGCTTTTACCGTTCACGAAAGCGAAATAGGCGTCGCTATAGGCGTCGTCGTAGACCGTCTCGTAGCGGCCATCCATGCCGATCCGAAATGACGGCGGCAGCTCCCACAGCAGATACTCGCCCCATGCGAATTGCGGCATGATCCGCCCCCCACGCTTCGTGGCCAGGATGTGGCGCAGGCCGTCCACGGGATAATACATGAAGCCGGCGTTCGGGTCGTAGGCGGCAACGTCCGCGACCATGATGCGCGCGATGCCCCGTCGCCGAAGTGCCTCCCCCTGCCACACGCCGTAGCCCAGGGCCGCCAGGGCCAGACACGGCAAAACCACCGGGCGAAACGGCGCAAGCCGCGCGGCCAGCCGCTGCGCATACGCGTCCAGATAGGCCGGCACATACAAAACGATGGCCAGGCACAGGTAGGTCAGCATGCGCACGGACTTGGCCGCGGCGAACAGGAACCCGAACAGCATAAGCAGCGAAACCGCCTCGCGCCTGCCCTTGCCCAATATCGCGGCGGCCACGACGATGAGTGCCAGCGTCACGAAGAAGACGCCAAAACCCGGGTTGTCCCGGCCGAAATGAAAAATGTTTTGCCACTCCAGGATGTCCGGCCGGGGATGGCCCCAGGCGTAAAGGAAGAATTTCCACACCCCCGGCCCGTAGGGCGTGATGCACGAGGCGGCGAAGCAGCCGAGAAGCACGAGCGCGTAACGCGCGGCCAGGCTCCGCTCGCCGTTTAAAAACGCGCCCACGCCGTACGCGCCAAGCGCGAGAAACCCCACCGCTACTTCGCCGTGCAGATTGGCCCAGAAGGCGAACAAGGGCAGGAGCCACAACGCATAGGCGAAACGCTTGCGGCGGCACAGCTCCAGCACCAGCACCGTGACGGCGAAGAACAGATGGGAAAAAACCTTGGCCCGCACGGGGCTCGCATTCATGGCGAAGACGGGCATGACGTAGAGGATGGCGCAGTACGCCGTGGCCTGCCGCCCGCCCCGACGCACGGCCACGAGCACAAGGGGCGCAAGCGTCGCCAGGAGCGCGGCGTACTTGATCCATTGCAGGAATTCGAGGCCGAAATACGCCACGGCCTTGTAATAAAGCACCCCGAGCAGCCACTCGTGGTAGACCCAGGCGTCCTTGACGGGCGTGAAGGCGAAGACGTCCTTGTAGGGAAAGCCGCCCTCCCAGAAAAGCCGGCCAAAAGCGAGGTAGCCCCAAAGGTCCGGGTCGGCGTTCATCCTGGCCGTGCGGGAAAGGAGATACACACCAAGCGCCGCCCACAGGGCGCACCAGAACGCCTTGCCCGTCCATCCGCCGCCGCCCCGCCCAGTCGTCGTCACCATCGCCCTCCCCTTTCGCGACCCGCTCCCGGCCGCGCCTGCGTCCGATTCCGTCCGCTTCCCGGCAATCCGCGATAACCGGAGTCTTTCAAACGCCTTGCCTTTTTCCGCGGTGCGGGACAAGCGCCCTTGTACCCTCCCCCAACCACCGGCCGCCGTGGCGGGAATTCCCGGCCAGCCATTGCCCCATATGCCGCTTTGGTGCATAGATACGGAAAAACGAACGCAACGAGGTCGCCTTGCCCCCATCCGCCCGCGCACTGCTCGCCCGTCTGGCCCCGGATTTTCCCGCCCGGCACGTGGGGGAAATCTATACCGACACCACGGAATTCATGCGCATCGGCCACGGCGACGTCATCGCCCTGGGGGAGCGCCATTTCCTGGTGCTGCGCGACGAGGCCGAACGCCGTTTCGGCCTGGAAGACCCCAAATTCTGGGTCAAACGCTGCCGCGACCTGGAAACCGGCGAGCGCCGCCTCGTCAAGCTCGTGTTCCACGAATCCTTTCCCATGACCATCGGGTCCATGGTCGTCACCTGCACGCGCAGTCCGCGCAAGGAATCGCGCATCCTCGACCTCGTGCGCGGCGACGACCGCTTCATGCAGGGCGAAACCATCCCCGATACCGCGGGCAACCCCGTGCGCATCCTCGACGTGGTGCCGGGCAAGCGCCTGGACGAAAAGATCGAGGCCCTGGAAATGCCCCACCGGGACTATTTCTTCGAACTCTTCCCGGAGGTGCTCGCGCACTTCATCGAGGCCTGCCAGGCCATCGCCTGGCTGCACGCGCGCAACGAAAAGCACGGCGACGTCCGCCGCGACCACCTCTACGTGCGCTACGACTCCGGGACCTATACCTGGATCGATTTCGACTACACCTTCGACTTCCAGGACAGCCCCTTCGGCCTGGACCTCTTTGGCCTGGGCAACATCATCCAGTTCCTCGTCGGCATGGGGCAGCACACCACGCAGTCCGTCTCGCCGGAAGTCCGCGCCCGCATCACGACGCAAGACTGCTCCATCATGTTCCCCAACCGCATCGTCAACCTGCGCAAGCTCTTCCCCTACGTGCCGGAAGCGCTCAACAACGTGCTGCTGCGCTTTTCCATGGCGGCCAACGTCTTTTACGACGCCACGCCCGACCTCATCCGCGACCTCGAGCGGGCGCTCGACGCCGTGCGCGGCCAGTGCTGACCCCATCGCCAAATGGAGCGGCCATGAATACCGAAAAAATCCTCATCGCCTTCGACGGCTCGGAAAACTCCCGGCGCGCCGTGGCCTACACCGCGGCCATGGCCGGTTCGGGACCGCAGCGCCTCGTGACCGTGGCGGCCATCGAACGGCCGCCCGACCGCGACCTGTTTCCCGACGACGCGTCCTGGAAGGAGGAATGCGCGCACCGCGTGACCCTCACGCACCAGGCCCTGACCGACGCCCGCGACATGCTGCTCGCCGCGGGCCTCCCGCCCGCCTGGGTGGAGACGCGCTTCGTGGAGAGCTGCCGTTCGCCGCTTCGCGAATCGCGCGAGTGCAGCATCGGCACGAGCATCGCCCTGGAGATCCTGCGCCTGGCCGACGAAGGCGACTACGGCACGGTGGTTGTCGGCCGCCGCGGCGTGTCCAAGCAGGAGGAATTCCTCTTCGGCAGCGTCTCGACCAAGATCATCCAGGCGGCCAAAGGTCTGGCCGTCTGGGTGGTGGCGTAGGGGAAACCGCCGCCCCGGACCGGCCGCCCGGCTGCGCCGGATACAGGAGCCAGACGCGGCGCTCGACGCCCTTCTTCCCGAACACCCGGGCGAATGCCGCGCCATAAGCCGGATCGTCGTAATGCAGGGCGGCCAGTCGCAGCAGCAGCGCCTGTCCTTGCGCATGCCCCACCGGCGTGATCTGCTTGGAGGGCCAGGGCGCGCCCTGGCCCAGGTACGGCATGAGGAATTCCAGCGCCCGCCTGGGGCCGCCCTTGTCCGTTGCGGCAGGATGCCACAAGTCGAACCCGAGCCGGTCGCCGAGGAACATCAGGCGAAACAGCGCTTCCAGGTTGCTCAGGCTGTAGCTCAGCGACCGCGTGCGGGCGAGCTCCAGCGGCTGCGCGCCGTCCGGCGCAATCTGGGCGGCCACGCGCTCGGGAAACCGCGCCAAGGCTTCCCTGGCCTGCTGCGGCCGGCCGCAGAAAAGCGCGCAGCCGGCGACCTGGACGTCGTACCAACTGCCGTGGTTGTTTCGGGCCTCGCGCGCCTGCCGGCCTTGGGGACTCTCCAATAGCCAATCGAGATAGGCGGCGACCCAGGCCCGCAATCCGGCCATGTCCGCTTCGCTCCAGGCCCGCAAACCGGAAAGCAGCGTCGCCGCGTCGCACACTTCCGGAAGGCGGCGCGCGTCGATGATGCCGAATCCCGATCCCTGCGCCTTGCCGGGCGTCATCTGGGCAAATCGCAAATGCGGCCGCATGGCCGTTGCCGGATCGAGGAAAAACGTGCGCAACAACAGCGCCGCCCGCCCGGCCATGGCCTCGTCGCCGGTGTACCAATAGCCCAGGGCCAACGTGCAAACACTCTCGGTCAGACTCTCCAGGCTGGCGACGTCGCCAAGCCGCGAGGGGGGATAAACCTCGCCGTCGCGGTGCAGTGGAGGCTGGCCGTCCGGCTTGTCCGGATCGGGCCACCAATAGGGGGCGAGGCTGGCGTAGTCGTGGGCGTCGCCGCCCGGCGGCGTCGTCGTTTTGGCCGTGACCGTGAAGGGGCCGGCGACCATGGCGTCCGCGCACTCCTCACGGAGTCGCAGCAGGGCCGGGGCAAGGGACGGGTCGCCGGCTGCCGCGGCCTGGCGGGCTGCGACAAGAGCGTCATGCGAAGAATAAAGCAGCCGGTCGGCATCGCTGCCGGCCAGGGCGCGCGTTGCGCCAAGCAGCAGCAATACGAACAGGAGCCACAGCCGGCGCGGACAGGCCGCCCCTCTGCGTCGTCTACGCATCCCCTTCCCCGCCGGTCAGCCGCCGCGCCAAGCGCAACGCCGCACGCAGGCTGCCTGTGTCGGCCTCGCCCGTGCCGACGAGCGCGAAGGCCGTGCCGTGGCCGACGGAGGTGCGCACGAAAGGCAGGCCCAGTGTGACGTTCACCGTCTCGCGAAAGTGCAGCATCTTGAGCGGCGGCAGTCCCTGGTCGTGGTACATGGCCAGGATGGCGGAGAATTCCCCCCCCACCGCCCGGTGAAAGACCGTATCCGCCGGCAGCGGCCCCATGGCGCGTATGCCCTTGGCCACGGCCGCCGCCACGGCCGGGCGCACCACGACCTCGTCCTCGCTCCCGAGCAAGCCGCCCTCCCCGGCATGGGGATTGAGCCCACAGACGGCAATGGGCTTGTCCGACAGGCCCAGCCGCTTCACGTAATCCCAGGTGAGCGCCAGGCACAGCGCCACGCGGTCGTAGGTGACGAGCGACGGCACCCGGGCCAGGGGCGGATGGGTGGTGACGAGGCTGACCCGCAGCACCGGCCCGCACAGATGCATGCACACGCCTGACGGGCCCACGCCCGAGCGTTCGGCGAGAAATTCCGTATGCCCCGGAAAGGCGAAACCGGCCGCGTTGAGCGCCGCCTTGGAGAGCGGCCCGGTGACGAGGCCCCAGTCGGGATGGCGGGCCAGGACCGTCGTTGCGTATTCCAGGGATTCGCCGGCGGCGAGTCCCCCGGCGGGCGTCTCCTTGCCGGGCGTGACCGGCAGCCCTTCCAGGCGCGGCGGCGTCAGCAGATAGACGCCGGGCGGCGAGGTTGCGAGGGCGTCGGGGTTGTCGGCAGGAAGCGGCGTCCAGAACCTGGGCAGAGAAAAACGCTCGCAGTGGGCGACAAGGGCCGCTTCGGGGCCGATCAGCCCAAGGCGCAGGGATGCGCGGCATTGGGGTTCCTCCGAAAGGAGCCGGCAGACGAGTTCCGGTCCGATGCCGTTGGCGTCGCCAAGAGTCAGAAGCAAGGGGGGAGCGGAAGGAGTGGTGGTCGGATTCATAGGATATTCTTTTGGGGAACAGGTTGGTCGGCCTGGGCGGTCGTTTTGCGCGGCGGAAGGCGCATATTTGAGGAATACGCCTTCCAC